>CAZYWA010000716.1:0-3458 GCA_964650975.1 uncultured bacterium
TCACGCCCGAGCTGCTGCCGGCCAGTCTCGACGACGTGGGGGCGGAGCTCGTCGACGCTCCGTTGGAAGCGCCCGACCGCGGCATCGTCCCCAGCGATCCGCTCAGCCGTTACCTGTCCGAAATCCGCCGGTATCCGGTGCTCGATCGCGACGAAGAGCACCGTTTGGCCGTGGCTTACAAGGAGCACGGCGACGTCGAAGCGGCCTACCGGCTGCTCACCTCCAACCTGCGCCTGGTGGTGATGATCGCGCGCGAGTACCAGCGCTCGCTGCGCAACCTCCTCGACGTGATCCAGGAGGGCAACGTCGGCTTGATGGAGGCTCTCAAGCGCTACGATCCCCATCGCGGCGTGCGCTTCCCGAGCTACGCGGTGTGGTGGATCCGCGCCTACATGATCCGCTGGGTGCTCAACAACTTCCGGCTGGTGAAGATCGGAACCACCCAGGCGCAGCGCAAGCTCTTCTTCAATCTCAATCAAGAGAAGCAGCGGCTCGAACGGATGGGAATCCATCCGGGGCCCGCGCTGCTGGCCGAGCGGCTCGACGTCGACGAGCGCGAAATCACCGAGATGGAGCAGCGCCTCTCGACGCCCGAAATCTCGACCGAGACTCCGGTCGGCGACGATTCCGGCAACACGCTGCTCGGCGTGCTGGCCGCGGAGGGTGCCCCCGCCGACGAGCTCTTGGCCGACGAGGAGTACCGGGACGCCGCGATGCATGCGATCCGGCAGTTCGCCTCGGGCCTCGACGGCAAGGAGAAGATCATCTTCGAGGAGCGGCTCTTGAACGAGAATCCCGCGACCCTCGAGATGCTCGGGAAGCGCTTCGGGGTGACGCGGGAGCGCGTGCGTCAGCTCGAGAAGCGGCTGATCGAGCGCATGCGCGTGGCACTCGGCAAGGATCTCTCCGGGTTCCGAACCGCCGAGTGACCGGACCGCCGAGCGAGCTCGCGCCGCTCGGCGCGAGGGCTCAGGAGCGAACGGGTTCCGTCGCCAGCGGGCGGAGCAGGTGGCGGTCTGGCGCCGGCTGCGCGGCCGCACCCGCGGTTCCGCGGCGCAGCCAGCGACTCACGCGGCGCATCATGTAGGTGCGGTAGCGCGCGAAGAACCGGACCTGGAAGAGCGACTTGGGAGCACCGCGGTCGCGCAGGTTGAAGATCACGCCGGTGAGCAGGAAGGGATCCATGACCGGCATGAACCGGTAGATCCGCGCGCGCAGGATCCACTCGTTCCAGCGCCGCGGCAGGAACAGCAAGAGCGACAGGAACGTCTGGAACCGGCGCTGCGTGGGAGTGCCCTTGCCTGGCGCGTTGACGTGGATCGCCACCGGGGGCGGATCGTTGCGGTAGCCGCGTGCCTCGTCGGTCGGGATCCAGCCCGACTGCTCGGCCATCTCGAGGATCCGGGCACCGGCGAAATACGTGAGCCAGTACATGTTGATCCGGCTCGGCCGAGCGCGGTTGTAGAAGCGCGCCAGGTTCGCGAGCTCCTCCTCGCCCTGCCCGGGAAGGCCGAGGATGTTGTCGCACGCGGAGCGGATCTTGGTGCGCCTGAGGAGATCGATCGCCTGCGCGACGTCCGCGTTGGTCTCCGAACGCGCCAGCAGCCCGCGCCGCGTCTCCTCCGAGAATGTCTGCACGCCCATCTGAAGCTCGTAGCACCCGGCCCGCTCCAGACAGGCGACCGATTCGGGGGTGAGCTTGTCGGGGTTCCCCAGGCACCAGAACGGCAACGCCACTTCCCGCGAATAGCGGTCGGCGAACTCCTCGAGCCAGTCGATGTTGTAGACGAAGTTGTCGTCGAAGAACCGCACCACCTTGGGATCGTAGCGACGCTTCGCGAGCTTGAGCTCTTGAACCACGTTGGCCGGGCTCCGGCGCCGCACGTAGCGGTCGCCGGGACGGGTCTCGCTCGGCAGGTTGGCGAAGAAGCTGTGGTAGCAGAACGTGCAGCGCAAGTGGCAGCCGCGCCCGCTCTGCACCGTGTAGCCGAAGCCGAAGTAACCCGCCTCGTTGACGAACAGGTCCTTCGCCGGGAACGGCAGGGTGTCGAGATCCTGGATGAAGGGGCGCACCGGGTTCTGCACGATCTGGCCGTCGCGGCGGAACGCGATGTTCGCGACGTCCACGTCGCGCTGTCCCGCGGCGAGCGCTCGAACCAGCTCGACGCACGCCTCGTCACCCTCTCCCACCACCACGTAGTCGACGTTGGGATCCTCGAGCACCCGCTCCGGCACCGCGCTCGAATGCACTCCGCCGAACACCACCACGGCATCGGGCTTGGCCTGCTTGAGCCCCGCGGCCATTCGCGCCGCCCAGCGGTGGACCGGGCTCACCACCGAGAACAGGTAGACGTCCGCATCCAGCGCCGCGGCCTCCTCGATCGTCTCGCGCTCGTAGTTGAAGCGCCGCTCGAGCCACGGGTTCTTCACGTAGGTGTCGGAGAAGAGCCGCGGGTCGAACGTCATCCCGACCTCGAAGCCGGCGCGCTGCAAAGATGCAGCGATGGCCTCGACGCCCAGGAACTCGAACCCCTGGTGAACGAAGACCGCGCGGTAGGCCATGGAGCTCGAAGGTCGTTTCAGCAGCGAGACTCGAGATTCGTTTCGGCTAGGCCGCAGGCGGACCGCTCGCACCCACGATCTGACCTCCCTCGCCGCGCATCCCGAGCGTCCAGGATGTCAACCACGTCGAGCGGCGGAGCGAAGGCGCCGTGCGGAGACCTGAGAATGCTCGTTCCTCGGACCTGGCTTGCGCGAGAAGGGGAAGTGCGACGCCTTCAACCTATACTTCGCGCGTTCCGCTCACGTCAACGGAACCGGCCGGGCTGGCGGCCTCGCCGAGCACGGCCCGCAGCGCGCTCGCCGCGGACTCCCAGGTGTAGCCGGCCGCCGTGGCCCGCCCCGCGGCGCTCAGCCTCGAGCACTCCGCCGTGTCCAGAAGCAGCGCACCGATCGCGTTTGCCCATCCTGCCGGATCGTCCGCCGCGACCCACCGGACGGCGGCGCGGCCTACCTCGCGAAGCACCGGGAGATCGGTGGCCGCCGTCGGCAGGCCCGCCGCGAGCCCCTCGAGGAGCGGCAGACCGAAGCCCTCGAACCGCGAGGGCACCAGACCCAGAGTCGCGTGCCGATAGAGCGCCGCGAGATCGTCGCGCTCGACCCAGCCCAGATGTCGCACGCGGTCCGTGAGCCGTGCCCGCTCGATCTCTCCCATCAGCGAGCCGTGGGCGAAACCGCGCACGCCCGTGAGGACCAAGAGCGGCGCCGCCGAGCCCCGCTCGCGCAGGCGCGCGAGAGCTCGCACCAGCGTCGCGTGACCCTTGTGGGAATGGGTCGTGCCGACGCAGATCAGGTAGGGCTCCTCGATTCCCAGCGACACCACGCGCAGCGGCTCGGCGTGGCGCGGCCGCACACGCGCCAGGTCGCGGCGGGACGCCACGCACGGGCACACCACGAGC
>CAZYWA010000717.1:0-3438 GCA_964650975.1 uncultured bacterium
GTGGGTGCCGCCGACGTCGACCACGAGCACCTTCACGTGGCGCGCCTCGCGATCAGCTCTTCCGCGGTTTGCACGACTCGCGCGGTGGTGATGCCGAGCTCGCGCAGCACGACTTCTCCTGGCGCCGAGGCACCGTAGCGTTCGATGGAAATCGTCTTGCCGTGGTCCCCGACCCAGCGCTCCCAGCCCATCGCGCGGCCCGCCTCGACGGCGAGCCGGGTGGAGGCGGACGACGGGAGGACGCTCTCGCGGTAATCGGCGGGCTGCTCCGCGAACAGCTCCCAGCACGGCATCGACACCAGCCGCGCTTCGATCCCCTTCGCCGCGAGCAGCGGCCGCGCCGCGACGATGAGCTGCACCTCGGAGCCCGTCGCGATCAGCGTGATGTCGGGAGCACGCGAACCCGCGGCCCCTGGGTTGAGAACGTACGCACCGCGCGTGAGCCCCTCGGCCGACGCGTGAATGGAGCGGTCGAGGGTCGGCACGTTCTGGCGCGTGAGCACCAGCGCCGTCGGGCGGTGGCGGTTCTGGATCGCGACCTTCCAGGCCCATACGGTCTCGTTGGCGTCCGCCGGGCGGATCACCAGCAGATCGGGAATCGCGCGCAGCGCGGCGACGTGCTCGATGGGCTGGTGCGTCGGTCCGTCTTCACCGACGCCGACGCTGTCGTGGGTGTACACCCACACCGAGCCCAGGCGCGCGATGGCCGAGAGCCGGATGGACGGACGCATGTAGTCCGAGAACACCAGGAACGTGGAGCCGTACGGCACGAACCCGCCGTGGTACCCGAGCCCGTTCACGACCGCACCCATGCCGTGCTCGCGCACTCCGAAGTGCAGGTTTCGCCCGGCGAATCCCCACACGCCGCCGGCCGCTCCCTGCACTCCCTCCTGCGACAGCGACGCAGGCTGAAAATCGCCCTCGCCCTTCAGCATCGTGAGGGTCGACGGATCGAGATCCGCCGAGCCGCCGAAGAGCTCGGGCAGCGCCGTCGCGAGAGCCTGCATCGTCGACTCGGACGCCTTGCGGGTGGCGACGCCCTTGGCGTCGGCCGGGAACGTGGGGAGCTTCGAATCCCAGCCACCGGGCAGCTCGCCGGCCAGCCGGCGCGTCAGCTCTTGGCCGAGATCGGGAAACGCCGCGGTGTAAGCCGCGAGACGCTTCTTCCAGTCGGCTTCGAGCCCGGCACCGCGCTCGAGGGCGGATCGGAAGTGGGTCAGCGCCTCGGCGGGAATCAAGAACGCCGGCTCGACGGGCCAGCCGAGGTTCTCCTTGGTCGCTTTGACCTCGTCGGGACCGAGCGGACTGCCGTGCGCGTGGAAGGTCCCTTGCTTCTTGGGCGAGCCGAAGCCGATGGTGGTTCGCACCTCGATCAGCGACGGCCGGTCGCCGACCTGCCGGGCCTTCTCGAGTGCTTGCTCCACCGCCACCAGATCGTTGCCGTCGTCGACGCGCTGCACGTGCCAGCCGTAGGCGGCGAAGCGCGCGCGTACGTCCTCGTTGAACGAGATCGACGTGCTGCCCGAGAGGGTGATGTGGTTGCTGTCGTAGAGGACGATCAGCCGGCCGAGCGCGAGGTCGCCGGCCAGCGAGCAGGCCTCGGCCTGCACGCCCTCCATCAGGTCGCCGTCGCCCGCGAGGACGTACGTGAAGTGGCCGACGATCTCGTGGCCGGGCCGGTTGAAGCGCGCCGCCAGATGCGCCTCGCCGATGGCCATGCCGACCGCGTTGGCGATCCCTTGTCCGAGCGGTCCGGTGGTGGCCTCGACTCCGGGCGTCAGGTGGCTCTCGGGGTGCCCCGGTGTCAGGCTTCCCCATTGCCGGAAGTGCTCGATTTCTTCGAGCGAGAGCGCGTAGCCGGTCAGATGGAGGAGCGAATAGAGCAGCATCGAGCCGTGCCCGGCGGAGAGCACGAACCGGTCGCGGTCCGGCCAGCTCGGATTGCTCGGGTTGTGCCTCAGGAACCGGGTCCACAGCACGTACGCCATCGGCGCCGCGCCCATCGGCAGGCCCGGATGGCCGGAGTTGGCGTGCTGCACGGCATCGACGGACAAGAAGCGAATCGTGTCGATTGCCAGTCGATCCAAGTCTCGCGATCCCATGTCGTCCCCACTCCGTCCAACGAGATCATCGCCCGCGTGCGAGCGGCACCATCCCCCGGCCAGCGATGTAGCATAGCGAGCCGTCGCCGAATTTCGACCGCCGGGGCGGAGGCTGGAGGACGTCGATGAGATTCGGGACGATCGTCGCGGTCGTGGCGATCGCCTGGGTCGCAGCCGCTCGGGTGACGTGGGCGGACACGAATGCGGCCACCCCGAGTCTTCCCGCCTACCAGCGATCGTTCCCGCTGCCTGGCGTCGAAGGGCGGATCGATCACCTGGCGGTCGATGGCACCGGTCAGCGGCTGTTCGTGGCGGCCATCGGAAACGATTCGCTCGAGGTGGTGGATCTCGAGGCCGGGAAAGTGGCGGCGCGGATCCCGGGCCTGGGTTCGCCGCAAGGTGTCGCCGTCGCGACGGAGGCGGGACGGCTGGCCGTATCGAGCGACGCCGATGGCTCGGTCCGGCTCTACGACGCGACCTCGCTGGGTCCGGCTGGAACGGTCTCGCTCGGAGACGACGCCGACAACGTGCGATACGAGCCCGAGGCGCGCCGGTTCTGGGTGGGCTACGGCGACGGCGGTCTCGCGGCGATCGACGCGGCCACGAAGAAGAAGGTCGCCCAAGTGAAGCTCGCCGGCCATCCCGAGTCGTTCCAGCTCGAGAGTCACGGGCGCAGGATCTTCGTGAACGTTCCCGGTGCCGAGCAGGTGGCGGTGGTCGACCGCGATCGAGCCGCCGTCGTCGCAACCTGGGCCATGAAAGGCGCCGCCGCGAACTTCGCGATGGCGCTCGACGAGCCGGATCACCGCCTCTTCGTGGCGTGCCGGCGCCCGGCGAAGCTGCTGGTCTTCGACACCGAGTCCGGCAGTCCCGTGGCCGAGTCCGACATCGTCGGGGATGCGGACGACGTGTTCGTCGATGCCCGAATGAAGCGCATCTACGTCACCGGCGGCGAGGGGTTCATCACCGTGCTGAGCAGCGACGACCCGAGTCACTACCGCGTGCTCGGCCGAGTCCCGACCGCGCCGGGCGCCCGGACGTCGCTCTTCGTCCCCGAGTCGGGCGTGCTCTACGTCGCCGTTCCCCACCACGGCGAGCAGCCGGCGGAAATCCGGTACTACGCGACGGTGTTGCCTCCCGAGTAGCGGCTGGACTGGGGCGCCCGAGCGTTCGCGATCGATCGCTGCCCGCCGAGGGCCCGGCGGGCCTCCAGCAGGAATCGCGGAGATGCCGTGTGGAGCGCGCGCGGTCCCTCGCGCGCGAGCGCGCGCTCGCGTTCAGCGCTCGGGGCGCGCCAGTCGCTCCTGGATGGCGGCATAGAGCGAGTCGTAGAGGA
>CAZYWA010000718.1:0-3419 GCA_964650975.1 uncultured bacterium
GCACCTATTCCGGCACTTCGTCCTGATCAGCCCAAGAGCGGCGCGAGCTTTTCCCAGCTGGTGACGGGCGGCGCGCAGGAGCGATCGCGGCAAACGTAAACCGCGGTCTCGCCTGCGATCGCAGGGCGCTGGCGCGCGAACGCGACCGGCGGCTCGCCCACGGCCGGATCGAACACGTACGCCATCGCACCCGGCAGAAACTGGCCGCGCACCTTCGCCAGCAGCTCCTTCGTCTTGCTCGAGTCGGGCGCGCCGACCAGAACGATCTCCGTGAAGCCCTTCGCGTAGAGCTCGAACCCCTGGATCATCTTCGCCAGGCCGAAGGCCTGCTTCGCCATCTGCTCGGCGTAGAGGCCGAGCGTCTTCTCCGCGGAAGCCAGATACGGCTCGTGCTCGGTGAGCGCGTGCAATCGCAGCAGCGCGTGCACCGCCATGGCGTTTCCCGACGGAATGGCGCCGTCGAACGACGCCTTGGTGCGCGCCGCCAGCTGCTCGTGATCGTGGGCCGTGAAGAAGAATCCGCCCTGCGCGCGATCCTCGAAGTGCGCGAGCAACGCGTCCCCGAGCTCGCGGCCACGGGCCAGGTAGGTCGGGTCGAACGTCGCCTCGAAGAGATCGAGCAGCCCGTTGGCGTAGAAGGCGTAGTCGTCGAGGTAGGCGTCGAGGCGCGCGCGCCCGTCCTTCACCACCGCCAGCAATCGTCCTCGCGAATCGCGCAGCGTCGTCCAGACGAAGTCGACGTTTTTCCGCGCCGCCGCGACGTAATCGGCGCGCCCCAGCACCGCCCCGGCGCGAGCGAGCGCCGAGAGCATGAGCCCGTTCCACGCGGTCAGGATCTTCTCGTCGCGGCCGGGCGCCACGCGTCGTGCGCGGACGTTGCGCAGGATCTTGCGGGACGAGGCGAGCCGGCGCCGGACGTCGTCGGCGCCGGTCTCGAAGAGCTTCGCGGCCTCGTCGTCGGTGAGCAGGCGATTGAGGATGTTGGTCCCTTCCCAGTTCCCCGACTCGCTCACGTCGTACACGCGGCAGAAGAGCTTCGCCTCGTCGCGCCCGAGGATCCCTTCGATTTCGGGGCGCTCCCAGACGTAGAACTTGCCCTCCTCGCCCTCGCTGTCCGCATCCCGGGTCGAGTAGAACCCGCCGGACGCATCGGTCATGTCCGCGAGCACCCAGTCGAGCGTCTCCTCGACCACCCGGCGGAAATCGGCATCGCCGGTGGCGAGGAAGCCCTCCAGATAGAGCTCCACCAGGAGCGCGTTGTCGTAGAGCATCTTCTCGAAGTGCGGCACCAGCCAGCGCTCGTCGGTCGAGTAGCGCGCGAACCCGCCGCCCAGGTGATCGTAGATGCCGCCCGCGGCCATGCGCCCGAGCGTCACGGTGGTGGCGTCGAGGAAGCGCTTCTCGCCGGTCGCTTTCCAGGCGCGCAGGAAGAGCTCGAAGACCAGCGTGTTGGGAAACTTGGGTGACTGACCGATGCCGCCCCAGTGGAGGTCGACGGCACGCACCAGCGAGTCCGCGGCGCGGGCGAGCAGGTCGGGCGGGACGTCGCTGTCGGCGGCGACGACGGTGTTGGCGCGCTCGACGCCAGCCAGGATCTGCTCGACCGCCTTGTCGATCTCGCCGCGGCGCTTCTTCCAGGTGTCGGAGAGCGATTCCAGGATCTGGCGAAATCCCGGCATCTGCTGCCGCGCCTCGGGCGGGAAATAAGTCCCGCCCCAGAACGGCTTGCCGTCGGGCGTGCAGAACACGTTGAGCGGCCAGCCGCCGTGCCCGGTCAGGAGCTGCACCGCGGTCATGTAGATGTGGTCCAGATCGGGCCGCTCCTCGCGATCCACCTTGATCGGCACGAAGGACTCGTTGAGCAGCTTCGCGATCTTGTCGTTCTCGAAGCTCTCGCGCTCCATCACGTGGCACCAGTGGCACGCCGAGTAGCCGATCGAGAGCAGGATCGGCTTGTTCTCGCGCTTCGCCTTCTCGAGCGCCTCCGGTCCCCACGGGTACCAATCGACCGGATTCAGCGCGTGCTGCTGGAGATAGGGACTGGTCTCGTTCGCGAGCCGGTTGGGCTTGCGTTGGCCGGCGACAGCTGGATCGTGCGCTCCGCTCATGAGCCGAGCTCCTCGTCTACGCGTGCGGGATGTGGGAACGGCGTCGAGGCTAATGGCCCGTCACCGCCGCCGCAACGGCTGGCTGGGGCGACGTGAATTCCGAGATTCGCTCGCGGATCTCGGCCCACGGCCCGCTCAGCACCCGCACGCCGTGCAGGGCGGAGATCACGCGATCCGCGTAGGCGCGGCGATGAAGATTGCTCTGCAGCAAGAGCACGATGCCGCGATCGCCGCGGCTGCGCACCAGCCGGCCCACTCCCTGCTGGAAGCGCAGCAGCGCGCGCGGCAGCGTGAAGTCGTTGAACGCGTCGCCGCCCGCCTCGCGCACGGCTTCCTCGCGCGCCTGGTGGAGCGGCTCGCCGGGAAAGTCGAACGGCAGCTTCTCGATCACCACGCACGAGAGCGCACTTCCCGGCACGTCGACGCCTTCCCAGAAGCTGCGCGACCCGAGCACCACTTTCCGCCCGCCCGCTCGCAGCTCTTGCACCAGCCGGTCGCGCCCGCCGCCCGGCCCTTGCACGAGCACCTCGATGTGATCGCCGCGCAGCATCGGGTCGAGACGCTCGCCGACTCCGTCCCGCCGGCGGTTGGCTGCGAAGAGCGCCAGGGTGCGCCCGCCGAGCTGGCGAGCCACGTCGGCGACGACGCGCGTCACGTCGTCCAGGAATGCGTCACCGGAGTTCACCTCGGCGAGATCGTCCGGAATGCCCAGCACCATCTGGTGCTCGAGATCGAAGGGGCTTTCGAGACGCAGGAGTGCGGCGCGCCGGGCCGCGGGCAGCCGATCGAAGCCGATGCGGCTCGCGACGAACGAGTCGCCGATCGATCCCCGGCCATCGGTCTCGCCACCCAGCGTGAGCGTCGCGGAGGTGAGGACCACCGAGCGAAAGCGCGCGAACAGGTTCTCGACCAGGAGCCCGGCGACCGAGACCGGCGCTCCGTGGATGCGCTGCAGGCGCACGCCTCGCACGTCCTCCACCTCGATCCAGTGGACGAAGCCTCCCTCGCCCACGCCCTCGAAGGCCGCGTCGAGCAGCGCGCACGCGTTCGAGAGCGGGGCCGCCGCGCCTGCGAGCTCGCGCGCCACCCCTTCGCCCGGCCCCGCCCAGCCCAGCGTGTCGATCATGCCGGAGAGCTCGCGCACCAGAGCGCCCACCTCGCGCACCCAGTCGGTCACGCGCCCGCGGAGATCCGCGAAGGTGGGATGCGCGCGCACCGCTTCGGTGATGCGCAGCGTGCGGCGGCCCTCTTCCGCGGTCTTGAGGCCGGCCTCGACGAGCAGCCGTTCGGCGGTGAAGCGGATCGGCCCGG
>CAZYWA010000719.1:0-3404 GCA_964650975.1 uncultured bacterium
TGCTGAGAGTGCCTCGTCCCGAGGCCCATCGGATCGCCTCGGACCGGTCGTTCGGACGCGCGCGAAAGCGGCCTTCAGGTCTCGCCCTTCGGCGTGACCCCGTGCTTCCGCAACCCGCGATCGGACTCGTGCTTCTCCTTCGACTGGCCGCCGAGCGCTTCCTGCCGCAGGCGCTCCTTGCACGGGTCGCAGAACGTGGTGCCGTCGACCTCGCGGACGCCGCACATCGAGCAGTAGCGCTTCTTGGGCGGCGGGCTGCCGCTTCCCGAGCCGGAGACGGTTTCGGTCACGGCACGATCTCCTCGCCCACCCGGCGCCCGTCGCGGTGAACCAGCACCGAAGCGACCAGATCGTAGCGGAACCAGTAGAGCACCCGCTCGACCCACTCCGGCGCCTGGTCGCGCGGGCTCTTGAACGCCCACATCTCGTTGAACTTGACGCCGTCCGCCTCGCGGTAGCGCGGTTCGTTGACGCTGCCCCAGGTTCGGGCCGGCTGCCCGAAGCGGCGCACCGCGGTGTCGCGGTCGATGCGGCGGAACGTCCCCGCCGCGGCCGGCGCGGCGCGGGAGGTGTCGACGGCGACGTCGCTCATGGCTCGAAGCTCTCCGGCAGCGGACAGCGCTTCTCCTCGATGTGACGGACGAACTCGTCGCGGAAAACGCGCAGGAAGCCGCCGGCGGCCCAGCTCGCGGCGTCGGCGAGCGCGCAGATGGTCTGGCCGTCGAGCGCGCGCACCAGATCGTCGAGCACCGCCAGATCCTCCGGCACACCCTCGCCGGCCTCGATTCGCTTGATGATGCGATCGCTCCAGCCGGTGCCTTCGCGGCACTGCGTGCACTGGCCGCACGATTCGTGGCGGTAGAACCGGCTCACGGTGAGCGCCGCGCGCACCATACAGGTGGTCTCGTCCATCACGATGACGGCGCCGGTCCCGAGCACCGACTTCACCTCGCGCAGCGACTCCGGATCCGCCTTCACGTCGATCTTGTCCGCGGCCAGCACCGGAGCCGACGAGCCGCCCGGGATCACCGCCTTGAGCGCGCGACCGTTCCGGATTCCGCCCGCGTACTGGTAGATCAGCTCGCGCAGCGTGACTCCGATCGGCAGCTCGTAAGTTCCCGGTCGGACCACGTGTCCGCTGATGCCGTAGATCGTCTTGCCCGGGCATTTCTCGGTGCCGACCGCGCGAAACGCCGCGACGCCCTCGCGCACGATGAACGGCACGTGCGCGACGGTCTCGACGTTGTTGACCGTGGTCGGCCGCGCCCACAGCCCGGCCTGCGCGGGAAACGGCGGCTTCTTCCGCGGCTGCCCCTTCTTGCCCTCGACCGACTCCATGAGCCCGGTTTCTTCGCCGCAGATGTAGGCGCCGGCGCCGCGGGTGATGACGATGTCGAAGTCGCGACCCTCGCCGAAAACGCCCTTCCCGATCAGGCCCGCCGCGTAGGCGTCATCCACGGCTCGACGCAGCCGGTAAAACGGCTGCGCGAACTCGCCGCGGATGTAGATGTGCGCGGCGGTGGCGTGGATCGCGTAACCCATGAGCATCAGCCCCTCGACGAGCTGGTGCGGGTTTCGCTCCAGGATCTGCCGGTCCTTGAAGGTGCCCGGCTCGCTCTCGTCCGCGTTGCACGCGATGTAGCGCGCCTTGCCGTCGGGAGGAGGCATGAACGTCCACTTGAGGCCGGTGGGAAATCCGGCGCCGCCGCGGCCGCGCAAGCCCGAGTCCTTGACGATCGCCGTGACCTCTTCCGGCTTCTTGTCGCGGATCGCCGCGCGCGCGGTCTCGTAACCGCCGCGCGCCTGGTAGTCGGCGAGCATCGAGAGGTCGACTCCGTCTTCGGGCAGCAACCAGGGCATGGCGGGCATGACGTTCTCTCGGGAAGCGAAGCCGGCGGCGAATCGGACTCAGTCGAGCGAATCGAGTAGCAGGTCGAGCTTCTCGACGGTTAGGTTCTCGTGAAAGTGATCCTCGAGCATGAGCATCGGCGCGCTTCCGCAAGAGCCAAGGCACTCGGCCTCGGCGATCGAGAACTTGCCGTCGGGCGTGGTCTCGCCGGAGCGGATCCCGAGCTTCGTCTCACAGTGACGCACCAGCTGCCGGGCGCCCAGCAAGGCGCAGCTCAGGTTGCGGCAGAACTCGAGGTGGTGCCGGCCCACGGGCTTGTCGCGGAACATCGGGTAGAAGGTCACCACCTCCAGCACCTCGATGGGGCGGACCTCGAGCAGTGCCGCCACTTCCACCATCGCCTCGCGCGGGATCCAGCCGAGCGCCTGCTGGACGTGGTGGAGCGAGTTCATCATCGCGCCCTTCTTGACCGGATAATTGGGCAGCTCGGCTTCGATCTTGGCCACCACCTCGGCCGGCAGAATCGGAGCGGTTTCCGGCAGGCTCGCGGCGCTCATCGGTCGCACTCCCCGCCGATCATGTTGAGCAGGTCGAAGGTCGGGATGATGTCGGCGATCATGCTGCCCATGATCATCTCGCGGAGCGCGCTGGTGTTGGCGAAGCTCGGGCTGCGGCACCGCACCTTGACCGGGTTTCCGGTGCCGTCGCTCACCACGTAGAAGCCGAGCTCGCCGTTGGCGCCCTCGACCGGCAGGTAGGCCTCGCCGGCGGGAACGCGGATCCCGCCCGTGACCAGCATGAACTGGTCGATCAGCTCTTCCATCCGCGTGAACACGCGGGTCTTGGCGGGCCAGCGGATCTTGGGATCGTCGACGTTGACCGGCCCGTCGGGCAAGTCCGCGACCGCTTGCTCGATGATCCGCATGCTCTGGCGAAGCTCTTCCATGCGGATCAGGAAGCGGTCGTAGTTGTCGCCGACGCTTCCCACCGGGACGTCGAAGTCGTATCGATCGTAGCCGCTGTACGGGAAGGCCTTGCGGATGTCGTACGCGACTCCGGTGGCGCGCAGCACCGGGCCGGTTTGCCCCCAGGCGATGGCACGCTCCTTCGACAAGAGCCCGGTGTTCTTCAGGCGATCGGCGAAGATCCGGTTGGCGGTGAGCAGCTTGTCGACGTCGGCGAAAAGCTCACGGACCTTCGCGAACACGACGCGCAGCCGCTCGGTGAAGCCCTCGCGCAGATCCTGCGAGAGCCCGCCGATCCGCGTGTAGTTGTTCGTCACTCGCGCGCCGCACAGATCCTCGATCAGGTCCCACAAGAGCTCGCGCGCCTCGACCGCGTAGAGGAAGGCGCTCATGGCGCCCAGCTCGAGCCCGCCCGCGCCGACGCACGTGAAGTGGTCGCTCATGCGCGCCAGCTCGCTTCCCACCACGCGCAGCACCTGAGCGCGCACCGGCACCTCGATGCCGAGCAGCTTCTCGACCGCGAGGCAATACCCCAGGTTGCAGATGATTCCCGAGTTGTAGTTGAGCCGGTCGGTGTACGGGATCGCCTG
>CAZYWA010000720.1:0-3394 GCA_964650975.1 uncultured bacterium
TGGGGCCCCGAAAAAATCGCACTTTTTTCGGGGCGGGGGGCTTGAAAAGCCCCCCCGGGAGATTCAGCTCACCGCACGACGTCGACGACCTTCGCCGTCACCGCCCACTCGTTGAAGCCGCCCGGGCCGCCGGGGACGTAGTGCGAAGGGTCGGCCGCGATCTGGGGGAGGGTGGTCTGAATTCCTTCGGCGGTGATCTCCGCCACCCCGATCGTGCTGGGCGCGAAGTAGAAACCGAGATGGTGCGCGGCGTCGGACACGATCGCGCCCACCAGCCACTCCTCGAGCCCGGTCTGCAAGTTCGATCGCAGCATGCTCGCGACGTCGGGCGAATCGACGCCCACCCAGATCTCGAGGCCCTGGTCGGCGATCAGCACTTGCGCGGACGCGCCGTGCGCCGGATCGCCGGCCACCGGGGCGGGCGGGTTGCTGGTGGCGCTCGAGCCCGAGCTCGATCCGCAGCTCGCGAGCAGCTCCACCAGACCCGCGAGCAGCGTCAGCACCACGGCGACGCGATAGACGCGACGATGCTCGAAACGACGATGCTCGGACATGGCACGTTTCACCGTACCTGGATCGTGAGGTCCACCACCGGGTCGTAGTAGATGTAGAAACGTCCCTCGATCCGGTAGCTACCCGAGCTCACGGGCTCGCCGTTGGCGTCACGCTGATCCCAGAACGCGAGCGTCTGGTAGAGCGTGGGGTCCGGCGCCGCCGCGCCCGCCGCGGGAACGACGGCGTTGCCGCAGCCCTCGTCGCGCACCGTCCGGACCAGCGTGTCGCCGCTGTAGACGAAGAGATCGAGGCACGGGTCGATGAGCGGCGCCGGATTCGGGCGGATCTCGTCGATCGTGTAGCGCATGGTCACGGTGTCGCCGCGGGAGTAGCTGGCGCAGTCGGTCTCGAGCGTCACGCGGTTCAGGTCGTCGCTCCAGGTGGCGCGATTCACGGCGTTGGGATCGCAGTAGTTGAGGTTCGAGGTCTGCCACACCTCGAGCTGGAGCGGGCTTGCCTCGAGCGAGCCGAGCCGCGCGGTGACGGTGACGAAGCCGGGATCGCGGCCGACCAGCTCGCCGCTCGAGCTCACCGTCGCGACCTTGGACTCGTTCACGTCCCACGTGACCTCGTTGGTCACGTCGCGGATGAGCCCGGTCACGTCGTACGAGGCGGTGGCGTGCAGGAACGTGGACTCGTCCTTCTTCACGATCGACGAGCCACCCTCGATGTAGGTCCACATCGAGAGCGCGGTGGCCTGCTTCACTACGGTGAGCTCGAGCGCGTCGCTGGTGATGCCGTCGAGACTGGCGTTCAGGTTGGTGTTTCCCGCCGAGAGCGCCAGCAGCTTCCCGGCTGGGCCAACGAGCCCGACGAGCGGTGCGCTCGACGTCCACTCGACCTCGCTGGTCACGTCGCGGGAGAGGCCGGTGTCGTAGCGGGCGAGCGCGTGGAACTGCACGGTGTCGCCCACCAGCACCGTCTGGCTGAGCGGAATGCAGCCGCTGGTGGGGCAGGGCGCGAACGAAGGAGGATCCGGAGGAGGCTCGGTGGTGCCAGGAGGCGGAGGGGTGGGGTTAGTGCCGCCCGGAGTCGAGCCTCCCCCGGCATCGAGAGCCGAAGAGGAGGAAAGGAAAGAAGAGGAGGAAGCAGCCGGTGTCGCGGTGAGCGGGACCGGCAACGGGAAGTCGGTGTAGATCTCGACCGACGTGAGCGTCGGCTGCGTGACGACGCGGATCGCCGTGGGATCGCTGGTCACGCCTTCGAGCGACGCGGTGAGGTTCGTGTCGCCCGCGCTCTTCGCGTCGAGAGCTCCCGACTGCGCGATGGTGGCGACCGAGCTCGGGTCGAGGTTCCACGCGACCTCTTGCGTCACGTCCTGGTAGTAGCTGTCGCCGAAGAGGCCGGTGGCGGCGAAGTGGCGCTGGTCGCCGACCAGGATCACGTTGGTGCAGCTCGGCGGGAAGAAGAGGTCGCCGGGCGGAATCTGCGGTCCGGGCGATCCCGGGGACCCGCCCGTGCCGCCGCCGGAGGAGCCAGATCCACCGCCGCCCGCGCCACCGCCGCCGGGAGCCGGGACGGGAGGTGAGGCCGGCAGCACGAAGAAGCAGTCGAGGTTCTGGATGAAGATCGTGCTGGCCTTGGGACGCGGCACCACGTCGACGTCGAGGGCCGCGCTCGTCACGCTGCCGAGCGACGCGGTGATGCGCGCGTGACCTGGCGAGGTGCCGGTCACCGCGCCCCAGTCGTCGATGTCGGCGATGCCCGGCTTGGACGAGGTCCACGTCACGATCGACGTCACGTCCTGCGAGTTGCCGTCGTGATCGAAGCCGGTGGCCGCGAAGTAGAAGGTCTGCCCGACGATCAGCTGGCCGCCGTTTCCGAACGACTGGATCTCGATGCGCTCGACCGGGCCGATCGTGCACGGTGCCGGAGGCGTGGGCACCGGCGGAACCGGCGTGCCCACGGGGGGCGGATCGTCGGGAACCGCGGCGGGGCCGCTCACCGTGACCGTCGAGGCACCGGTGGTGCAGCCGTCGACGGTGCCGTCGCCGTTCGCGTCGGTGTAGGTGGCGCCGCCCGGCAGCGCGTAGCTCGACACCGCCGTGCCGCTCGACGCGCGGGTGGCGCCGTCGGGCGCCAGGATCCGCTCCATCACCCGGCCGTTCTCGCGATAGCGCTGCGAGACGCGGTAGCCGCCGGCGCTCATCTCGACCAGCACCGCCGTGCCGCTGTCGCGCGACATGTGCACCGGGATCGTGGAGTCGACCAGGTTGCCGTCGACGGTCTTCTCGAGGTGCAGCACGTGATCGCCGGGCTCGAGCCCGCTCAGGAAGAACGTGCCGTCGAGCGCCGTCGAGGTGGTGGTGGTAGCGCCTTCCAGACGCACCGTCGCTTCCGGAACCGCCGCGCCGAAGCGCGGCGAGGGCGCGAGCCCGCTCTCGGCCAGCGCGTCGGTGGCCGCCGGGGGCGGAGCGCCCCGGGACGAATCCCACGCCGGCAAATCGGCCGACGCCACCGCGAGGCCGCGCAGCGTGCCGCCGGGGGGAAGCGTCACGTCGCCGGAACCGCCGTTCCCCGAGTGCCCGCCGCCCGAGCCGCAGGCGAGCGGGGCCGCGAGCGCCAGCGCGAGCAGCACCAGAGCCAGGCGCCGATTCGATGCGATCCGGAGCGTCGACATGGCCTCTCCCTTTGCGCTTTCCGCGTTGGAGGGCGGCGGTCCCTCGCCGCCGCAGCGTCGCATCGCGATCGATCGCCGCGGACGCGAGGGACCGCGTCCCTCCGACAGGTCCGTTCGGGTCCGTTCGCCGTGAGATTCATGTCGGCGCGCTGTCGCGCCGGATCTGGGGTGGGGCCCCGAAAAAATCGCACTTTTTTCGGGGCGGGGGCTTGGAAAGCC
>CAZYWA010000721.1:0-3394 GCA_964650975.1 uncultured bacterium
TGAGATCGGTGAAGGTTACCGGTCCGCCGGTCGCGAGGACGTGAAAGACATGATCAGACTGGAGTCCGTCGATGACGCTGACGTCCTGGCCGGCGCCCTGGATCGTGACCGGCGCGAGGATGTCGAGGTCACCGGTCGCGGCGGCGTCCTCGTTGGGTCCAAGGATCGAGAGCTGGTAGGTACCCGCTGGCACCACGATCGTGTCCGCCCCGCTGCCTGCCGGGCACGCGTCGACGGCCGTGTCCGTGTTCGCCGCGATCACCGCCTCGCGCAGCGTGCAGTTGCCGTTCGGACCCTGGTCGTAGTCGTCGGCGGTCGAGTCGACGGTGATAGTGGTGGCGGAGGCCGCGTGCGCCCACACGGCGACCAGCAGGGCGACGAGCGCGAAGCGCCGGAGCGGGTGCTTCCACGAAATCACTGGACCACCTTCGACCAAGCTGACGTGTCGCCCGACTCGAAGCCGTCGATGAAGATCTCGCACGCGTCGCCGACGCCGTTGCCGTTCGAGTCGGACTGATCCGGATTGGCGAGAGCCGGGCAGTTGTCGCACTCGTCGGCGATGCCGTCGCCATCCGTGTCTGGGCCGGAGCAGTCGACCTCGAAGGCGCCGCGGTCGCAGACGGCGATGCCGTCGCGGTTGCCGTCCTGGGGGCGAGGGACGCCCCGTTCGTCGGTTGCCGAGCAGCCACTGGCGGGTCCGGAATCGATCGCTGGGCTTCCGGGCAGGAGCGGAATGACCGGCGCCGTGCCGCCCAGATCCGTGAGCTCGCCGAGCCGAGGGTCGGTCACGTTCACGAGGTCGGTGGGGTCCGTGAGCCCGCAGCTGTCTCCAGGGCTCTCGAGGTTCCAGCCGGCGCTTTGGATCTTGCCCGCCGCCGAATCGCACTCGTCGGCGACGATGCTTCGCTCGATGATGATGGTGGACGGAGCCAGGATCTGGCCCGGCTCGGCAGGCGGGAAGATGACGAGCGCCGGTCCGCTGCCCTGGGAATTCGAGGCGATCGTCGAGTCCGAAACCGTGAGCGTCGTACCAGACATCCCAAATGCGCTGAACGAAGGCGCTACGTTCTCGGCCACGGTCGAGCTCGAAAGGTTCGCGACGATCGGCGTAGTCGGATCGATGCTCGCGAGCGCCAGACCACCGCCCCCGTAAGAAGCTTGATTGCGGTCGATGGTGGACCCTGTAATCGCGAGGGTGATCGGGATCGGCCCTGGATCTGAAACCAACCCAGGGTTGCTTACGACGTAGATCCCGGCGCCCGACGCGGCCTGATTTTCCGATATGCGTGATCCCGTGATGTCGATCTGAATGGGGCCGGCTTCCGCCGGAAACCAAAACCAAGGGTCCCCCACGCCCAGGGCTCCGCCAGTACCGTTGCTTCCGCCCGCAACGTTTCCGACGAGCGACGTGTTCTCGATGGTGAGCACCGCGCCCGGTCCAACGCTGATGCCAGCCGCGTACGGTAGAACGTAGCCGTCGCCGCCGTCCGACGTGTTCGTCGAGACTTCCGAGTCGCGGATCACGAGGGTCGGCACCGGGAACGGATTCAGCCTCTCGATCCAGATAGCTCCGCCCAAGTCGGCTTTGTTGTCGGTGATCGAGCTTCGTTCGACGGTCACCGTCCCAGATGCGATGCCGAGACCCGCGCCATTAGAGCCGTGGTTGGCGGAAATGACCGAGCTCTCGATGCCGACGATGCCACCCTCGACGAAGATCGCACCACCCTCGATGGCCGAGTTCCGCGAGAGGGTGCATTCAGTCAAGGTCGCGGTGCCACCGTAGATGGAGAGCCCGCCGCCTGCCCCGATGCACTCGCAGTAGCCTCCCGGACAGGAACAAAAGCCGACGGTGGCATCGGCGATCTCGACCGCATCGAGCGCGAGGATTGCATCTGGGTCTCGAATTGCACCCCCGTCGGCGCTCGCTCCGTGCTCGATCGAGAGGTTCGTCACCGTGACGTGAAAGCCGCCCGAGGCGATGTTCAGGACCCGGGTGGAGTTCTGGCCATCCAGGGTCGTCACGCCGGCACCCGCGCCGTTGATCGTGATGTCGCTTGTGATGTCGAGATCGCACGTTGCAGGGTCGTTGTCCGCTGCCCCGGCTGGGCAGATCGTCAGCGGGTACGTACCGGCCGGGACTACGATCGTGTCCGCCCCGTTCCCCGCCGGACACCCGTCGACCGGGGTGTCGGTGTTCGTCGCGATCACCGCCTCCCGCAGCGTGCAGTTGCCGTTCGGACCCTGGTCGTAGTCGTCGGCGGTGCTGTCGACGGTGATTGTGGCGGCGTACGCGGCGACGGCCCACGCAGCCAGCGAGAGCGCGATGAGGGCGACGCGGAGGCGGTGGGTCAGCACTCAGGGATTCGGTGCCGCGCGGGCGGAGGGGACGCCCTTTGGGGAAGCACGAACGGGGCCGCGAGGTTGGTCAAGCTCTCGGCCCGGAATCGATTGGAGATCTGGACACATGTGCGGTGCAAGCCCCGCTCGCGGGCAACCTTTGTTTCCGCGAACGAAACGTTCGTAGCTCTGTCCTTGGGTCTACCGCGGCTGCGCGATTTACCTGCCGCCCCTATCCTCGCATTTCGCGGGGACCGCCACGTCGTACATCTGCTCGAGCCGGTCCCCGAGGGCCGCGGCACGGTGCGCGGTGGCTCGCGGTGCGCGTCCGGGTGGGAGTATGGTTGAGTGGTGATCGTCGACGGCCGAGAGGTGGTGGTGGTCGAGGCGCAGGATGAGTAAAGATCCGGACACCTACGGGACCACCACGACGCCGAGAGACCGCCCGCGCGCCTCGATGCGTCCCGGGGCTTACCTGGTTCGCCTCCACGTCGATGGAGCAACCGCGTCGATCGTGCTCCTCGACAAGCCCGACGAGATCGTCTGGGTAGGGGCGTGGGCGGCGGCAGCCACCGTGCTGCAGGACGTTCGTACGCGCGTTGACCGGCCCGAGCCGCTCGTTTGGGAGATTCACATCTCGTGACGACGTCGAGGCCGGCTCGTTCAAGGGCTGCGCCGTCGTGGACTGGAAGGGCGAGCAGAAGCTGCCCAGCGGCGAGGCAGCAGACACGCGGACGTTCTACTGCCCTGGCGTTGGGCGCGTGCTCGTGCTGGTGATGGCGCAGGGTCGGTGGGCACCTGGGCTCGAGCTGGTGAAATGGTCCGTGCTGCCGCCGGAGGCGCACAAGGGGCCTAGGGCACCGCCGCCATGAACGAGCCGACCGCAAAGCTGTTCTCGGAAGTCCTGGCCGACCTCGCGAGCCGGAATCCAGATCGCCGCTGGCATGCCGCCGAGGAGATCCGCGAGCTCGGCTCCGAGGCGGTCCAGCGTGCCGCCCGCCCTCTGCTCGCATGCCTCGAAGACGAGAGCAGGCGCGTACGGGTCGCGGCGGCATGG
>CAZYWA010000722.1:0-3363 GCA_964650975.1 uncultured bacterium
CGCGGTCCCGCCGGGCGACGAGAGGCAGGCGTAGCGGACCAGGTGATTCGGGTCCTGCGGGTCCTGGTAAACGAGCCGCGTCCCGCCTTCGCAGCTCGGCGCCACGATGTGATCCGGGCACGACTGGTTGGCGGGATAGAACTGCTCGCCGCTGGGACCGAGGTAGACGTCGGCGGGAGGACCGCCCGTATTTGGATCGCAGCTGTCGTCGGCACGGGCGGGACGTGTGCTCGAGAGCAGCGCGAGAGCGATCGCCATCGAGGCCTTGAGGCCCGGGAATCGAAGCATACGTTTCATGGCTGGGCGTGCGAGTCCGAGTCGTCCGCGGCGGCTTCCGGAGCGGGAGCGCCGCCGCCGTTTCGAATCTGGTTGAGGGCCACTTGTGCGGCGTGTTGCACGTCGCCGTCGGGATCGTCGAGATGGCGCTCGATCGCGGGTACGGCCTCCGCGGAAAGCGGTCCCAGCCAGCCGAGCGCCTGGGTGGTGAACTTGCGGGTGGCGCGGTCGTGGTCGTCGAGCAGCTTGATCAAGCGCGGTACCGCGGGCTTGGCGGCGTCGCCGCCGATGAGGCCGATCGCGCGCGCGGCGGTCTGCCGCACTCCCACGGCGGGACTATCGAGCGCCGACGTAAGGCGAGGGATCGCGGCGGCGGCCGGCCGTCCCACCTTGCCGAGCGCGAACGCCGCCATCATCGCGCGATCGGCGTCGGGATCGCCGAGCATCTTGATCGCCGGCTGAACCGAGGCCTCGCCGATCCGGCCGAGCGCCGACACCACCCGCCAGTGCAAGGTGATGTCCGGTCCGCGCAGCGCCTCGAAAAGCGCCGGGACCGCGGCGCTGGCATCGGGACCGATCTGTCCCAGAGTGTGCGCCGCCTCCTGGTTCACCTTGGAGTCGGGGGACTTGAGCAGCGAGGCGAGCCGGGGGACGGCGTCCTTGGCCACGGGGCCCATCCGTCCCAGCGCGATCACCACCGCGGCCTGGGTGTCCTTGTCGGCCGTGTCGAGCGCGTGCACCAGGGCAGGGACGGCCGGCTCCGCCACCGGCAACCCGATCTTGCCGAGCGCCCACGCGGCCGCGCTCCGGTTCTCGGCCACGTCCTCGTCTAAGGCGTAGATGAGGACCGGGATGGCGCTGTCGATCGTCACTCCGCGCATCTCGGCCAAGGTGCCGAGCGCCGCGCGCCGCACGGTGGGCTCCGGGTCCTTCTCCGCCATCTCGATCAGCTTGGGCAGCACCGGCGCCGCGTCGCGGCCCATGTGGCCGATCGCCCAGGCCGACGAGCGACGCATCTCGTCGTTGGGGTCGTCGAGCGATTGGACCAGCACGGGTACCGCCGCGCTGGCGGGTCGCCCGATCGATCCGATGGCCTGGGTGGCTCGCTCCCGGACCTCGGGGGCGGTGTCGCCGAGTGCCTGGATCAGCGCGGGCGCCGCCGCCGCAGCCGGACGGCCGATCCTCCCGATCGCGAAGGCCGCGCGCTCGCGCACGTGCGGCTCGGGATCGGAGAGCAGCTCGGCGAGCTTGGGAATCGCCACCTGCACCGACGGATCCGCGATCTTGCCGAGGCCCCACGCGGCCTGCTCCCGCACCGTGGCGTCGGCATCGGCGAGGGCCGCCACCAGCAACGGAACGCCGCTCACGGCGGCACCGCCCGAGGCGCCGCCGATCGCCCACATGGCTTCGCGGCGCACCGTGGCGTTCGCGTCATGGGCATGCTGCGTCCACTCCGCGAGCGCCGCGTCGGGCGCGGGCGCCGCCGGCGTGCTCGCGGCGGTCTCCCGGTGGCACGACGCGAGAAACAGCGCGAACGCCACGGCCAGCGGCCGCGTGCCAGCGGCCGGCCAGGCGCGAGATCGCGGCAGCTGCATGCGGGTCCGTCGTCGCGGGAGGAAGGGCGCACAAGGTATACGTCCGTCTCTGGCTCGAGCGCTAGGCGCGATGGACGGGCTCCTCGAGCGGATGAAGCCGGAGGGACCGCAGCCCTCCGTCCCACTACGCGCGAGGCTTGGTCACGGATGTGGCAGCGGTTACGATCGGCCACGATGAACCGCTCTACACCGCGAGGTCGGAAGCTGGTGAGCCTGAGGCCGCGGCCCGCCGCGCCCAAGCGCGCGGCGGCGCGACCCATGGCGCTGCGCACGGCACCGCTCAGGCTGGCACCGGCGCCGCGCGATCTCGAGGTCCGTCAGCTGATCGTCGAGCTCTGCAAGCAGTTCTACGCGCAGGGCTGGGTGTCGGGGACCGGCGGCGGCATCAGCATCAAGAGCGACGGGCGCATCTACATGGCGCCGAGCGGCGTCCAGAAGGAGCGCGTCCGGCCCGAGGATCTATTCACGGTCGACGAGCAGGGCACGGTGCTGACGCGCCCGGTCGATCCGTCGTTCAAGCTCAGCGAGTGCGCGCCGCTCTTCCTCAACGCCTACCGGATGCGCGGCGCGGGAGCGGTGCTCCACAGCCACAGCATCCACGCGATGCTGGCGACGCTGATCTTCGACGACGCGTTTCGCGTCACGCATCTCGAGATGATGAAGGGCATTCGCGACACCGGCTTCCACGACATGCTCGAGGTGCCGATCGTCGACAACACCGCCCGCGAGTGCGAGCTCGCCGACCGCATGGCCGCGGCCATCGAGGCATTTCCGCGCGCCCAGGCGGTGCTGGTGCGGCGCCACGGCGTCTACATCTGGGGCCGCGACTGGGTCGAAGCGAAGACCCAGGCCGAGTGCTACGACTATCTCTTCCGCGCCGCCGTCGAGATGAAGCAACTGGGCCTCGACCCCGCCCGTGATCCGCGGGCGTGAGGAGGGAAGACCGATGCAAGCGAACTGGCTCGATGAAAACGGACCGAACGGACTGGGCGCGGCGATCGCGCCCGAGGCGCTCAACCAGCAGGGCATCCCGTACGAGGCGAGCGAGCCTCGCGCGGCGTCCTACCAGAGCGTCCTCGACCGCTACATGAGCGAGCGCGGCTACGTGACCCAGGACGAGGTGGCACTCTCGCCCGCCACGCCCAACCTCGAAGCGCTCTGCGACAAGTTCAAGGGCGAGCACTTCCACGACGACGACGAGGTGCGCTTCGTCCTGGAAGGCGCTGGGGTCTTCGACATCCGCTCGCTCGACGACCGCTGGATGCGGGTGCGCGTCGAGCCAGGCGATCTGATCATCGTCCCCGCGGGACGCTTCCACCGCTTCTTCTTGACCGAGGAGAAGCAGATCCACTGCGTGCGGCTCTTCAAGGACTCCGCCGGCTGGATCGCGAAGTACCGCGAAGAGCGGGCGGCGTGATTTTCTCGGGGGGCTTTTCAAGCCCCCCGCCCCGAAAAAAGTGCGACCTGACTATCCGGTTAGCTCCACGGCATA
>CAZYWA010000723.1:0-3359 GCA_964650975.1 uncultured bacterium
CGTCGCCAGCAAGCCGCCCACGCTCACGTCCACCGACGTCGCCGTCCAGCTGATGGGACCGCTCTGGAATCGAACCGGGACGCGGATCGGAAAGCGCCGGAAGCGCCGCCGCTCGCGAAGCGAGCCCAGGTCCCAGACATCGGATGCGTTGGCGAAGAGCATGGTGACGATCGGGAGCGAGAGAATTACCGGGCTGGAACCGCACCGGACCGCCTCGCTCGCGGATCAGCCTCGATAGGAGCAAGCGCCGCGCCGATCGGAGCTGCCGCGGGCGCAGCGCCTCGGGAGGACCGACTATGGGCTCCACAAAGGCCCCCGACCGGTCCTCGTAACCCACCAGAAACTCACGAGAAAGCTCGATCTTCCGGCCGCCCACCCGGGCGCGGCCGGCGCTCCGGGGAGGTCGGGCCGGGCGCCGCGACTCCGGGACCGGAACCGCCGGGCCGGCAACACGGGTAAGCGCCGCGCTAACCGGTGTTTCCCTGAGCGCGCGCGCTCGACACCGATCGCGCGCTTCGGGTCGATTTTCTACGAAATTCTATGCGTCGGGTCCGAGCGGGTGCCGCTTCTCGTCGCAGCCGTACGCCTTGGGAAACACCTCGACGAGCGTGTGGAGCGGCACCGACACATACGGCACTTGCTCGCGCGGCACGTCGGCGAGATACGCATAGAGACAGCGCAGCACGGCTTGATGCCCGATCACCAGCACCGGCTCGCGGTGCCGTTCGATCTCGGTGAGCACCGGATCGAGGCGCCGGATCACGTCCTCGTACGATTCGCCGCGCGGGTAGCGGTAGCGAAGCTTGTCTCCCTTGCGCGCCGCGAACTCCTCGGGGCGCTGCGCCTCGATCTGACCGTAGGTGAGCCCGTCGAAGACGCCGGCGTCGATCTCGTCGAGGGCCTTGATCGGCAGGAACGAGCGGCGGATCTCCCACGCGGTCTCGATGCCGCGCTTCAAGGTGCTGGTCCACACGTGCATGACCGCCGGCGCGTGCACCGCGACGAAGTGGTTGAGCCGTCGCGCGAACTCGCGACCGCGGTCGCTGAGCGACGAGTCGCCGCCGATGACGCCGCGCGTGTTGTCGAGGCTCTCGCCGTGGCGCGTGAGCCAGATGGGCCGCGGCACGGTGTGCAGGTTCACCAGGAACTGCACGATGCGGCCGGCGATGTAGCCCTCGATCCGGTTCACCACGATCTGGCGGCCCGCGTCGACCACCTTGACGTAGCTCGCCTCGTCGTTGCCGAGGGTCTGGTAGGCGCGCTCGTAGTTGGCGATGCGGCGGCGGAAGTCGGCGGCCGCGACCTCCGGATCGACGTTCTCGTAATCGGGCGAGGTGACCTTGGTCTCGCGGATGTTGCCCTCGATCACCGCGGCGTCATCGCAGGTGAGCTCCACGAAGAGAACGCTGGCGCCCGCCTGCTCGCAGCGGGCACGCACCCGCGCGCGCCGGGCCGCGGTGCTGTTGGTGGCGTCGTAGATGCCGATCTGGCCGCCGCTCGCGAGCCAGCCGAGCATGTCGTCGAGCGCCTGGATCGCGAGCTTGTCGCGGATCGCCTCGGCCTCGTGGTTGTCGGGATCGAAGAACGTGGCCGGCATGTGGGCGCCCACGCGCTCGCGCCGGTAGTTGCCGAGGTTGAAGAGCTGCGCCCGGTAGCCGAGCCATCCCAGGTAGCGCGCCAGCTTGCGCGCGGTGAAGGTCTTGCCGCGCGCCGGCAATCCCACCATGACGATCGCGATGCGGCCGTCCATGGGCGGCGGAGTCGGTCCGTCGTTGCTCATGGCGTCCTTGCCCCGTCGCCGGGCGGAGTCGCGATCGCGGACGTGGCGGCGCGGCGCGCGAGCCAGTCGCGCACCGCGAGCCCGGTGCCGAACGGCCACGGCTTGAGCGTCTCGGGCGGCACCCGCTTCACGGCGGCGATCTCGCTCGAGGTCTCGACGGGCCCGCGCGCCCGCACGTGATAGGCGACGATCAGCTCGTTTCGCATCTCGAAGGCATAGACGCCGATGAACGATTCGATCCGGCCGGCGAGGCCCAGCTCTTCCTTCACCTCGCGCAGCACACCCTCCTCCGGCGCCTCGGCCTTCTCGAGGAATCCGGACACCAGTCCGAACCACGCGTCGGGCCATCCGTGGTTGCGGATCAGCAAAACGTCGCCCTCGTGCTCCACCAGCGCCGCGACCACGGGGGTGGGATTCTCGTAATGGACGAATCCGCAGCCGGCCGCCGGACACGCCAGCCGATCGCGCTCGCCGTCGTGCCGCAGCGCCAGCGGCGTCGCGCAGCGGGGACAGAAGCGTGCCGGTGCTCGATCGGACATGGCTGAATCCGGAACGGCTCATGGTGGATCAGGCCGAGCGCACCGGCAACCGCGCTCGCTGCGCTCGACCCGCGGTGCCCTGGAGGCCCACCGGCCCCTCGGTGGGCAGCGCTCACGCGGGGGGCGCTCGCTCGGCAAGCAATCGAATGGCGCCCGTTCCAGCGCTCGCGCGTGAGGGACCGCGCGCGCTCCAAACCGCCGCCGGACGTCGAGGGTCTCACACTCTCGGTGGCAGCGCTCGCTCGGCTATCTTGCCGGCATCGCACCCACGCACGAGGAAAAGCCATGGCTCTTTTCGCCGCCGCTTCGAAGCTCCGCATCCCCAAACCCGAGGAAGCGCTCCCCGGCCGCGCCGAGCGCATGCCGGTCGCGCCGCGCAACGTGGTGCTGGGGACGCCCATGACGCCGCCCTTTCCCGACGGGATGGAGCGCGCGATGTTCGGCATGGGCTGCTTCTGGGGAGCCGAGAAGAAGTACTGGGCGGCGCCCGGCGTCTTCACCACCGCGGTCGGCTACGCGGGCGGCTCGACTCCCAACCCGACCTATCGCGAGGTGTGCACCGGCATGACCGGTCACAACGAAGTGGTGTTCGTGGTCTTCGATCCTCGCGTCACCCCCTACGCCGAGATGCTGCGGCTCTTCTTCGAGGACCACGATCCGACGCAGGGCATGCGCCAGGGGAACGACGTCGGTACCCAGTACCGGTCGGGCATCTACGTCTACTCGGAAGCGCAGCGCGCCGCCGCGCTCGCCGCCCGCGACGCGTTCCAGAAATCGCTGACCAAGGCCGGCTACGGCACCATCACCACCGAGATCGTCGACGCGCCCGAGCTCTACTACGCCGAGGACTACCACCAGCAGTACCTGCACAAGAACCCCGGCGGATACTGCGGCCTCGGCGGCACCGGTGTGAGCTGTCCCGTGGGCGTCACGAGCTGAGTCTCCCGGGGGCTGTGCCCGGCCCGCGTGGTGCTGTCTCATTTCGCCCACCTGGGCCGGCTCGGGCGACGGACGTCCGGTGGCTGTGCGAGGGTGCTCGA
>CAZYWA010000724.1:0-3349 GCA_964650975.1 uncultured bacterium
GCGCCGCGCGGCGGCTCCTTCCGGCGTACCGGGACATCACATGGACGGCTCACCGGCTCCGCTCGATCGCACGGGCGCCGTCGCGAGCTCCTCGGGGCGCGCGCGTCTCGCCGCGCTGGCGAGGGTCGCCGCCGTCGCGGTGGCGCTGGCGCTCGGCCTCTACATCGACTGGCAAGGCCGCGTGGACGGCTCCCACCTCGGCTGGGGAAGCGGGCCGATCGATCTCGCGCTGAGCGACGACGGCCGGCGGTTGTTCGTGGCCCAGATCAACGACGGCAGCGTCGCGGTGCTCGACTCCGACGACGGCCGCGTTCTGCAGATCGACCGGTTCATGGGCCGGCCGCTGGCACTTGCGTGGTGCGTCGCTCGGGGGCTGCCGCTGATTCTCTTCCAGGACCGGCCCGAGGTCTGCGAGGTCCGGCGAGACCCGGCGGCGGACCGGAGCGCCTGGTTCGACACCAGCCGAACCCAGCCCTCCCGGTACCCCGCGCTCGCCGAAGCGCCGCTCGACGACCGCTGCTTCGTACCCCGCTCGGCGACCCAGGGTGCCGACGCTCGCGTGGGGGGCTTCGCCACCTGGGGAATGGCGGCGGAAAACGACGGTTCGATGTTGTTCGTCCGGAACGACGGCCACTGGCGACAGTTCGCCGACGCGTTCCAGGTGGTGCGCATGCGCTACCACGATCCGGGTGGCTGGCAGGCGGCCGGCGAATCGCCGTGGATACCGCTCGGACGCCGCGACTGGGCCGCGATGCCGTGGCCGGTGGCTTCGCTGCCGAAGACCGGCGAGCTGCTGCTGGTCGAGCCACCCGACGGGCGGATCTACCTGCTCGATCCCGCGCTGCGGCTCGAGCGCAGCAGTACCAGCACCGGCCGCTACGTGACTTCGGTCGCGGTCGACGAAGCCCGGGGACGGATCCTGGCCGTGGACGAGAAAGCCGGCGTGTTGCTCGACGTCGATCTGCGGACGCTGGGGCTGCTGGGCGAGCGGGCCACGTCTCCGGGGCCTTTCCGCCTGGCCGCCGATCCCAAACGGGACGCGCTCTGGATCGTCAACCATTTCGGCGACCGGATCACGCGTCTCTCCTGGACGAGTCTCGACGCTCGCACGGCGCTACCCTCCGCCTCCCAGCCGTCGGCTCTCGCGCTCGATCCCGTTCGCGGACGGATGTTCGCGGCGAATCTTCAGACCGGTACGGTGGTGCGCTGGGACGGCGTGGAAGACTCGGGAGCCGACACCTCGCCGCCGCGCATGACCACCTTGCTGTCTCCGTCGCCATGAAGAAGTGGCTCGACAACCTGTTGTTCTCGGGGTGGATTGCGGGCTTCGGTGTGGGCGGCGTGATGATCGTGTACGGCGCGCCCGCGCTCTACCCTTCGAGTCACATCGGCTGGCCCAACCTGGTCTCGCCCGGAACGGTGGTCTGGGTCCTCAACTGGCCGGTCCGCGTCGCGCTCTTCGCCACGGTGCTGACCGCGTTCATGCTGCGCTTGATGGAGCATCGAACGGTGCCGCCCGAGGAGCGGCTCACCACCCTCGCCCGCTTGCTGCGCGCGCACTCGGACACGGCGGCGCTCGGAGTGCTGTGCATCGTCGTGCTGGGCGGCGTCCGCGAGGTGATGCAAGCCGAGCTCTACGAGAACGACTACGGCCGGAACCTCTACGCCGGCCCTCTGGATCCACGCGAGTTGGCGGGCGCGGCCGCGCTAAGCGCCGCCGCGGTCTTCGCCTTCGTCGCCATGGGGCTCGCGAAGCTCGCAGATCCGGCGCGCGACGTGAGCGCCTTCGCCCGCCCGGTGCCGACACCGTCACCGTCACGAGCGACCAGGACGATCGTGGTGCTGTTGATCGTGGCGGTCTGGGTGCGAGCGGCCCGGTTCGGGAGCTGGACTCCTCAGGATCGGCACAACGAAGCACTGACCATGGAGGCGCTCACCTGGGAATCGATCCTGGCAGCCTTCGTGCTCGCAGCCGACGATCCCGTGAGGTGCCGACGCCGCTTCCGTGAGTGGCTGGAACGCAATCTCGCGCCGCTCCGGCTGCTGGTCCTCCTCGAGCTGCTGCGCGTCGCCGGGCGCGAGGAGTGGTCTCTCGACATGCAGTGGCTGCCGCCGCATTCGGAGCACGCACCCGAGCGGTTGCTGTTCTTCGCCGGTCGTCTCGACCACGTCGCCGCGCTCGCGTGGCACTCCGTGTTCCTGGCCGGCGCGATCGTCGTGCTGCTCGCCCATCTGAGGCGGAAGGAGCCACGTCATGCGGCCGTGGATGCAGTCGTTCGCTAGGTTCTGCGCGCGCGCCGCGCTGGGGGTCGTCGCGTTCGAGTTCGCGTGCCAGGTGGGCCAGGTCCTGCTGTGGGGCGTGCTGCGATCGCTTTACGAGCTGGTCCGGAGCCGCGGAGCCATGGCACTGCTCTTCCGCGGTACCGAAACGATCGAGATGGCGCTCTATTGCGGAATCGTGGCGGCGATGGCGCTCCTGGCGCTCGGCGAGCTACGCGCAGCGGTCGCCGGGCGCGCAGCCGCCGCGACCGGCGCGGGTCACCGGGTTCGCGCCTCCGGTGTCGCGATCCTGGTGCTCGTGGGTCTCGTGTGGCTGCGGGTGCTGGTCCACGCCGAGATCCGAGGGATCCCCGGCTGGACCGCCCCGGCGGAGCAAGCCGACACGCCCGGATCGGATCGTGCGCGGAACGGCGAATCTCGATAGTCTGCCTCCGATCTCGAACTGCTGCCGATCTCGGCGGACGGACAGCGATGGAGCCGAGTTGACCACCGAGAGCCGGCTCCGGGGCCTCTTGGGAGGACTGCTCCTCTTCTTGGCGGCGAGCGGCGTGCTCACCTGGACCCAGTCGCGACCGAGCCCCGCGATCCAGCTCATCCAGCTCGCGCACATGACGGTGGGTTTCGCCGTCATCGCGCTCGGCATCGCCTACGTCGCGGTCCATCTGGCGCAGACGCTGGCGGGTGGAGGGCGTCCGCCACGCGTGGCGCCCCACGCGCCGTTCACGGCGGCGAGGGCCCTCGTCGGCGGCACCTGGCTGACCAGGCGCGAGAAGCTCTCCACCGGCAGGATCGTTCCGCTCGCGTTGATCACCATCGTCGGGCTCGGCGCGCTCCTGACTCACGGACCGTACACGCGAGGCAGCACCCGCGCCCTGCTGGTGGCGGCCGGGATCGGTCTGGTGCTGACCGCTGCACGGGTCATCGGATTGGGGCGTGCGGCCTCCACCGCCGTCGGTTTGGTCGGCGCGCTGGTGGTCTTCGTGCTCACGGCCATCGCGTCCAACTCGAACGCCCCCAAGGTGATGGTCACGGGCGTCGCGATCGCGGGCGTGCTCCTCTGGGCCGCCGC
>CAZYWA010000725.1:0-3340 GCA_964650975.1 uncultured bacterium
CCCACCCCCAAGACGGCTCGCTACGCTCGCCGGGCGCCTCTCGGCGCCGACACGAGATCGACGCGAGCAGTCGGTTCGGGGGTAACGCTGGTTGGAAGCGTCCCCGAACCGACTTACAAGGGAATTCGTCACACGCTCTGGGATCCACCACCGATCAGGGGGACGAGCTTCACGTGGTCGGCTTGCCCAGATGCGGCTCGAGGTAGCGGCGTAGCAGGACCTTGGTCTCGGCGATGAGCTTCTTCGCCATGCGCGGGTCCTCGCGTTCGCTGAAGAAGAGCAGCGCCGCGATGACGTGGTTGAGCATGGTGGCCACGAGGCGGCGCTCGCCGGCGGGCATGCGCGGTGCCTTGCGGGCGATCAGCTGGTCGGTGCGGCGGATGAACTCGCGGTGCAGCGCGTCGTCGGCTTTCTCGTAGAGGCCGTAGACCTGCAGGTTGAGCGCGGTCGCCCGGAAGCCGGGATCGCGCTTCATGGCATCGAAGCCGTCGATCACGGCGTCGACCAGCTCGGGCCAGGGACGCTCGAGAGCCTCGGGAGTGAGCAGCGTCTGGTGCAGCACCCGCGCGCGGGCCAGGTTGCGGTCCACGAGCGCCCGGAAGAGCGCGCGTTTGTTCGGGAAGAACCGGTAGAGCGAGCCGATCGAGGTGCCGGCGCGGACCGCGACCGCGTCCATGGTCGCGGCATCGAAGCCGGTCTCCGAGAAGACCAGCGCCGCCGCATCGAGAATGGTCTCGAGGTGGCGGCGGCTGCGCTCCTGCGCGGGGACGCGGCGCAACGTGGCGGTGGTTCCGGCGGTTCGAGCCATGGTTGACAGAACATGAGGATTCCCTCATCTTCTGTCAAAGGTGAGGATGTCCTCATCTTCTCCACCGGGCACCACGATGAGCTCGAGCACGCGACCGGATCCCAGGCGGCGCCCACCCGGACCGAAGGGAGTCCCCGTCTTCGGTAGCGTCCTCGATCTCTGGAAGGATCCCTTCGAGTTGCTCACCCGCGAGGGACCTCGCCACGGCGATCTGGTCCATTTCCGCTTCGGCCCCTCGGTCGAGTCGTTCGTGATCGCCAATCCCGAGCACGCGAGCCACGTGCTGCTCACGAACCAGCGCGGCTACATCAAGGGCCGGACCTACGGAGGGCTGCGCCTGACGCTCGGTCAGGGGCTGGTCACCAGCGAGTTCGAGCTGTGGCGAAAGCAGCGGCGCGTGGTGCAGCCGATGTTCCGGCTCGAGCGGATCGCGTCGTTCGCAGGCGGCATGACGGCGTGCACCGCGGAGATGCTCGAGAGCTGGGCCGGACGCGAGTCCGGCGCGATCGACGTGCACGCCGAGATGATGCGGCTCACGCTACGGATCGTGGGGCGAACGCTCTTCGGAACCGACGTCGACGCCCACACCGACACCATCGCCGCGTGCGTGCCGGTGGTGCTGCAGCACGCGGTCCGCCACAACCAGTCGGCCGTGCCGCTGCCGCCGTGGGTCCCCACGCCCCGCAACCGCCGCTTCCTGCGCGCGCTCCGCACGCTCGACGCGATCGTGTTCGGCATGATCGACGAACGGCGCCGCCGTGCGCGCGACCAGCGCGACCCCGCCGGCGCCCTGGATCTGGTCGGCATGCTGATCGGCGCACGGGACGAATCGGGCGCGCCCGCGATGGACGATCGCCAGATCCGCGACGAGGTCGTGACGATGCTCGGCGCCGGTCACGAGACCACGGCCACCGCGCTCTCCTGGCTCTGGACGATCCTGTCGCGCCACCCGGACGTCGAGCGCCGGCTGCACACGGAGGTGAGCCGCGTGCTGGGATCGCGGATGCCCACGCTCGAGGATCTGCCGAGCCTCGACTACACCGAGCGCGTGATCCTCGAGACGCTGCGCCTCTACCCGCCGGTGTGGTGCTTCGATCGCGAGGCGGCCGCGGACGACGAACTCGCCGGCTACCCCGTCCCCGCCGGTTCGGTGGTGGCGATCTGCCCCTACCTGCTCCACCGGCACCCGGACCACTGGCCGAATCCGGAAGGCTTCGATCCCGATCGCTTCCTGCCCGAGCCAGTCGCGGCGCGGGCGCGCTGTGCGTTCCTGCCCTTCGGAGCGGGTCCGCGCCAGTGCGTGGGCGAGCGTTTCGCGATGATGGAGGCGAAGCTCGTCGTGGCGATGGTGGTGCAGCGCTATCGCCTCGAGCTCGAGCCGCACCAGACCCTGGCGTTCGACCCGTCGGTCACGCTCCGCCCACGCGACGGCGTGCGCGTGCGGCTGCGCCGTCAGGCGGAGCCGGGAGCCACGTCCGGCAGGTAACAGATCGCCATCATTTTCCGATACGAGTCGATATCGGAAATCGGCACAAGCCGATTTCAAATTCCGTCACAAATCGCCTTCAAGTTGGCTCGGGCGGACGCGGATTTCGCCCATTTTCAGGGCCAAAACCGCTATCGCGACGGCTTCTGGATCGCGGAAACCGCCGCCTCCAGCGCGCGCACCCGCGCTTCCAGCTCGGCGTTCCTAGCGGCCAGCGAACGCAGCTCCTCGTCCTTCGCCGCGAGCCGGTGATCGAGCGCCTGGATCGCGGAGAGCGCCACACCGTCGACGTCCACCGGCGCCAGGTGCTGCCCGTCCATGCCGAGCCCGAACGCGTCGGCGAAGTCCTGCGCCATCGGCCCCATGTGGCGCACCGCGCCTTCGTCGGTCTTGAAGCTCCAGGTGGTGATCGGCAGCGACTCCACCTTGGCCAGCACCTGCTCGGCGTCGACGGTCTGGAAGTTCTCCTTCAGCGCCCGGTCCGAGCTCTGCGTGAGCGTGCCCGCGATCGTGAGGTTGCCCGACGGAGTGAGCGTGAACGCCGTGGCGCCGGCGCCGCCGCTCGACACGACGTAGTTGCTGCCGATGTTGCTGATGCCCCACGAGACGCCGGTCGACGTGTCGGTCATGCGGGTGCGGACGCCGCCGTTGTTGCTCATGTCGAGGAGCCGCCTGGTCGCTGCCGTGCTCGACGTTTCCGAGACCAAGAGCTGCGTCGTGCCGTCCGCGCGCGACACGTGCAGCGAGGCCGACGGGCTCGCCGTGCCGATGCCGACGTTGCCGCTGGCGGAGACGTCGATGCTGCTGGTGGGCGCGCCCGGGCGAATCCTGAGCGGCAGCCGCGAGCCACCGGTCACGTCGCGCACGAAGAAGTTGGCCTCGTTCCCGGCCACGTCCCAGGTCTGCGGCGAGAACCCGCCCCCGTTGGTCTGCTCGAGGCGAATCGCAGGCGTGTTGGTGGTGGTGAGCTGCAGCTGCAGGACCGGTGACGCGGTTCCCAGACCCACGTGGCCGGACGTGCCCACGAAGAACGAGTTCTCCGGCAC
>CAZYWA010000726.1:0-3340 GCA_964650975.1 uncultured bacterium
GCGAGGTTCGCGACAGGCTTCGCGCCGGATATGCATCGCCCGAGGCGGGCGTGTTCTCGTTCCTCCTGGCGCCCGACCTGCTGCGCGTCATCGAGACCTTCACCGAGGCCGGCAAACGGCTCGAGGGACGCACCGTGGGCGAGATCGCCGCCGAGCGCGGCGTCGATCCGTTCGACGTGCTCTTCGATCTGGCCCTTTCCGAGGACCTGCGCACCCAGTTCACGCCGATGGTCCCCGGCGACGACGAGGAGAGCTGGAAGATTCGCGGCGAGGTCTGGAAGGACCCGCGGGTGCTGCTCGGCGCCTCGGACGCCGGCGCGCACCTCGACATGATCGACACCTTCAATCTGTCGACGCAGCTTCTCGGCCCCTGCGTCCGCGAGCGGAAGCTCCTCGATCTCGAGGATGCGATCCACCGCATCACCGATCTGCCGGCGCGCTTCTACGGCGTGCGCGAACGCGGCCGGCTGGTTCCCGGTTGGCATGGCGACGTGGTGGTGCTCGACCCCGATCAGGTGGGACCAGGCCCGCTCCACACCCGCCACGATCTGCCCGGCGGCGCCTCGCGTCTTTACGCGGAGGCGCGCGGCATCGCACACGTGCTGGTGAACGGCGTGGAGATCGTGCGCGGCCACGAGCTCACCGGCGCGCGTCCGGGCACGATGCTTCGCTCCGGCCGCGACACCGAGACCGTGCCGCTCTAGTCGTGGGGCGGTCGGGCGGGGCTTCCGCGCCGCGGGGCCGATCGAGTCACACCAATTCGGCGAGCACTACCGTCACGTCGCGCTCCTTACCGTGCGAGCGCACCCGTAGCTGGACCGCGGTTCCGGGTGCGTCGGTGCGGAGGCGCAGCCGCAGCTCGGGCAGCACCAGCTCGCTCGCCGCTTTGCCGTCGACCGACAGGATGCGATCGCCGGCGGTGAGGCCCGCCTTCGCGGCCGGCGTGCCGTGCGGGACGTCGACGATCTCGAAGGTCCCGTCGTCCGCGCGGTTGAACCACATGCCCGCGCGGTCGTAGGTGTCGCGCTCCCCGTAGCGCGCGTTCTTCTCGAGCACCACGAGCTTCTTCCCGTAGTCGAAGGTGATCGTGAAGCGGCTCAGCACTCCGGCGCCCACGTTTCCCGCCAGGTCGGAATCACTGAAGGCGCCGCCCTTGTTGCGGGAGATCATGGCGACCGGTGCGTCGATCGCGACACCGCCCAGCTCGAGCGTGTGCGCGCGCCCGACCAGCGAGCGCGCCGCGCCGCCCACGCCCCAGCCGGTGACACCTTCGAGGTGGGCGCCGAGCTTCTCGGCGAGATGGTGGCGCTCGGCGAAGGGCCGCAACAGGTCGAGCGAGGCGCGGCTTCCGGTGTCGATGCTGAACTTCCCGGGCAAGCCGTCGATCTTGCCCTCCACCTCGATGTGGGTCTCGTTGAAGGTGAACGGCACCACGACACCGTCGCCGGGCGGCGGCTCCGTACCCGGGGTGAAGAGCGTGAGCGCGCGGTTCTGGTAATCGACCCGCACCACGAAGCGCTTGAACACCTCGTAGCCGATCACGCCGTCGATCGGCACGCCCTCGATCCTGGCGAGCGCATCGATGGGGAACACGGCGAACAGCTGGTCGTCCAGGGTGACGTCGCCGACCGCCAGCGGATGGATCTTGGCGAGGCCCACGTCCTCGCTCTTTTCGCCCACGCCACGCCCCTGAAGCGCGCCCTGAGTGACGAGGCCGAGCGCCTTGGCGACCCCGGGCGTCACGATGTTCTGGCCGCCGGTGTCGCAGATCACGTGGTACGGACCGCCGCCGCCCAGCATGACGTCGAGAAAGATGTGGCCGTTCACCAGCTCGAACGGGACCCGCGTCGAGGTGGCGCCGTTCGCGAAGTGGAAGTCGGGCGGCGGGGGCGGGGGCACCTGGAACGAGCTGGCCTCGACGGCCTCGTCGAACACCACCGAATCGACCGTCTCCTCCTGGTCGTACTTGGTCTCGCCGTTGCTCGCGCGCAGGTGGAACGGCACCCGCACCGAGCCCACGGTCCGGTAGTCGGAGAGGTACGTGGTGCGGGTCTCGATCGCGCGCTTCTCGACGATGCGATCGAGAAGGTGGCTCGAGGAGTCGATCCAGAGCTCGAACGGCCGGGCCCCCGCGGGGCTCACCCGCACCACGTCGAAGTGGCGTCCGTGGTCGGCGCGCGAGCCGAGCGATTCGAAGGTCGCCGGGAAGCGCTCGGGGTACCAGTAGCCGTGTGCGCGCCGGAAGGCTTCGGCGAGCCCGCCCAGCCGCCCGTCGCCCTCGTCCTCGGTGTGCGATTGGCCGGACGAGTCCTGGGACCAGAGCAGCGACCCGTCGTAGCCCGAAGCCCCGGTGAGCGGGCCGAGCTGGAGCCGCTCCAGGAGCCGGCCGTCGCGCAGGTCTTCCCAGCGCTCCATCGATCCGGTGAGCCCTGCTGCCGCGAGCTTCGAGCGGGTATGTGCCGAGCGCAACGAGTCCCAGGCCGCGCCCCCTTCCGCTTCCTTCATGCGAGCCAGTACCGCGCCCGGTTCGGTGGCGGCGTTGCTGACGTGGGGGAGTACCACCGTCGCGACGGCGGCGATCGCTAGCGCCGCCAGGATCGATGTGCTCATGGGGACACCTCCGGGAGCGCTCGGCGCGCGAGCCCGGGCGCTAAGGGGGAGGAAAAACACGTAAAACGCGCTCTCGACCGCGAGATCGCCCCGCGAGATCGGCAGTGACACGTACCGTCACGACTGACGAGAAACGTCACTTGGAACTCGCGTGAGAATGCCGGGGAGCCCCACGCTCGAAGATGGCTCGGGGTCGTCATCAGGTCGGGGTTTTGCTCAATTCGATGATTTGTTCCAAAGGCTTACGTCCGTGCGCTGGCGCGATACGAGACCGTGGCCGGGACGCCGCGATGGGGCTCGCTGCTGAAATGTGTTTCCGATGGGGTGGGGCATTGGTCTTGCACAACGTCAGAAATCACACAAGCTCCGTTGGTTGCGTCGGGAAGGCGTCCCGTTCGCACCCTGGGAGACCAAGGAGAGAGGGAACAAATGCGGAACGCGAAAGGCTTCACCCTGATCGAGCTCTTGGTCGTCATCGCGATCATCGGCATTCTGGCGGCGATCGCCATCCCGCAGCTGCTCGGCGCGCGCGACAAGGCACGCACCGCCACCTGCGACGACGTGCTGCGTCCCGGCGTGACCGGCGAGGTCGGAAACGAGCTCGACGGCATCCTGAACGGCGGCACCGGCAACTGCGGCGTGGGCACCAACGCGACCGTGATCACCTGCGTGATCAGCAAGCACACGTCGGAGAAGAACCCCCGTAATCGCAACCAGCTAGAGTTCGTGA
>CAZYWA010000727.1:0-3332 GCA_964650975.1 uncultured bacterium
ACTCCGGCGGCGCCGTAGGCGAGCGCCGCCACCAGGCCGCGGCCGTCGTGGAATCCGCCGGCGCCGATCACGGGGATCGACACCACCTTGCACACCGCCGGCAGGAGCAGCGTGGTCGCGATCGGCCCGGTGTGGCCGCCGCCCTCGTGACCCTGGGCGATCACCGCGTCGACGCCCCACTCCGCCATCTTCTCGGCGTGGCGCGGCGCGCCCACCGTGGGCATCGTGAGCACGCCCTCGCCCTTCAACTTCTGGATCAGCTCCTTCTTGGGGGGGCTCGCGAAGCTCGCGAGCTTGATGCGCTCGCGGATCACCAGATCCGCGTATCGATCCACGTCCGGTTGATCGCCGCGCATGTTGACGCCGAACGGCTCGTCGGTGCGCTGCTTCACCTCGCCGATCGCCCGCGCCAGCTGCTCGAAGGTCATGGTCGCGGCGGCCAGGATCCCGAAGCCGCCGGCGGCACTGGTGGCCGAGGTGAGCCGCACGCCCGAGACCCACCCCATCCCGGTCTGGACGATCGGATACCGGCAGCCGGTGAGCTCGCAGAAGCGGGTGCGGAGCGCGGCTCGCGTCACTTGAGCACCTCGCGCAAGAGGTGCAGCTCCTCGGCCGTCGGCTGGCGCGTTTCCGGCACGTCGCGGCGGATCACCAGCTCGAAGCCGGTGTTCGCGATCGCCTCATCGACCGAGACTCCGGGGTGCACCGACTTGAGACGCATGCGGTGGTCCGGCGTCTCGAAGTCGAGCACCGCGAGGTTGGTGACGACACAGCGGATCTCGTGGAAGCGGCTCGCCGCCGGTCCCAGCTCGCGGGCGCGGTCGTAGCCGACGCCGCTCACCATGTCGACCTGCTCGACGAACACGTCCTTCCCGTGCTTGGGCACCCAGTAGCTGGTGGTGTGGCAGATGGTGTTGCCGGGCGCGCCCCGCACACCGAGCAGCTGGCTCGATGGCTTCGCCCAGTCGCCGATGCACGAGATGTTCTGGTTGCCGTAGCGGTCGATTTGCGAAGCGCCCATGAACACGTGGCGCCGTCCCCACCACAGCACGTCGAAGACCTTGCGATAGGGAATCCAGCCCTCGACGACGCCCCATTCCTGGAGCGACGCGACGCCGTCGCTGAGCACCAGGTCGGGCGCGAAGGTCTTCTTCGCGAGCCGCGCGCCGAGCGACGCGGGCGGCGCCATCGGGCTCGCCAGGATCTCGCCGTCGCCGCGGAACGCCTCGGCGCACGCGACCGCGCAGATCTCGTCCCGCGTCGGTTCGGCGCTCATCGTGCTTTCACCGCGGCCACATAGGCCTCGTGACCGGGAGCCAGCACGAAGCGATCGCGGAACCGCGCCCACGAATCGGCGTCCTTGGCCGTCGCCGCGTAGTCCTTCTGAAACGCCTCGTCGCGGCCGTAGTCGGTCGGGCATTCGGTGAAATGTGCGCCCATCGGCGCCTCGACCACTCCGTCGACCATCATGCGGTCGATGACCAGCGACTGGATCGGGCCTTCCTTGGTGAGCTGCTCGGTGGACACGATCCGCTCGCAGGAGAGGAAGCGCCGCTTCGCGGCCATGCAGAAGAGATCGTCGAAATAGGGGTCGGGTCCCAGGTACTGGCCATTGCCGCGGGCGTCGGCGCGGTTCATGTGCACCAGCGCCGCGTCGAGGGTGAGCGCGGGCATCGCCACCAGGTCCTCGCCGTCCTGGTACGGCGAGCGCACGGTCTTGATCTCGGGATTGACGCGCAGGACGTCCGAGCCGAGCCCGGCGCGCGTGGGCAGGAACGGTAGCCGGTAGGCCGCCGCCCGCAGGCCCCACTGGAACATGCCCTCGTCGAGCTCCATCGCCTGGATCGCGCCGCTCTGGCGCGCCTTCCGGAAGTGCGGCTCGAGCGGGATCGAGTCGAGCGACACGAAGCCGAAGACCACCTTCCTCACCTTGCCCATCGCGCACAGGATCCCGACGTCGGGACCGCCGTACGAGACCAGCGTGAGATCGCGAAGCGGCGAGCGCGCGATGGCGCGCACCAGGGACATCGGCTTCCGCCGCGAGCCCCAGCCGCCGATACCGATGGTCATGCCGTCGCGGAGCTCCGCGACGACCTGGTCCTCGGTGATGCGCTTGTCGGCCACGCGATTCAGCTCCCGGCCTTCTTCGGTGCGAAATCCGCGTCGCGCTTCTCGACGAAGGCGTCGCGGGCCTGATCGGCGACGCCGCTCAGGTTGAGCTCGAAGGTGAAGCCCTGCTCGAAGCGATAGCTCTTGCGGACGTCCCAGAGATCGATGCCGTTCAGCGACTCCTTCGCGGCCCGGATGACCGCTGGGCTCTTGGTGGCGATCTTGGTGGCGACGCGCAGCGCCGCGGCGCGCAGCTCTGCGCGCGGCACGACCTCGAGCACCGAGCCGAAGTGATGAAGCTCGGCGGCGGTCGCGGTAGCGGCCGTGTACACCATCGCGCGCATCTTGTGCTGCGGGACCATGCGCGCGAGATGGGTCGCGGCGCCGAGCGCACCGCGATCCACCTCGGGAAGACCGAAGTAGGCATCGTCGGACGCGACGATCACGTCCGCGTTGCCCGCGAGGCCGATCCCACCGCCCAGACAGAACCCGTGCACCGCGGCGATCACCGGCACCGCGCACTCGTAGACCGCGGCGAACGCCGCGAAACAGCCCTTGTTGGCGCCGATCAGCGCGTCGAACCCCTTGGTGCGCTGCATCTCCTTGATGTCGACGCCCGCGTTCCAGCCCTTGCCCTCGGCGGCGAGGATCACCACGCGCACGTCGGGACTCGCTCCCAGCGAGCGGATGGTGTCGGCGAGCTCGAACCAGCCCGCGACCGGCAATGCATTCACCGGCGGGTGGCTCACCACCACGGTCGCGATCCCGTCGCTCAGCTCATGCGAGATCGGCATGGGTGTCTCCTCGATCGGTTTCCTGGGGCGCCGTTCGGAGGGCTGCGGTCCCTCGCAGCCGCAGCGCGCGATCGCGTTCGATCGCGGCGGACGCGAGAGACCGCGTCCCGCCGATCGAAGCCTCGCGCTCAGCCATGGGTGGTGTTCTTCGCGGCGTCCAGGAACGCCGGGCGCTCGCCGCCGCCGTGGATCACGATCGCGGCGCCGCTCACGTAGCTGGCGAGCGGCGACGCCAGGAAGAGGCACGCGTCGGCGATGTCGCGAGGCTCGGCGATGCGGCCGAGCGGCACCGTGGCGCCCACCGCCGCGATCCCCGCCTCGTCGCCGTAATGAAGGTGGGCCTGCTCGGTGCGCACCATGCCGCCGGTGACCGCGTTGACGCGCACCTTGGGCGCCCACTCGACGGCCAGCGTCTGCGTGAGATTGAGC
>CAZYWA010000728.1:0-3331 GCA_964650975.1 uncultured bacterium
CGCGAGCAGTCGGTTCGGGGACGACGGCGAGTGGAAGGGTCCCCGAACCGACTGACCAGGGAGCGCGGTTTTTGCGGTGCCCTGCCCCCGAGGCGGCGCAACTCCGCGCCGAACGGAAGCTCGGGTGCGGACTTGCCAGGATTGGCGGTGGCGGTATGCGTGGGTTTCGAGTTAAATCGGTCGATCGTGGTGGACTTCCTGGCGAATCGAAGGGAAATCATGGTCAAGCTCGCTCGTCACGGTTTCGGCGCGGTGCTGGTCGTGCTGACGCTCGTCGCGGGGTGCATCACGGATTCGCAGCTGCCGGCGCCGGCGCTCGGGGTCGATGCGGGGCAGCTGAGCTGTGCCTCGCGTTATCCGCTCCTCGACGACGCGAATCCGGCGGATAGCCAGGTCACGTTCGGCTCGGAGGGGCTCACCAAGTCGAGCACCGATTTCGGAGCCGGGGCGCGATTCCACCTGGCGTTCACGTTCCGCAACCGCGGCGACCGGCCGGTGCGCTTCGTTCCCGCCGCGGTGCGGCTCCGCGATGCGCTCGGGGTCGATCTGCGGATGGTCGAGGTGAAGGAAGGAGACGCCGCGATCGCCGAGGCGAGCATCGCTCCCGGGCAGGACGCGACCGTCGATCTGTTCTTCGTCGGTCTCGGCCTCAAGCTCACGCCGCAGCGCATGAGCAGCTTCAACGTGACCTGGCCTTACGCGATCGGCGACGTGTGGTGGTCGCGGTTCACCAAGTGCCAGCTCGCGACCGAACCGAAAGGCGAGCCCGGCTTCGGTCCCTGGGTTCCGGTCCACGAGCCCGGCGACACCACGACCGAGCGAGCCAAGCACCTGGTCAGGGCCCCCGAGCCGGCCGCCTGGCCCCTCAACTTCAGCAGGTAATTCCAGGCGCCGCGGCGGCGAGGGACCGCTGCCCTCCCACGAGCGAGAGAGCTCAGCCCTTTCCACGCTCGCGGCGGTGGATCGTCGAGGGGTCGATGCCCAGCACCTCGGCGGCGCGCTTCTTGTTGCCGCCGCACTTGTCGATGACCCAGGTGATGTACTCGTCCTCGAGCTGGCGCAACGGCATCAGCTGAACCTTCGCCAGATCGACCGGCGAGCGGGGTGCGAAGAGCTCGGGCTCGAGCCGCGCCGCATCCTCGATTTCCACCTCCTCGGTGGGGCTCAGGATCACCAGCTGCTCCACCAGGTTCTCGAGCTGGCGGACGTTTCCCGGCCAGTCGAGGCTCGCGAGCTTGGAGATCAGCCCCGGCGAGAGCTTGGCCACCCGCGACCACGCGTTGCGCTCGCGGGAGCGTCCGAGGAAGTGCTCGATCAAGATGGGGATGTCGTCGCGTCGCTCGGTGAGCTTGGGCACCTGGATCGGGAGCACGTTGAGCCGGTAGAAGAGGTCGGCGCGGAACCGGCCCTCGCGGATCCGCTCCTCCAGCACCTGGTTGGTGCTGGCGATGATGCGCACGTCGACCCGCTTCGGCACGTCGCTGCCGACGGTGCGGATCTCGCCGTCCTCGAGCACCCGAAGGATCTTCGATTGCAGCGTCGGCGCCATGTCGCCGATCTCGTCGAGCAAGAGCGTGCCGCCGTCGGCCTCCACGAAGAGACCGCGACGGTGCTGGGTGGCGCCGGTGAAGGATCCCCGCAGATGGCCGAAGAGCTCGCTCTCGAGGAGCGGCTCGGGAAGCGCGGTGCAGTTCACGGCGACGAACGGGCGGTCGCGGCGCGGCCCCAGGAAGTGCAGCGCGCGCGCCACCAGCTCCTTCCCGGTGCCGCTCTCGCCGCGCACCAGCGCGGGTGCCTGAGCCTGCGCCGCGCGCTCGATCACCGCGAAGAGCCGCTGGATCGCGGCGCTGCGTCCCACGATGCCTTCGAGACGGCTGCGGTCGAACGCGATCTGCCGGAGCGCCTGGTTCTCGTCGCGCAGCCGGCGCTCGGCCAGCGCGCGCTCGACGCAGAACAGCACCTCCTCCAGCCGGAAGGGCTTGGTGATGTAGTCGTAGGCGCCGCGCTTCATCGCCTCGACGGCGGTGTCGATGGCGCCGAACGCCGTGATGATGATGACCGGCACCACCGGGTCCATGGCGTGCACCGCCGCCAGCACGTCGAACCCGTCGGCGCCCTCCATGCGGAGGTCGGAGATCACCACGTCGGGGAGCCGCGAGCCCGCCACCCGCACCGCCTCGACGCCGCTGGTGGCGGTGTCCACGTCGTAGCCGACGTCGCCCAGCTGCTCGCCCAGCAGCCGCACCATCTCGACGTGGTCGTCGACCACCAGCACGCGCGCGCCGCGCTTCACCAGCCGATCAGCGGACACCGAGCTGGACCTCGTCACGGGGAGTGGGCTGGCGCGGAGCGGATGCCGCGACCGGCCAGAAGAGCGTAACCGTGGTTCCCTGGCCGGGCACGCTGGCGATCTCGATCTGCGCCCCGTGGTTGCGCACGATCTGCTCGACCACCGAGAGCCCGAGGCCGGTGCCCTGGCCGCGCTTCTTGGTGGTGTAGAAGGGATCGAAGGCGCGCTGGATCTGATCGGGGGTCATGCCGCAACCGGTGTCGCGGACCACGACGGAGACCAGCCCCTCCTCCACTCCGCCCTTCTCGTCACCCCAGCCGAGCTCGATGAACACGACGCCCCCCGATGCGCAGGCATCGTACGCGTTGATCACCAGATTTGCGAAGACCTGCTCGATCTGATCCGGGTTGGCGGCCACCTCCGGCACCCCCGGATCGCATTGCATCAGCACCCGCACACCGCGGCGCTCCCCTTCGATCCGCAGCAGGTCGACGACGCGCCTGACCACCACCGCGAGCGACACCGGCGAGACCTCGGCGGGGCGGATCCGCGAGAAGTCGAGGAGTTCGCGAATGGTGCGCGTCACCCGGTCGATCTCCTCGATGATGATGCCAGCCGCGGCGCTCTGCGGATGATCGGGGCCGAGCTTGGACTTGACCAACTCGGCGCGGCCGCGCACCACGCCGAGCGGCGTACCCACCTCGTGCGCGATCCCGGCCGCGAGCACGCCCACGGTGGCGAGCTTCTCGGCGCGCACCAGCTGCGAGCCCATCCGCTCGAGCGCTGTCACGTCCTCGATCACCACCAGGGTGCGGGCGCCGAGCAGCCGCGCCTCGTCGAGCGGGATCACGTGGATGCTGAAGCGGCCCGGATAGCCGAACAGGTCGAGCGGCTCGGCGTGCAGGTACTGGATCTCGTGGGTGCGACGGGCGTCGTCGATCAGCGCCATGATCCGCGCGCGGGAAAGGCCCACCGCCTCGCGGAAGGTGCGCTCGAATTTCATGCCGATCGCGGCCTCGGGAAGGCGCACCCGCACGTCGC
>CAZYWA010000729.1:0-3322 GCA_964650975.1 uncultured bacterium
CTCAAGCCGCATTCGCGGCACAATCACGGTGTCCACGGAATCGGGTGAGGATCAGGTCGGTCGGCTGGCGAGCTGCGCCCGTTGGGTCCGCGACGTCGAGGGAGCCACCCACGTTTGGCGTCCCGAGGGTTCTCTCCCGCGGAAGCGTCGGATATGATTCCGAAACGGACGCGGTAAGTTTGGCCGCGCTATCGAAGATGAGAACACGATTGGACCGGCGCGTGTCCCATATCGGTTCGGCGTCGGGAAGATCAACGAGGTCGACTTTCGGCCGGCTTCCCTAAAGGGCCGGGAGTTAGAACGAGGTAGGCTGTGGCGATTGGTACCGTGAAGTGGTTCAACGATGCGAAGGGTTTTGGATTCATCACCCCCGAAGACGGCTCGAAGGACGTTTTCGTCCATCACTCAGCCGTCAACATGGAGGGGTTCCGAACCCTGTCCGAGGGACAGCGGGTCGAGTACGACGTGACCCAAGGAGCGAAGGGCCCCGCGGCCGGGAACGTGCGGACCGCATGACGAGCGTCCACACTCTGGCTTGAACCGGCCGGAGTGGAAGGTTCCCAAGCGCCCCATCGAGAGATCGATGGGGCGCTTGCTTTTGTGGCGCGACGCCATGAAGGCCTGATCGTGCACGGCCGAAAGGCTCGCGCGAGCGATCGAAAAAAGGCGCGTGGTCCTTCCCTCGCGGGTGGCGGCGAATTCGGCGACGTCCCAAAAGACGAAAGGGGCGGCCCGGGTTGGGCCGCCCCTCGCGTGGGGGGGCGAATCGAGAGCGCGACCGTCGCCGCGCGGCGCTTACTTCGCCGGCGTCGTGAGGGTCAGCGTCGAGTAGGCCGAGCTGCCGGCCGAGTTGGTCGCGTAGACGCGGTAGTAATAGAGCTTGTTGGCGAAGAGGCCGCCCTGCGAGAAGGTCGTGACGTTGGGCGACAGCGTGCCCATCAAGAGCCAGGTCTTGTTGTCGGTCGAGCGCTGCAGCTTGAAGTTGGTCTCGTTGGTCGAGTTGTCGGTCCAGGCCAGGCTCACGTTGTTCTTGGAGAGCGCCGTGTACTTGAGGCCGCTCGGTGCCGCCGGCGGCGCCAGCATGGTGGTGGCGCTCGCCGACGCGTTGTCCGAGTTGCCGGCGTCGTTGAACGAGTGCACGCGGTAGTAGTAGGTGGTCGACGAGCTGAGGCCGGTATCCGAGAAGCTGGTGTTGTTGGCCGAGGTCGAGGCGACGGTGACGAAGTTCACGTTGTCGGTCGAGCGGCGGATCATGAAGCCGGTCTCGGTGCTCGAGCCGTCGGTCCAGGTCAGGTTGATGCCGCTGGTCGAGACCGCGGTCGCGACCAGGTTGGTCGGCGCGGCGGGCGGCGTCGGCACGGCCGAGGTCACGGGCAGCGCGATGGTGCTCTGGTGCGCCGAGTCGAGCAGGATCTGGATGGTCGCGACGGTGGCGACGGCGCCGGTCTGCGTCGAGAGCGACGAGCCGTCCTGCATGTTCTTGTCGAAACGATCGTAGTTCGAGGGCGCGATCTCGACGCGCAGCCGGTCACCGGCGGGGATCGTGATCGCGATCGAGGGCAGGTCGACGTCCACCGCGTACGCGGTGCCCGAGGTCAGGAGCGAGCGGGTCGTGTAGTTGCTGCGCAGCGACACGCGATGCGCCGAGTCCACGATCAGCATCGACGTGCCGTCGGCGTGCACCTGCGTGATGCGCGCGTTGATGTCGGTGTCGACCGCGGTCGAGGTCAGGTTCACGTGCACCCGCGGCCGTCCGGCGATCGCAACCGCGCTGGTCATCGGAGCGGTCGTGAACGAAAGCACGTCGGCGCGCGCCTCGTTGGGGCGCAGGTCGCCTGGTCCGAGGTTGGCGTTGGCGCTGGTGGTGAGCACCGCGCCCCACAGCGTGGGCACCGGGTTCGAAGGATCGGCCACGTACGAGCGCGGCGTCTCGTTCGACGCGGGGGCCGTGGTCGAGAGCGTCGCGTCGCCGTGCAGGTAATAGGTCTGCGTGCCGACGTTGCTCGGCGGCCACACCGGCGAATCCACCATGCGCGCTTCGTTGGTCTGGTAGTAGCGGTACATCGCGTGGTTGTTGTAGCCGTTCGCGATGCCGCGCATGGTGTAGTCGAAGTACTCGATCGCGGCGCTCGCCTGGATGGTGGCCGCGTCGGGGTAGCTGAGCTGGCCCTGCGCCGAGTCGGTGACGTGCGCGTGGGTCCACGGTCCGATCAGCGCCTTCTGCGTGCCGATCGCGCCGGCCGCGCCGCCCGTCTGTACTCGCTGCATCTCGCTCAGCGTGGTGTCGGTCATGTGGTCGTACCAGCCGGTCATGTGGAGCATCGGGATCTTGACCTGGGTCACCGGATTCATGGTGGCCTCGTAGTTGGTCCACCACGAATCGTAGAGCGGATGGCCGCTGGTCCAGGCCGAGTTGCCGAACGGCGAGCTGTCACGGTTCTTGTAGAAGACGCCGCCCGGGTAGCTGAGCGCGTACGAATCGCGCCACTGGTACTGGACCGGCACGCCGGCCACGAGGTGCGGCGGCGCTTCTTGCGCCGTCGCGAGCACCGAGGTGCCGAGCGCCGATACGCCGTAGGCGCCGACCTTGCCGTTCGAGAACGGCTGCGTCGCGACCCACTCGACCACGTCGTTACCGTCCTGGCCGAGGGTCGGGCTGCCGCTGTAGCGCGCGCTGGCCGAGCCGAAGTAGCCGCGCCAGTCGACGATCACCCACGCGTAGTTGGGATTCTTGAAGAGCGGATCGGTGTTCTGATCGACGGTGAAGATCGGCGACCACGAGCCGCGGCCGTACGGCGTCTGCATCACGATCACCGCCCCCGAGCCACGCCCCGCGGGCGTGTATACGTCTGCGGCCAGGGTCGTGCCGTCGCGCCGGGGGAGCGCCACCGTCGTCATGATGTCGGCGGCGCGAGCTTCCGGAGCATGCAGGACGGTGCCGACGGCCATCGCGGCCAGCAAGCGGATGAAGCCCTGGACGAGGGCGGTAGCAGACAATTGACGACGGACAGTTCGAAGGGTGGGGTTCACGGCGTTGCTCCAGGTCCTGTGACGGGTAATTGTCATGTTTCAGTCGAGCTGGCACAGACATCTAGAGCAATCGACAGGCCACCACCGACAACAAACCAACGCACGCGTCAATTGTCTCGTCAGACCGTTGTCATATCGTAAATTCATATTAGTTACAGTATGTTATGTGATGATTGCGCGGGGCCGACCGGAGCCGAGGTGCTCCGGGCGAGCTCGATCCAATCAGGGCGGACTGCCCACTCTGCCCCGGGCGAGTTGGGCCGGTCTTTACATTTGTCCCGATCGGGGACAA
>CAZYWA010000730.1:0-3285 GCA_964650975.1 uncultured bacterium
GCGGGCCACGCTGAATCCGACCGGCAGCGCTTCATCGACACGTGGCTTCCGCTGCTCGGAGAGCACGATTTCCTCATGGCCATACCGGCGATCAGCTTCGGCGGGCGCTCTCCGGCGTCGCTCCCGGAACGGGAACGGCGCCCCTGCGAATGGTTGTTCCGCGCCGCGCTGGTGCTCTCGAACGGCGACCTGGTGAGCTGCGCGACCGACTACGAGGGCGAGCGCGTGCTGGGCAACATCGGTTCGCGCTCGGTGGCCGAGATCTGGGGAAGCGACGCCTACCGCGAGCTGCGCGAGCGTCATCTCGAGGGCGCCTACGCGGGCCTCGCCTTGTGCGGCTCTTGCCGCGACTGGGTCCACGCGGACGGCCAGGGCTACGTCAACTTCTCGCGCGACGCGCGCCGCGACCTCGCGGTGCTCGGGGCCTGAGATCGCCATGAAAGCTCGGCTCGCTTCGACCCTCGCGATCCTGCTGGTCGCCGCCCCGTGGCCGGCGCGGGCGGCGACGGTCATCGACGACGGCTACGACGACGCGAGCCTCTCGCACGCGAGCGCGGTGGTCGTCGATGGAGCCAACTCGATCACCGCGTCCGAAGCCTCGGTGCGGCGCAAGGGCCTGCACAGCGCGCGAGTCGACCGGGGGGCCGGCGCGCTGCGGTCCTATCTGCGCTACGACCTCTCGCCGGCGCGACCACAGCTCGCGATACGCCTCGCGGTGCGGATCGCCTCCAACGTCGTGGCACCGGCCGGCGCCGAGCTCATGAGCCTGGTGGGCGCCGACGCGACCAGACCGCTCGCGGCGCTGGTGCTCGAAACCGACGGCACGCTGGCACTGGCGGGAGACGACGGCACCGGGTCGGTCGTGGTGACGCAGCCGTCGCCTGGTTTCGACGACGTACTGGCGCGGGATCACTGGTACGAGCTCGAGATCCGTTATCACGCCGGCTCGGTTCCACCGGCAGCCGGCATCGAAGTCTTTCGCGACGGCGTCCGGGTGCTATCGCGAACCTCGGTCGGCACCGGGGGGAACGTCCAGTCGGCGAACGTCGGCCAGCGCGCCGCGTGGGCGAGCTTCGCCGGCGTCTCGGGCTCGCTCTACTACGACATCGTCAAGGCGGACGACGCGGCTCCGGTGGGCCCCGAGAACGACCATCCCGCCCTGGTGCTGGTCGACCGCTCCAATCCGTCGGCCTACGCGACCTATGCGTCGGCGCGGATCAAGAATGCCCTCGATTTCTGGGGGCTCGCCTACCGCGAGGTCGACCTGTCGAGCGAGCCCGTGACGTCCTCGCTGCTCTCCACGGCCGATCTGGTGGTGATCGGCCAGGAGCACGTCGGCGCGGCGCTGGGCACGGCCGGCCAGGCCGCGATCGCAACCGCGGTCCAGGGCGGCATGGGGCTCGTCGGGCTCGATCCGTGGGCCGGTGAGTACGCGAACGCGTCGTTTCAGTCAGCGCTCGGATCGCCCTCCTACGGCTCCGCGACCACCACCCTGCAGTTCACCACCAACGACCCCGCCAGCCACTTCGTGCTGGCCGAGCAACCGGCGGGCGTGGACGATCCGACCAATCCCAGCGACTCGAACGTCCGCACCTACTTCAGCCGGCCCGGCGGAGACATCGCGTTCCAGAGTCTCGCTTCCGCCGGATCGGCGACCGTCCTCGCCACGTGCGTGGGCGTGCCCGCAGTGATCTCGCGCAGCGCGGGGAGCGGGCGGGTGGTGTGGTGGTTTCTCTCGAATCAGCTGTGGGACAACGCGGTCGACACCGCCGCCGGCGGCAGCTCGGAGGGTGCGTACCACCCGACCTTGCGGATCGGCCACGTGCACGGGATCGACGACGTGCTGTGGCGCTCGATCGTGTGGGCGCACCGCAAGCCGATGCTGTGGAACCCGCTGCCGCGCAAGCTCGCGGCGCTAAAGGTCGACGACGCACGCGGCCGCAGCCTCGGCGGATCGGCGGCCTTCGACTACGCCGACTCGGCCATGACGATCCTCGGCGTGCCGATCCAGTCGAGCCTGTTCCTGAACGCCATCGCCTCCGGCTCACTCGAAGCGCTGGCGCTCGCCTCGTTGCAATCGTCCGAGCAGCTCGAAGTCTCGGCCCATGCTTTCGACGGCGGTGACACCAATCCCGCGCAGCCCACGTCCGATTTCCTCTACTGGAAACGCCAGACGGGCGCCTCGGGAGAGACTCTCACCGACGATCCGTTCGGCGATTCGACGCTCGCGGCCCGCTGGTCGTCGATCGATTCGTTCTTCTCGGCTCGCGGCCTCACGATGTCCAAGTGGCTGGCGCCCCACGATGCGGTGGCCGGCACCAACAATCTTCCTTACCTCGCCGCGCGCGGGATCATTTACGCGCACACGGTGCACGATCTGGCCGCGAGCTCGGGCCACGGCCAGGACGATTGGCTCTCGGCGAAGCCCTTTGGCAGCGGCTGTCACGCGCTGGACTACATGGCGGGCGGCAGCCCCGTCTTCGCGGTGAGCAGCTATGCGGATTGCGCGTTCTGGAACTTCGACTTCGACGTGAAGCAAGGCGCCGTGGCGCCCGTCGACAACCGGGACGAAGCGGTCGCCAACGCACTTCTGCAAGCGCGCCTCGCGCATGGCAGCCGCTTTCCGATGCTCTTCCTGACCCATGAGTACGTGATCGACGCCGACGGCTTCTCGCTCACCGACTGGGAGTACATCGTCACGCACGTGCGCGACGCGCTCGCCTCCGACTCCGAGGTCCTGTGGGTGAGCCCGACCGAGCTGGCGCGGCAGAGCCGTGAGCACGCCGGCAACCGGATTCTTTCGCTCACCCGCACCGGTAACCAGTTCGAGCTGCTCCTGGAAGGAGCGTCGTCGGCAGGGACCAGCGTCGAGCTGTGGCGCACCGGCGAGGCACGCTCACGCCTCACGATCCCGGCCTTCAGCGGGACTTCGTACCAAACGCCGGTGGCCCAGTGCGGACGTCTCAGCGCGGACGACGCACCCGTTCCGCTCGCCGGCTTGCTGCCGATCCTGGGCGTCGTCGGTTACCTGGCTCGGGTCCGCGCTCGCTTTCGGGCCGCCGGAAGTCGGGGCCGTGCGTGATATCTTTCAACGCTCGAAACGCCTGAGATCGGGATCGCGCGCCAGCTCGAACGGTCTCGGTTCGAGCCCCGAATCCGGCCACTCGCCGCCGCCGGAACCTCGATGACCTCTTCCGAGTCTCGCGACTTCACCGCACCGGGCGCGGACGCCGAGGAGGCGCGTCGAGACGAGGTAGCCGCGGACGGCGACGACACGGGCTTGGT
>CAZYWA010000731.1:0-3261 GCA_964650975.1 uncultured bacterium
CGAGATCGGATGCCGGCCGGGCTCGCTCTCGGGAGGGATGGATCCGATGAACGTGTCGAGGTTCGTCTGGGCACCTGCGTGCACCACCTGCTCGACGGACACCACGTGCGAGGCGCCTTGCCAATCGTACGTGAAGCTCTCGAGGCGCACGTCGTCCGGGCCTCGATTCCCGATGGCCAGGCCACTCAGCTCCACCGGTAGCCCAGCGACGGTGTCGGCGGTGACGACCCATGCGACGACGCGGTCCCGGAGCCGGTCGTGGAGGCGCGCGGCCACCTCGGCGACCGCGACGGTGCAGGCGAGCAGCGCCAGCGCAGCTTTCCCACGCTTGGTCACGGGTGTCCTCGCTGCTCAGCGCCCTCGGGAGGCTGGCTCGCCGTTGCTTCGGCCATCGTCGCGTGCTCCTTTGCGATCGCTGGCAGGGATCCGATCCAGAACGGCGCGGTGGCGGCGATGAACCCGAGCAGCACGGCGAGAGCGACCTGACGCCACGGCGCGCCGGTCGCGAGGTGCAACTGGCCTCCGAGGAGCGCGGTCGTGGCCGCAAGTCCGATCCAATATCCCGCCACGGCGAGGGCCGGAGACGCGGATCGCGCCGTGCAGCACGTGAGCCACACGATGCCCACGAGATAGGGCCAGAGAGCGGTCCCACACAGCGCGGCCGTCCGCTCCCACGGGATTCGGTTCGGCGTCCAGCGAAAGCCCAGCCAGACGATGGAAGCAAACGCCAGCCATCGAGCGACGGACCAGGTCAGCTGGTGCGCCGCGAACACCAGTGGGCTCGACGTCGAGGAGCCGAGAACGTCGGCGTAGATCCGGGTGCCGGCGATGACGCGCATGGCCTCGACCACGCCGACGGCCAGCACGATGACGATGCCTTGGTCGAGGGTCGGCGAGCGACGCTGGATGGCGGGGGTATTCGAGCGTCTGCGCCGGCTCACGGGGTGTGGATTGTACGTCTCTCGCAGCGACCGCGGGGCGATCGCGTCCATAAGTTTACATAATCTTTATTATCGGACGTATGACCGATAAGTCTGGCTGCGGTTCCAAGCGAACGATGAGTCACCGAGCCTACGTGTTCCTGATCGCGGTGGCGGTCGTTGCCGGAGGGCCACGCGAGTCGGTCGCCGGTCCGATCCGCGATCGGCTCGCTCAGCGCCGCGGCGCCGCGCCTCTGCCTGCGACGCCAGGAACCAGCCGGCGCACCGTCGCGGTCGACGGCCAGGATCGGACCTTCCTCGTTCATCCGCCCCCCGGCGATCCGGCGGCGCCGCTTCCGGTGGTGCTCTCGTTCCACGGGCTCGGGTCGGACCCGGAGCAAGAGGAACGGATCTCGCGGTTCTCGGAGCTCGCGGACCGAGAAGGCTTCCTCGCGGTCTACCCCCAAGGTCTCGGCAAGAAGTGGCGCGTCTTCGACCGCAGCGACACGGACCTCCGGTTCTTCGATGCGCTGCTCGCGACCCTTGCCGAGGAGTTTCAGCTGGACTCCAGGCGGGTCTACGCGACCGGGATCTCGAACGGAGCCCAGATGGCGTGGCGACTCGCTTGCGATCGGCCGGCGCAGCTGGCCGGGGTCGGCCTGGTGTCGGGCGGCTATTCGAACGTGTGCGGCGACCAGCGGCCGAGCGCCGTGCTGTTCCACGGCACGGCCGACCATCTGCTGCCGTATTCGGGCCGGTTCGGGCAGATGAACGTGCGCTCGTTCGCGATCGGCTGGTCCGGTGCCCGCCAGTGCGCGTCCGAAGGCGCCGCCCAGGCCGAGGTGGTCTACGAGCACGGCGACGCCCGAGGCGAACGCTGGACGTGCGGCTCGCGCGAGGCGGTGCTCTACACGCTCACCGGCAAGGGCCATTCGTGGCCAGGTTCGAGCATGCCGTCCGCGGTCACCTCGGCCGACGTCGATGCCAGCGAAGTCATGTGGCGGTTCTTCCGCCAGCACACACGCTGAAGGTGTCCGCGGCGCCGCTCAGCCGGCTGGGAGCCCCGGTGCGTCGAACTTCCCGTTGCCGTCGACGTCCACGAAGATCGGATTGCTGAACGCGATCGGCGCGAACCCGGTCGTGATGTGGCGGTAGACGTCGGGAATCGGTGGCTCCTGGCTGGGATCCTCGGGAAGCGCGACGCCGGACTCGACCACGATCCACGAGTCCTTGGTGAAGTCGAGGCCGATGGTCTTGCTGAAGCGCAGCACCTTGTCCGCGTTCCCGACCCCGATCTGGCGGACCAAGGTCCCGTTGACGTAGATCCGCACCTCATCGACCGGGACCCACGACGCCGCCTGGACCGAAATCGACAGGTTCACGCTGCCACCCGGCGCCGAGACCAGCTCACCCATGCCGTGCGATCCGACGCTCACGCTGATGAAGGGACCGGTGGTGCCCATCACTTTCCCCGCCTTCACCGCGTTCGCGATCATCGTGGGCGTCACCGCCGACGGATCGTCGGTGCCCACCTGCACGAAATTTCGCGGCATGCCGGCCGTTTGCTTGGTGTTGTGCGAGTCCGAGTTGGAGGTGGCGACCTTGAGGTAGCCCTGATTCAGGAAGTCGAACCAGGCCTCGCGCGCCGGGATTCCGTAGATGAACGAGCCGCGCGACCAGAGCTCCATCGCGTCGAAGTCGATCGAGCGCGTGGTGCTCCCTGGCTCGCTCGAGGTCTCGGACAGGAACGCGTTCGCCGCCAGCGACGGCCCGGTGGGAATCGGCGCGTGAAGCTTGTAGTCCCGCCGATGCAGCCACCCGATGTTGACCGGCGGCAGCTCGTAGAACGGATGATTGAGCTGGATGAGTGGCGTCTGGATCGGTGACTCGAGCGCCCGGAGACGGTCGTACAAGGTGGCCGCGCTGATCCCCTTCTCGGAATCGGTGCTGTAAGGCTGTGACGGATTCACGGGAAACGCGTTCCAGTGACCGGGCTCCGTCGGTTGGGGCGGCACCACGAACCGGTAGTCGCTGCAGTTGCCGTTGCCACTCGGGTACGCGGTGATCGGCGGCGTCGCCTCGACGCCCACCAGCGACGTGACGCGCGAGCCGACGCCCAGGCTCGCGATGACCGGCGCGTAGTCGGTGATGCACGCGTGGTCGGCCGAGCCCATCACTTCGATGCCCTCGGTCATGAAGTGGATGACGCGGTCGTCGAGCGGCGGAAGCCCGCCAGGCTGGAGGGCCGACTCGAAGCTCGGCCGCGCGTGGATGTGGAAATCGGCGGACACCCAGCCGGTGGTGTCGACGACTCGCTTGAGCGCCACGGTCTGCTTGCCGA
>CAZYWA010000732.1:0-3259 GCA_964650975.1 uncultured bacterium
TCAAGTTCACCGAGCGAGGTGAGGTCGCCTTCAGCGTGGAGCAGGTCGGTCTCGACGATCAGCGACATATGTTGCGTTTCACGGTCACCGACACGGGGATCGGCATCCCAATCGAGAAGCAAGCCACGATCTTCGATGCGTTCATGCAGGCTGATGCATCGATGACGCGGCGGTTCGGAGGAACCGGCCTCGGGCTCGCGATCTCGTCTCAGCTCGTGGCGCTGATGGGCGGCCAGATCTCGGTCGAGAGCGAGGAAGGGAAGGGGACCAGCTTTCACGTCACGTTGTCGTTCGAAGCGAGCGCCTTGCCAGGCGGAGAGTCGCGAGAGCGTGAGCTCTCGGGTCTCGCCGGACTGTGCGTACTGGTCGTGGACGACAATGCGACGAACCGACGGATCTTGAAACGGATCCTGACCCAGTGGGGCATGGAGCCGACCGTGGTGGAGGGTGGAGCGGAGGCGCTCGCGGCGCTGGCCACGGCCCAGCGCGAGGGCCGCCCATTCCCACTCGTGCTGCTCGACTACCAGATGCCGGAAATGGACGGGTTCGATCTAGCGGAGCGCATCAAGCAGCTTCCTGAGATGGCGATTCCGACCATCATGATGCTCTCGTCGGTAGGTCAGCGCGGCGATGCCTTGCGGTGCAAGAAGCTGGGGGTGGCCGCGTACCTCACCAAACCCGTGCGGCAGGCGGTTCTTCTGGATGCGATACGCACAGTCCTGGTGAAGACCGAACGCCCGCAGGCGGTTGCCGCGTTGGTCACGCGACATTCGCTGCGCGATGCGACGCGCAAGCTGCGAGTGCTGCTCGCCGAGGACAATCCAGTGAATCAGCTCGTCGCCATCGGACTTCTCGAACGGCGCGGCCATTCCGTGGTGGTCGCGGCGAACGGCCGTGCGGCGATTACGGCGTTGGCGCAGCAGGCGTTCGACGTCGTGTTGATGGATGTCCAGATGCCGGTGATGGATGGCTTGGCCGCGGCGGCGGAGATCCGGTCGGCGGAGCGCTCGAGCGGTGCACACGTCGCGATCGTTGGGCTGACTGCGCACGCCATGGCGGAAGACCGTGAGCGGTGCCTGGACGCTGGGATGGACGCGTACCTGACGAAACCCTTTAACGCTGCGGTGTTGTTCGAAACGCTCGACAAAGTGCTGGCGGTCCCGATCGCTGCGTGAAGTCGATGCTGCGAAACCCGACATCCCCGGCATGACGCGGGGCCGAGTCGAGGCGATGCTCGGACCTTTGCGCCGCAGGAATCGCTCTTCATACCGAGGCAACATGGGTCACGCGTAAGTTCCCGCGGGCCGCGATCCAGCGGAGGGAGGTGCCGTCTCCGGATGGGCCGATTCGCGCGGAGCTGGAGGCGTTTGAGTACGAGTACACGGGACGGGGCGCGCGCTACTCGGCGCACCATGGCATGCACGATGATTGCGTGATCGCGCGATGGCGCCGCCCAATGGCTGCTCGACTCTCTACCGCCGACTGGAAGCCGGTCGGCAAATCCAATGGCGGCCTTACATGCTTGCGACGTTGCTGGGCGCCCGCTCGCTGGGCCTGGCGAATAGATAGCCCTGCATGAGATCGCAACCCACTTCGGATGCGGCGGCACGCTCCTCCTCGGTTTCGACGCCCTCCAGCACCATCGCCATTCCCAGGTCTGCACAAAGTGCAGCCAACGACCGAAGGACCTTGGCCTTGATGGGGCTTAACTGGACCTCGTGGACGATGCTGCGATCCACCTTGAGTACATCCGGAAGGATGCGGGCGATCGTACCGAGCCCCGCATATCCGGCACCGACATCGTCGATCGCGATGCGATAGCCGAGCGCTCGCAGCTCACGGATCCGTCGTTCGAGATCGTCGAGTTTCTCGATGGATGCGCGCTCCGTGATCTCGAGGATCACGCGATGGGCGACCTGCGAGAGCGGAGCCCGTGGATCGACAAGATGGGCGTCCTCGAGGTCGACTGGATGGAGGTTGACCGATAGGTAAGTGTCACCCGGCAGGTCGTCGACGAAGCTCGCCGCGAGTGAACGAACCGCACGTCCCACATCGTGGACGCGGCCGAGTCGCTCGGCAGTGGCGAGCAGATGGTCCGGGCGAACGAGGGAGGGCTCATCGTTGCGGAGCAACGCTTCCCAGCCAACGAGGCGGCGCTCGGCAGTGCTCACGATGGGCTGAAACGCCAGCCACAGCGAAGCGAGGGCTCGCGAGAACGAGGCCGTATCATCCGGCAGGCTGGAGCTTGCGGTGCCGAGCACTCGGCGGTGTGCGACATAGGTCAGATCAGCGGCATCGACCAACTCGAAGCGAAGCACGACGAAGCCGAGTTGAAGCCGGTCACCCGGCATGAGGATCGCAGACTCGATGCGAACGCCGTTGACGAACGTGCCGTTCTGGCTGTCCAGGTCGATGACGACAGCCGTTCGCCCGCGCCCCACGGCTTCATCGACGGTTATCGTCGCATGCGCCCGCGAGACCGTGTCGTGCTCGATCTGGACGTCGGCCATTTCACCGCGACCGACGACGTAGCTCCGGCCGCCGGGACGAATCACGAAGCGTTCGCCAGGCTCAGGACCATCGACCACCACGAGACTGGAGACGGCCCCTTGGGTGTCAAGGGCAGGCAGGCTCATACGAGCGGTCCCGGGTACGGGGCAGCTGGTGGCGCCCGGCCCGGCGACCGTGCGTGTTCGCCTCCCGCCACGGGCGCCTGACCTCGCGTTCGAGGCTGACGCAGCGGCGGCGGAATCGATCGCTTTGCGAAACGGAGTCATCGGTATGGCCCGGCTAACCCGAGATGCTCGGAGGCTCATGCGCAATGCTGGCGGAGCCGGGCCGCACAAGAGCAAAGGCGAGGCCGACCCGGCGACCGGGGCCACGCGGACCGTTCGCACACTTCGATAGGCCAAATGCGGGTCAGGTGCCCGGGCGTGAGGCTCTGAAGCAGTAACCACAGGCACGGCTACCGCCGCTGGGCCGGGCAAGTGTCAGGTTTGTCGTCCGTTCGCAGGGCCTCGGACTGCACCCCGCCAAGCTCCCGTAGCGGTCGACGCTATCGCCCGTTGGCGGGGTAGCTGAGATCCATCTGCTAGGGGTCTTCATCCAGCGAGCAAATGTCTTCGACGAGGATCCGGCGGTGGGCCATGGACCTCGTCGTGCCTTCCGCAGGTCGTGCCGCGCTGATTCGGCGCTGCAAGCGGCTCGCTGCGCGACGCCGTCGCGGTCGCATTCTTGATCCGATGAGCGCGCAAACACG
>CAZYWA010000733.1:0-3256 GCA_964650975.1 uncultured bacterium
CGACGTCTGCCACGTACAGGTAGAGGGCGCTCGGCATCGGCTTCCACGCGTCGCTAGCCTCGCCCATCATCACCATCGAGTCGCCGATTCGGACCTCGGCATGCCCGACGGTTACGACGCGCGCGGGAATCTGCACGCGGAGGCCCTCGAGCCGAGCGTGCACGTGCACCGTCTCAGGGAGGCGGAGGCTGGCACCGATTCGAGTTCACCGCTCGCCCCGAATCGTCGTTGAACGGGCGGGCCGTAGCCGCCGCCGATTCGCGCGAATGTCGAGCTGCTGGTGTCAGGGGCGGGCTCGACGAGCGGGAGGCGTGCACGCATCGGACGTCTCTTACCGTGCATCCGACGAGGAGGGGGGCACCTTCCGCGATGTCGCCACCTCGCGGTTCCCGACGAGAGATGACTCGTCAACCGACCCGGTCGAAGCTCGCAAACGGGACGGCGTTCACACGGTAGGCCGATTCGCCGTTGGGCAGTCGCTTGTACGATCAATCAGCCATCCATCTTTGCTCGGGCTGCACGGCGTACTTCCAGCCCGGCCAACAACGCGTTGAGTTGATCGATGGACCTTGCTCGATCCTCCTCCCGCTCCCGTCGGTATCGTCGGCGCTCGGGCGGTGCACCGAAGGTGCTGGCTCCCGCCACGAGGGCAGCAAGGTTCTCCCAGTGGATGCCGTAACCCAGAAGGATGCCGCGGCGCCGGAGGCGGGAGAGCGTGTTGGCGACCGTGACCCGGTGTAGCCCGGCCAGCGTCGCGAGTTCCTGCGCTGTCGGTGTCGAGGGCTGATCGTTCCAGCCCCGCGCGATCTCGATCACGAGGAGCGTCAGCCGATCGGTGGCGCCAAGCCTGCCGCATCCAAGGACGAGACGTTCCCGTTCCTCGCGACGCGGATTCTTCTTCGACTGGATCCCCGCCGCGCGGTAGCGTCCCTCGCGTACGAGCCGACGAAGTTTGTCCGCGGTCCCGCCTCGAGCGATCCAGTCGCTGACGTCCCACGGGCCCCGCCTGCGGTGCAGGTGGAGTGTCGCCACGCTCGCCGCGCGATCGCGGAGGGCGGCCATCACGGCTTCCGCGTGGCGCAGCCCAGGCCCGTCCGCGTCGGGGATGATCACCACGTGGCGTCCCACCAGGGCGTCGGTGTAACGGCTTCGCCAACCCATTCGCGTTCCGCACGGGTTCGTGGTTGCCACGAGTCCCAAGCTCACGAGAGCGTCAGTGTCCTTCTCGCCCTCGGCGACGTACACGGTCTCAGCCGGGGACGCGGCGATCAACTCGGGCAGGCGGTAAAGGCACGCGAGGTCCTCCGGTACGGGATCGGGCAGGGGCTGACCGACTGGATCCTGGATGTGGAAGCCTTTGGGGTCATACCGCGTGACCGTATAGCGCGGCTCCCCGTTGGCCGCCCGGTAGGTGTAGGTGTCCACGAGTCTCATCGGGCGCCTCGAGTGTAGTGCAGCGCTACACTCACCCTAGCGGGCCGTCTCTTAGTCGAGCGATCCAGTCGGCACCGGGCTGTTCGTGGGCGGTCCAAAATTACCGTGGTGAATGCTTGTTCTCTCTGCTAATATCGCACCGTGGACGCTTCGGTAGTACCGGCGGCCGGGTCGGCCGAGAGCCTGGCCCTCGTACCAGGTGGCGACCTCATCGACAGGCGGGGCACTGGGCACCCACCGGATGAGAACCCGTTCCTCGTCTACCTAGCTCGACTCGCTCCAGGCAGTCGGAAGGCCCAAGGGCTCGCACTTGAGCGGATCGCGCGCGAGCTTTCGTCGGGCGGATATTCCGCTGTCGCATTCCCTTGGCAGAGCTTGCGCTACCAGCACGTCGCCGCCATTCGTGCCCGCCTCCAACAGGACGTGCCGCCATTGGTCGACGAACAAGGACACGTTCTCGTCACCGCTCGCAAGGCCTACTCCGCCGGGACCACGAACCGCGTGCTATCGGCCCTCCGAGGCGTACTCGAGGAAGCGTGGCGCCTGGGCCACATGAGTGCGGAGGACTTTCACCGTGCGAGGGCCGTGAAGATCGTGAAGCAGGAACGTCTCCCGACCGGTCGACGAATTACGTCGGGCGAGTTCGCCGCACTCGCGGACGCGTGCAAGCGCGACCGCACGCCACAGGGCTCACGGGACGCATCGATCTTCGCGGTGCTCTACGTTGCCGGCCTCCGCCGTTCCGAGCTCGTGGCGCTCGATCTCGAGCACTGGAACCGGGTGACGGGCGAGCTACTCATCCGGAGCGGAAAGGGTGGGAAGGACCGGCGGGTGTTCGTAGCCAACGGCGCCGGCCGGGCGCTGGATGCTTGGCTCGGGGCGCGTGGTGATTCCGAGGGCCCCCTGCTCTTCGCACTGAGGAAGGGCGGGCGTCTCACGGGACGTCGGATGAGTACCCAGGCCGTGCAGGACGTCTGCACGAAGCGCGCGAGGGAAGCGCGAGTCACGATCTTCACCCCGCACGACCTTCGTCGGAGCTTTGTGACGGATCTCCTCGACGCCGGCGAGGACATCGTCACGGTGCAGCGCGCCGCCGGACACGCCAACGTCCAGACGACCGCCCGATACGACAGGCGTGGGGACGAAGCGTTGAAGCGAGCGGCGGCTCGCCTGCACTGGCCGTGGTGAACCGATCTCACAGAACGGGCCGTCCTCGCCATGATCCGAGAGAACGAGCCAGTTCGGGCAATCGCGATGCGCCGGAACCGATCGAGAGACTGCGGGCGCGAGCCAAACCGCTGTACCACGAATTGGCTCTGCAATTGAGGGCGCGCGAGGAGGAATCGGCCCATGCGAGGACTGACGGCGAAGCAGCGGAAGCGGTTGCGGATTGCTGACACGGGACCGGTCGACAGCCGGGCGGAACGCCGCCGCGCGGTCTCGGCTCGCTGGAGTTCTGGCCACCCCGATCTATTCGAGGTGTCCGGAGACCGACATCCACTCCGGGCACAGCACCTCGCGGGCAAGCAGTGCGAGGTCTGCGATTTCTATGTGAAGCTCGCCGGATCGCTCGGCTTCGACTGGGGAGTGTGCACGAACCTAGCGTCCGAGATGGACGGCAAGCTCGTGTTCGAACACTTCACCTGTCCGGCGTGGAGGTTCGGCCCGAGCACGCAATGGAACCCGGAATCCGAGGGGCCGTAGGCGGACCTCTGGGAGCAGGCTGTTCGAGCCAGCAAGCGGCGCGCGACAAGAGATGAGCCACTAAATTAGATCAGTCACGAGCGTTCCATGGCCTGCCGGTGGCATTCATCGGCCAGAT
>CAZYWA010000734.1:0-3229 GCA_964650975.1 uncultured bacterium
ATCCCCATCCCTCCTGGACGAGGTCGCGCTCCAGCGTCGATACCGCATCCATCGCCAGGTCGGCGCCGCCCCCGGCGAGCCACGTCCGGCAAGCGTCTCGTTGCAGACGGCGGCATCGCACCACCACGGGCGCGTCGCCGCTCGCATCGCACTCGAGCTCCGCCGGGCCGCCAAGCGCCCTCTCCGCTCGATCGATCCAGCGCTGCCAGTCGGCGAACGGCGGGATTTCCGTGGAAGTGCCCACGGCCGTGGCCACGCCGCTCACTCGATCGAGCTGCCACGCGACGCCGCTGCTCGACTCCTCCACGAACGCCACGTGCGGTCGCGCGCCGCGCGGATCACGGGTACGGATCACGAGCCCGGCCGGCAGCGGACCGGTTTCGTCCCGGGGGCATGAGCCTCGGCGGCGATCCACCGTGCGTCTCCGCACCGTGATCCCCGCGCCCGCGAGGTGCGCCAGATCGAGCGCCTCCTCGCCGGCCCAGACCGCGTCTCGGTCACGCAGGTCGGAGAGCCTGAGCGGCCGTCCCGTCCAGCGTCGCAACACGCTCGCCGAACGCGACGCGCCGACCCGCAGCACCAGTGCCGCGCCCACCACGTAGCCGACGATCGCCAGCCGGTTGAACGGGTAGAGCCCGGTGACCAGCCACAGGGCGAAAAGCACCGTCGAGATCGCCCACAGCAAGAGCGCCGCGGTGAAGCCGAACGTGAGCACGGACGTCGTGCCCACCAGCAGCTCGAGAAACGCCGGAACCACGAAGTTCCAGGCGAGCGGCACGCACCACGGCGCGACCGATCGTGAGACCTGACCGACCACGCTCATCGACGCGCTCCGGCCGGGCGCGAGACCGCGAACCGCGCGTGCGAGCCGCTCAGGCGGCGTTCGCGACCGGCCGCCCGGCCGATCCCGGCTCCGACCACCGCAGCTGCTCGGCGCGCACCGTGCGTCCCAGCAGCCTCCGCACCAGGTAGTCGCGGTACTTGATGCGCGTCCAGACCCGGTAGAGATCGTTCCTCGCACCCTTGGTCTTGTAGGAGAGCCAGTAGGTGGCGACGGTGCTCAGCACCGTCCCGGCGTAGGGCAGGAACCGCTCCAGGCGATGGTCGAGCACGAAGCGCGTCCAGCGGTGAGGCAGCAAGCCGGCGAGGATCAGCAACGACTGAAAGCGCGCGTTGGACTGGCGAAACCGGTGGCCGCCGGTGAGCACCGACGGAGCCGCCTCGCCGGTGCGGATCTGGCGCGCCAGCTCCCCGTCGACGTCGCCGCTCGCGATCGCGTCCTCGGTCATGTCGGTTCCGGGGAGGTAGGCGAGCCAGAACACGTTGATCCGCGCCACCGGGTTGTCGAGGTAGAAGCGCACCGTGTTGCGGAGGTCCTCCTCGGTCTGTCCGGGCACGCTCAGGATGTGATCGACCGCCACCGTGATGCCGACGTCGCGCAGCTGGGCGATGGCCCGTTCCACGCGATGGATGGACTCGGAGCGCTTGAGCATCCCGCTGCGCACCTCCTCGTTGAGCGTCTGGACACCCATCTGCACGTCGACGCAGCCCGACTCCTTCAAGAGCTTCGAGGTGAGCGGGGTGATCGCTCCCGGGTGGACCTGGGTCCAGAACGGGATCTTGAGCCGCGAGCCGTAGGTGGCCGCGAACTCGCGCAGCCACGACGGGTTGGTGGTGAAGTTGTCGTCGATGAAGCGGATGAAGTGGATGTCGGCCTTGCCGCGGTTGCGCTCGATCTCCTCGACCACGTGTTCGGGCGAGCGCCGCCACTCGTAGCTGGGGGCGTCGGCGATCCGCCGCAACGCCGTCTTGTAGCAAAAGCTGCAGCGCTCCGGGCAGCCGCGCTGCGCGAAGGTGTTGTAGCCGATGCGAAAGAGCGGATGCTCCTCGTAGTAGATCTCCTTGTCGGGCGCCGGAAGCTCGTCGAGCCCGGACCAGAGCGGCCGCATCGGGTTCTCGACCGGCTGTCCGTTGTCCTTGAAGAGCAGGCTGGGGATCTGACGGAGGCGCGCGGCCGAGGTGTCGCCTGCTTCGAGCGCGCTGCAGAGCGCGACCAGCGCATGCTCGCCCTCCGCGCGTACCACGTAGTCGACCTCGGGCCTCGAGATGACCTCCTTCGGCTCGACGGTCGGATGGATGCCGCCGAAGGCGATCGGCGCGCGGCTCACCGTGCGGATCGCGCGCGCGGTGGCGAGTCCCCACTGGTAGAGGAAGCTCGTCACCGAGAAACACACCAGGTCCGGCTGAAGCGCCTCGATCTTCCGCAGCGTGGCGCCGCGGAAGCTCATCCAGCGATCGAGCGGTGCGAGACGGATGTAGGGATCGTCGAAGAGTGCCGGCTCGAAGATCAGCTTGGTGCGATGGCCCGCCTGCTTGAGCGCGGCCGAGAGCATCTCGACGCCGAGGCTCTCGTAGCCTGGGTAAACGAAGGCGACGTCCATTCGTGGTCGGCTCGCCGGTACGCGCAGCGGGGATTGGGATTATCGCGCGTCGAACCCTTGGGGTCCAATCGATCGCGCACCGGCCGTCTTCGGCCGCCTTGCGGCGCGCGCCGTCCTACCACTACGATCCCCTGCGATGGAGCAGATCGACGAAGTCGGATCGGCGTCGAGCGCGGCGCTCGACGGCCGCGTCCTGTGGCGGGCCAGCGACGCAGGGGTCCGCAAGCTGACGCTGGTCTTCCTCCACCCAAGCGACTTCGTCAACGCGTTCCACGCGCTGCTCAGCACCCTGCAGAAGCGGCCCAAGATCGGGCTCGAGTACGTCCGCGGTGCCGCCGCGGCCGAGGGTCTCGCGAGCGAGATCGTCGACGAGCACGACCAGCCGGTCGACCTCGAGCTGCTGCTGCGCCGGCTCGTCGATCGAGGGACGCCGTTCGTCGGCCTCTACGCGACCAGCTTCAATCGCGCGCGGGTCACGACGCAGCTGCGCTCGCTTCGCGCCGCGCTCCCCGCCGCGCGACTGGTGGTCGGCGGTCCCGGCGCCTTTCACGCAGCCCAGTTCCTGGAAGCGGGAGCGGACGCGGTGTTCGTCGGCGAGGCCGACGATTCGCTGCGCGAGTACATCCGTTACCTGCGCACCGGCGCTCCTCGCCCCGATGCGATCGCCGGTCTGGCGCTCGCGACCTCGGCTGGCGAAGTCCATCACACGGCGTCGCGTCCGTACCAGGCCGAGCTCGACCGCTTCCCGTGGCCGGTGCGCGTCGATCCTCGTGAATCCTCGTGCGTGG
>CAZYWA010000735.1:0-3227 GCA_964650975.1 uncultured bacterium
GCGTGACCGGGCACCTCATGAGCGACCGCATCGTCGACCTGTCGCGCGAGCCGCCACGCGACGGAGTGTCCGTCGACGTGCTGGTGATCGGCTCGGGCTCGGCGGGCGCCACCGCGGCGCGGACACTCGCGCAGGCGGGACGCGAGGTCCTGGTCCTGGAAGAGGGCGGGGACTTCACCGGCGACAAGCTCACTCAGCGCGACGCCGCCATGTACGACCAGCTCTACATGGATCGCGCCGGGCGCGCGACCAGCGATCTCGCCATCTCGGTGTTGCAGGGCCGCGTGCTCGGCGGCGGTGGCGTCATCAACACCTGCGACGTGGTGCCGATCGGCGACGGCGTTCTCGACACCTGGCGCCGCAAGTTCGGCTTGAGCGATTTCTCGCCGGCCGCGCTCGAGCCCCATCGCGCGCGAGCGCTCGCGGACCTCGCGGCGAGCCCGATTCCGGAGGAAGCGCTCAACGCCAACAATCGGCTGCTCCGCGACGGCGCCGCGGCCCTCGGCTGGCGCGGCGAGGTGATGCTCAACAACCGCGTCGGTTGCGCGGGGCTCGGCACCTGCCTGATCGGCTGCCCGGTCGACGCCAAGCGGAACCCGCGCTTCGTGGCGATCCCGCAGGCGCTCGCCGCCGGAGCGAGCTTCTGGACCCGGGCGCGAGCGCGCCGCATCGACGGCGCCGGTGGCGACACCAAGACCGTCACGGTCGCCGCCCTCGATGCCAAAGGCTACCGCGAGACGCAGCAGGTGAGCGTGCGCGCCCGCACGGTGATCGTGGCGGCGAACGCCGTGGAATCGGCGGCGTTGCTCAAGCGCTCGGGCATCGGCAACGAGCACGTCGGCGCGCACCTGAGCTTGCAGCCGCAGCTTCCCGTCGTGGCGCGCTTCGACCGCGACGTGATCGCGTTTCGCGGCATCCCGCAGGCTTTCGCGGTCACCGAGTTCGAGGATCGCGCGCACAGCGAGCACGGCTGGTGGGGTTTCCGGATCGAGTCGATCTCGGGGACACCCGGAATCGTGGGGTCGATCCTGCCGTGGCTCGGCGCCGAGGGCGAAGCGCGGATGCGCGACTACCCGCGCACCGCTTCCGCGCTCCAGCTCCTTCCCGACGTCCCGAGCGGGCGCATCCGCATCGAGAAATCGGGCCGGATGCGGATCGATTACACGCTGGACGAAGAGCTGATCGGGCGAGCGCGCGCCGTCTGCCGCGCGTCCGCGCGGATCTATCTGGCGGCGGGAGCGAAGGAGGTGTCGATCCCCAGCGCGCCGCCCGTGACGATCCGCTCCGAGGCCGATCTCGCGCGGGTCGACGAGATCCGCTTCGAGCCCGCGCGCATCCCGTGGCTGAGCGCTCACCAGCAGGGATCGGTCCGTTTCGCGCCTTCGGCCAAGCGGGGCGGTGCCGATCCATCGGGCCAGGTGTACGGCACCCGCGGCATCTACGTCTTCGACTCGTCGGGCTTTCCCACCTCGAGCTCGAGCCACACCATGACGCCCATCATCACCGTGGCCGAGTACCTGTCTCAGCGGCTGCTCACCGCATTGCCGTCGTGAGCCACGCACCGCGACTCGAGCTGGTGCGGCTCACCGGAGAGCGGCACGAGATGCGGGAGCTGCAGCGAGTTCTCGACGGCGCTCGTCGCTACGCCGAGCGCATCCAGGGCGCTCCGCCCGAGCCCACTGAGGCGCGGAGCCTCTACACGATGCTGCCGCCCGGGAAGACCGACGACGACAAGTTCGTGTACGGCCTGATGGCCGGCAGCGAGATGGTGGGTTGCGCCGATCTGATCCGCGGCTACCCGAACGGCGAGACCGGCATGCTCGGGCTCCTCTTGATCGAGGAGCGCCATCAGCGCCGCGGCTTCGGTGCGGCCGCGTACGCGCTGCTCGAGGAGACGATGCGCGGCTGGAGCTTGAAGCGAGTGCGCATCGGCGTGGTCGAGACCAACGGCGAGGTGCTCGCGTTCTGGGGCCGGCTGGGCTTCACGGAGACCGGTGAGCGGAAGCCATGGCGCCGGGGAACGGTCGAGTCGGAAATCGTGGTACTCGAGAAGCCGCTCGCCGGCGCCTGTTGACGCGCCGGAATGGGCAGGACTAGGTTCGGCGCGCCTACCTTCGAGGCGGGCCTCTCATGATCGATCCCAGGATCCTCCGCGACGAGCCCGAGCGCGTGCGCGCGGCGCTCGCTGCGCGTCGCGACCCGCTCGACCTCGAGACACTCGTCGAGGTGGAGCGGCGGCGCCGCGCCGTGGTCGCCGAGATCGAGCAGGAGAAGGCCTCGGTCAACCGCGAGAGCGCCGAGATCGGCAAGCTCACCCGCGAGCTCAAGACCCGCAAGGATCTGGACGACGCCGCGCGCGCCGACCTCACCTCCCGCATCGATGCGATGAAGGCCGGCTCCAGGGACGCGTCCGCCGACATCGCCGCGGGCGAGGCTCGGGTGGCCGAGATCGAGCAGGAGTGGGAGACGCTCGCGCTGCGTGTTCCCAACATCCCGGATGCGAGCGTGCCGGTGGGGGCCGACGAGAGCGCCAACCGGGTCGAGCGCAGCTGGGGCGAGCCGCGGAAGTTCGACTTCGAGCCCAAGGCGCACTGGGACCTCGGCGAAGCGCTCGGCATCCTCGACTTCGAGCGCGCGGCCAAGATCACGGGCGCGCGCTTCACCGTCGTGAAGGGTCTGGGAGCGCGCCTCGAGCGCGCGCTCATCAATTTCATGATGGACCTGCACGCGCGCGAGCACGGCTACACCGAGATCCTGCCGCCGTTTCTCGTCAACGACGATTCGCTGCGCGGCACCGGCCAGCTCCCCAAGTTCGAGCAGGACCTCTTCCATCTCGAAGGCACGCGCTACTACCTGAATCCCACCGCGGAGGTGCCGGTCACGAACCTGCACCGCGACGAGATCCTCGCCGGCGCCGACTTGCCGGTGAAGTACGTCGCGTGGACGCGCTGCTTCCGCAGCGAGGCCGGCAGCTACGGCAAGGACACCCGCGGCCTCATCCGCCAGCACGAGTTCAACAAGGTCGAGCTGGTCGAGTTCGCGCGGCCCGAAGAGTCGATGGCCGAGCTCGAGACGCTCACCGCGAACGCCGAGGAAGTGCTGCGTCGCCTCGAGCTGCCGTATCGCGTGGTCACGCTCTGCACCGGCGACTTGGGCTTCAGCTCCGCCAAGACCTACGACCTCGAGGTGTGGCTCCCCGCGCAGAACACCTACCGCGAGATCTCGAG
>CAZYWA010000736.1:0-3224 GCA_964650975.1 uncultured bacterium
TACCTGAAGGCGCTCGGGTTGGCGGCGAAGAAGGCGGTCGGAGAACGGGCGAAAGGAGGCAAAATGGCGACGTGAGCAGGCCGGAGATGACGGATCGCACGGCCTACGCGAATTCCCTTCCCGGTCGCTTTCACATGGTCCCTCTAACAAGCGGGCGGTCGAAAGCCGGATCGTCGAAGAACTCGGCGCTCCAAAAAGGCAACGAGACAGCCCTTCACGACTCGCCTTGCGTTTGGGGACAAGGCGAGTCGCCGCTTCGCGAGGCTCGCGAAGAGCTGGACAGTCTCCGGTATTGGATGGCCGTCGGTGAGACATTCGAGGCAGAGGTTCACCGATGCAGTAAAGAGGGCATCGTTAGGTTGAACGAGCAGCTTCTGCAGGAGCTCCGCCGCGACCGCCGCTGCACTGCCAGGATCGCTGTGTCGCGCGCGCAAGCGATCGAATAGAGGCAGCGTGCTCTCATCGATCTCGCAATTTGCGTCCACGAGCGCCGTAAAGAGCACATCAGCGGTAATCGGCACGTGCGTATGGTTCATGCGCACCAACCGACCGGCATACCTACTCAATAGAATCGACGTGAGGTCGCCATGCTCGGCGGCTGCCACAAGCATCATGATCGTGGAGAAGCCACGTGCGCGCCGTTCAGCCGGACCGAGTGTGAGGCGCCGGAGCCCGAAGTCATCCACGTAGAGCGGAACAGATCTCTCGACGGCCAGCAGGTAAGTGTCGACCGAGCTGGCTCCAAGGTGCTCACGCCAAGTGCGCGCCTCCGCCGTAGTCGCAGCGAAAGGCAGGGCCGCGATCTCGCAGTGAGTCCGGATCCACGTCAACGAGGCAGCGCGTTGGTCGAGGTGTCGTCGCGTGTCCTCCGCACTCTCCTCGTACATCGCGAACCCTTGGCCGGTCGCCGCCATTATCGTGCGCCCCACTGATAGAAGAGGCCGGAGCTCGGCGACTTCTTCCTCAAGTTCGTCCACTAAGGATTGCGGTACGACGATTTTCGGATATCGAGTTCGAAGGAGATCGAACAACTGGAGCTCCTCGACGGTCACGAGTGCGCTGCGCGTCAAGAGGACCTGGTCCGTCGACGCGGCGAGTTGACTCGACTCTCGGCACGACGCCGGGTCGGGCAGCTCGACGAAGAGCAATTCGGCGCGCGTGTTCGCGAGGGCGGCGTAGACGTCCCGCAATCGCTTCCCAGACAAGCACGCGATTGCTCCAAGTGGCGGCAGATGTTCGCGGTAGATCGCAAGCACCTGTTCGCCGTGCGCTCGCGCCCTTTCGAGCGTTTCGAAGACGAACGAGAAGTCTTCCCTTCGCGGTTCAACGCCGACGTGCACTGCCTCGAGGGCGGTGCTCTCCGGATGTCGGAGATTGAAATTGTCCATCGTCTCGTGCAGGACATGGACTGCAGCCGGTTGGATACGGGTCACCCGATACGGCTTCGCGCCGGGGCTTCCTGGCCGCAGTGTCCAAGCGTCACCTACCTGCTTTCCCAGCAGGTCTGCCACGCGAGGGTCCGAGGCGAGGAACTCGTTCCGTCGCACGTCCGTCGGGCCCTCGGCCAATATCAAGAGTCCGAGCATTTCGTGGTGGTCCGTCTCGAGAGAGACATGTGTGTTCGCTTCTACGAGTGATGGGTTGTTCGGCTCAGCTTGCGCTCCCCGGTGCAGGAAGATGTTGATAAAGGCGAGCTGGATACTCGGATCCTCGGGTTCTCGTCGGACAGCGCGGAAGGCGAGCGCGACCGCGGCGCTCTGTTCATCTGACTCGAGGAGCAGGCCCGCAGCATGAACCAGCTGCCAGCCAGGCAAGTCATCCCTGCCCGATAGGGGCATCAGAAGATCCCGGGCGTCCTGGATCTTTCCTTGGCGTCGAAGTGCCGCAGCGAGTCGTATCAATAGCCCTGCGTCGTGCGGCTGGAAGGCGAGCATTTGTTCCAGGAAGCGTTGCTCGGTTGCCGGATCGTTGCGCTGGCGTGCGATCCGCGCTCTTAGCTCGGCGACCCAGCCGGACTCGATGCCATCGGAATCGGCGACATCGAGCAGGGCCTCCGCTCTTGTGAGTTCGTCCTTGGCGCAGAGCGCCCGCGCGTAGAGCTCGCGCATGGTCTCCGAGCCAACCTCCGCGCGACCGAGTTCGAACTGCTGCACGGCTCCCTCGAGGTCCTTCGCTCGAAAGAGCATCGCGGCATACTCGAGCCGCGCTCCTGTCTGTTGAGTGCAGTCGGAAGAGTCGACGGCCTCGCGGTAGAGGGCGGCGGCGGCCGTGAAGTCGCCTCGTCCCGCCGCGCTTCGCGCCATGAACAGGCTCCAATACCAGCGTCGCGCGGACGGTGGGATCGCGCTTAGCGTCGATTCCGCAAATGCGTAGAGATCTGCATCGAGAGCCGCCTCTGCGGCGCTGTAGCAGGTTCGAACTCGGTCCTCCTCGGAGGCCCGTTGCCCTACTGCAGTCGTGAGCGCGGCGAGTGCATCGTCCGGCCGACCCAATTGGGCGAAAGCTTGCGCCCGCACCACGTACACCTGGGCCGGGACGTCGGCGCCAACGAATCGCTCCAGCGCCGCGAGCGCACCCTTGGGATCGGCGCGAGCAAGACGCTCTTCGGAGACCAAGCACGCCGGGTACCAGTGCGAACGATCCAGGGCCGCGGCCGCCTCAATGTCGGCGACTGCGAGTTGCTCCTGCCCGGCTGCGCGGCGGATCAGCCCGCGGACGGTGAGGGCGTGGGCAAGAAGAGACTCCTCCTCCGACTTCTCCAGCACCTCAACAGCCTCGGTCGCCAATCTCTCGCACCGAACCAGCCGGTCCTCGGGCTTGTCTTTCTCATTCAGGTCGTTCCACGTAGCTTCGGCGAGCAAGATGAGGCGTTGAGGGTCGCGTTGGCCTCGAGCGGTCAACGACCGCTCGAGGACCTGGATTGCGCCAGGCCAATCCTTCCGTCGCATCGCAATGCCTGCGAGGGCGGACGCAACGGTCGGGAGGACACTCACCGTTTCGGGAACCGGAACCGTTTCGCCGAGCTCAGCGCTGGCGAGCAACAAAACAGTCCAAGCGCCAGCTATCGTAGAATCTGCCTCCACAACCTTCTTCGACAGGGCTGCAGCGAGTTGGTGGTCAGCGGATCGGTAAGCCACCGCTGCGAGGTTCGCGTGCGCAAGCAGGTTCCGACCATCGTGGTCCAGCGCCCGTTGGATCGCTGCGTGCGCCTCAGGCAAGCGCCC
>CAZYWA010000737.1:0-3218 GCA_964650975.1 uncultured bacterium
CAGATCGAGCAGATCCTGAACCAGCTGCGCGCCCGGCAGGTGGCGGTGGAGCAGGTCGAGACCTACAGCCGCCAGGAGGCGGCGGCGGTGAAGGAGCGCGAGCTTCGCGAGGCGGAAGCCCGCGCCAAGCAGCAGACCCCGATCACCGAGTCCGAGCTCTCGATCATGGTCCAGACCAACCAGGGCAAGGCCGACCTGGCCCGCGCCCAGCAGCAGGCGGCGCAGATCCAGGCGCTGGCGCAGGCCGAAGCCGAGAAGATCGCCCGGCTCGGCGACGGCGAGGCGCGCAAGGTGCGAGTGATGGCGGAAGCCGAGGCCGAGCGCGCGGCGCGCGTCGGCGTGGCGCAGGCACTGGCCATCGAGGAGCAGGTCCGTGCTTACGGAGGACCGCGCTTCCAGCTCACCAAGGAGGTCATGAACCGGTTCGCGGAGGCGATCGAGCACGCGCGGGTGGACGTGGTGCCGCGGGTGCTGATCGGCGCCGGTGGCGGCGACGGCGAGGGCAAGGACGGAATGGGCCTCGGTGGGACCGGGAACGTCCTCCAGGGCCTGCTAGCGCTGCTCTTGGCCGACAAGATGGGGGTCGACGTGGGTGCTTCCGCGCCGATGACTCCCGAGGCCGAGGCGATGCGTAAGGAAATCCGCACGTCGATGGCGGCGGAGCGCTCGTCGGTCGCCCGTTCGGGCACGGGCACGCCACCAGTCGTCCGCTGACCAGAATCCCGTGGACAACCGCCGGTCCCTCGGCGGGCGAGCGCTCGAACGGTGCCCGTTCCGGCGCTCGCGCGCGAGGGACCGCGCGCGCTCCAAACGGCATCCCCGCGAGATCGCCGCTCGCGATTGCAAGACCCCGCGCGTAGGTCATAGGCTCCCATGGGCACCGATGAATCCCGGAGCCTTCCGATGCGCACCGACGCACCGCGTTCCATCCCCCGAATCGCGGCGCTGGCGCGAGCGCTGACACCGCTCGCACTTCTCGCCCTCTTCTCCGGCTGCCTGACGATCACGTCCGTCAGCCCGAACCCCGCGCCGCCCGGCCTCGCCGTCGTCATCACCGGCACCGACTTCGGCACCCGAGGTGTCCTCGACGGCGTGATCTACGACGGCGCCTCGCTCACGATCGTGTCGTGGGCCGACACGCAGATCATCGCGACGCTGCCGGCCACCAAGGCCGACGGCACCTATCCGATGCAGGTCAAGCACTCGAACCAGCTTTCGCCGGTCTACATGCACACCATCGCGGCGCAGGCCCCGGTGATCTCGAACCTGCACCTGGCGCCCAATCCCAACAACGCCTTGAGCACGCTGGTCGAGCTCAACACCTCGGTGCCCGCCACGCCGAAGGTCACGGTCTCGAGCAGCGTGGGCACCTTCGTGGTGCCGGCGACCGGCACGGTGAGCAGCGAGCCGGGCCTGTTGCACGCGGTGGCCGTGCTGGGCATGCGATCGCAGGTGCCGTACACGTTCACCGTCACCGCGACCACGCCCAGTGGCCTCACCAGCGCGCCTGGCTCGCTCTCCTACACACCGCCCCCGCTTCCGGACGGTTTTCCGCCTCTCCAGCTCACGGTCCGCGAGCCCGGCAACTACGCGCCCGGGATGCTGCTCTTCGGCATGACCCGCGGGATCGTCGCGGCGGATACCGGCATCTACGTGGTCGACGACGAGGGCCAGCCGATCTGGTACTACCGGAAGCCGGTCACCGTGTTCAGCCACACGGGGCAGCTCAAGAACGGCAACTTCATCTACGTCGACTATCTGGCCGGCACCGTCGGCGAGGTCGACATGCTGGGGAACCCGGTCCACACCTACACGTCGAACATCAACGGGCTGCTCCACCACGACGTCGAGGAGCTGCCGAACGGCAACCTGCTGATGCTCGACGTCGAGGTGCGCCCGACCGCGGGCTTCCCGGGCAACCAGACCTACAACCTGGTCGGCGACGTGGTCGTGGAGCGAGACCGCAACACGGGCGCCACCGTGTGGGCCCTTCACCTCCTCGATCTGCTCGACCCGTATCGCTACGCGTCGCAGGAGATGTTCGACACGCCGGTCTACGACGCCTATTTCAACAACATCCCCACCAAGGACTGGAGCCACGTCAACAACGTCATCTACGACCCGAGCGACGATTCGGTGATCCTGTCGCCGCGCACCCAGAACATCATCATCAAGGTGAAGCGCTCGACCAAGCAGCTGGTGTGGGTGACCGGCGAAAACCTGCCGATGTCGACCCGCGACGACACCTGGCCGTTCCTGACCTTCACCGGCAGCGGACGGTTGCCGAACTATCCCCACGGGCCCTCGATCGCGCCCAACGGTGACCTGATCCTCTACGACAACGGCAACGAGCTGCCGGTCCAGTACTCGCGCGGCGTCGAGTACGCGCTCGACACGGTCCACAACCAGGTCCGCCAGGTCTGGGAGTTCGTGGACCCGGCTTACGACCCGCCGCTCTTCGGACCGTGGCTCGGGAACGCGCTCGGCTTCCCCGGCGGCACCGCGCTGGTCGACGACGCCGGCATCAACGACCCGAACCTGGTCTACCTGCGCTGGGCGAAGTTCACCGAGGTTCGCCAGTCCGACAACCACAAGGTGTGGGAGCTGATCTGTCGCGACCCGGCCAATCTCGAGGGATACAACGGCTTCGACTCGGAGAAGATCCAGAGCTTGTATCCGCCCTAGTCGTGCAGGTGGATTTCGAGCCACCTTCGGCTCCACAAGGCGCCGACCGCCCACATCGGTCCGCTCCGTTCCCTCCCCGCGAAGCTCTCCGCCACCGCCCGTGAGCTGATCTACAGGTGCTCGCTGGGTCGCGTCCGGTGCAAGCACCTGACACGCGCCCTCCTCCGGGCGCGTCAGATTGTCGGCTTTACGCAGGAATGCAAGCGACGTTCAAATCCGCGAACTCCGCACTGAACGAAAACACCGACTGATCGAAAATAGATCCTGGCATCGACCGTGCACCCTCGGTGGGTCCGTCACGCCCAACGCCCATTCTCAACGTTGCTGTGAGCGGGGGTTGCTCGGTGCATCGGGCGACACGTCATCCGAGGGCGCGGGAACAGCGGCGAAAGCAATCCCTGCTTCCGTTGAACTCCAACGAGGGATGCAGGACATGACCAGACTAAATGGAAAGACTGCGGTGATCACCGGTGGCGCAACCGGCATCGGCCGCGCCGCAGCAAAGCGCTTCATCGAGGAGGGCGCCTTCGTCT
>CAZYWA010000738.1:0-2400 GCA_964650975.1 uncultured bacterium
TTCCTACCAGTGGTCACCGAGGAGGATCTCATCCGCCTTCCCAACCACAGCATCTATCTCAAGATGCTGATCGATGGGATGCCGTCCCGGCCGTTCAGTGCGACGACGGAAGCCCCGCCTCGCGTTGCGACCTCACGCCGAGCCGAGGTCATCGAGCGATCGAGGACGCGATACGGCAGAGTGATCGGAGGGCGCGGCAGCGCATGAGCAAGTGCCCCTGACGGTTTCCACTGATGCGTTCAGGGATTGTCCAACCGCCAGCCGTCGTCGTATTTGATGAACCTGTACTTGATCGTCTCGTGTTGGTCCTTGAACGTCATCGGCCAGATGACACCGTCTTGGGTGAGCGGGTCGATGGAGATGCCCGTGGCTCCATTGATGATCTCCGTGATCCGCTGATGACACGGCGTGGGGTCAAAAGAGACGTTGACCTCTGCTTCGGCGTGCGGCCCGTTTTGCGTGATTCCAGTCACGCTGTCGAATCGCCTGTGCGCGATCACGAAGGTGGTTTCGTCGTCGCTCTCGAAGCCCGGACCCGTGAACTTGGGTCGTGGGCAGGTCGCGCTGTCCTTGAGCGCGTACTGGAGCTGGGTCGCTTGACCGCCGCGGTAGTCGGCGATCTTGCTGGTTCCCACTTTGGTCAGGATGCCGCCCGCCACAAGGGCGTCGAGGAGGCCGATCGTCCCGGCGTCGTCGTCGCGTGCCACGGCAGAGAGGCTGGGCTTCGTGTGAAGCGTCCGCAGCAGTCCCAGGGTGACCGTACGATCGGGTGGCTTCCCATTCGCCCGAAGGATCTTCAGGGCCGTGGCGCGATCGAGTTCACCGGCGGAGGCGGGGGCACAAAGCGCGAGCAGGACGATGAGAACGGTCGAGACGGCGAGCGCTTTCGTGGACACGTTCGTAGGACGCTTCGTTCCTGTTGGCATCGGAAGTTCCCTCGCGGACCTGGGGAGCGGGTTGTGCGGTCGGGACCTGTGCGCTGGCGTTCGCGTCACGGCGCGAGCTTGATGTAGTTCGAGAGGACCCATCCCTTGGTGCCGTCCGACGACTCCACCTGGTACCACCCGGGCACCGTGTCGAGGTCGAGGATGGTGACCCGGTCCCCTTTTGCGAGGGACTTCAGGGCCGTCTTTGTTGTCGCGGCGCCGCCCCTGATCGTGAGCTCTTTCGCCGTCACCACTCCGGTGCCGGCGCGATCGGCAATCGGCGAAGATGCAAGTGCGGTGCGCGATGTGAGCGTGGCGCTCATCATCGGTGGGTCCCAATCGAAGAGCGTCACGCCCGAGACGAAGTCGACAATGAGCGGGACGAAGGTGAAGGAGTCGAGGATGACGAGGACGAGCGTGCCGGGGTTCAGCTTGTAGCCAGTCATGATCTTGACGGAGGGCTCACATCCGTCCTTCTCGAAGATGAAGCCGTACCCACGCATCGCGAAGTCGGAGCCGGGCCTCGGGAGATCGATCTTCGAGGGAGCCTGGTACGTGCCGACATCCTGTTTGTCTGCGAGGGCCGCAGGTTCGACTCCCGCAGGGCCACCAGCAGCACCGATGGCACGCGCCTGGAAGAGCAGGGCGTCAGCCGCCGACATCGCCTTCACGGTGACCTTGGCGTCCGGCGGATTGGAGGCCAGGTCGAACTGCTGTTTGGAGCCGACGAAGATCGTGGCGCAGGACGAGAGCGCCAGCATGAGGCTGACGAGCGGGATGACAACCGCGCGTGACCGAACCTGAACGCACTGCATCGGTGTGACCTTTCGGATTGGGGTGCCCGAATACATCGCTAGCGTAGTGTTTGTCAAACAGGGTGGACGCTACCGTCGCGCGCCATGCGGCGGCGGCGCCAAGCCAGATCACGTCAGTACGAGACGAGGGCCTTCCGCGAGATCACCAAGCGCGTTGCGGGCGCTGTTCGTCGACTACGTGCCCTCCGAGGCTGGACCCAGGACGAGGCGGCGGAAGCCTGCGACATGGCAGTTCCGTTGCTCCAACGCGTGGAGGCCGGAACGAGCAACCTGACGGTGACGACACTCGCTCGCCTTTGCGATGGGTTCGAAGTTGACCCAAGGGACCTTCTCGAACCCGTCCAACGACTTCCTTCGCGCCGTCCCGGCAGGCCGCCAGCGGCAGCCGAAGCGCCAGGGCCGAGGCGCCGTCGCCGATGACTCTGCGCATCCCAATCCCTTCTCATGCGCACTCTAGTGCCTATGGAACGCGCGAGTCAACCCCGATCATCGGGGCATGGATGAGTTCGCCGACTTCCGCGCTCGCTTTGCCGCGAAATTGAGGGTGTTGCGCCACGAGCGCGGTCTTCGCATCGACGACCTCGAAGACCTGGGGCTGACTCGTCGAGCACTCCAGAAGGCCGAAGCCGGGGAGATCTACCCGCGGCTCGATACCATTC
>CAZYWA010000738.1:2410-3188 GCA_964650975.1 uncultured bacterium
GACGGAATCCGACCCGATGCGGTCTCGCGGGTCGCCCATGGAGGGGCAAGAGCCCGCGGCAAGCCGGCGAGTCTGGCCCCGTCGAGCCCCAAGAAAGTTCCCAGTCGAAAGCGAAGGTGAGCGGTTTGGGGATCCCAATTCCCCTCGGCTCGTGTTTCGCGACCCTCCAAGATACTATTGACTCGTGGCTCGAATTCTCGTGATCGATGACGAAGCCGGCATGCGCCGGCTTGTCCGGCGGTTCCTTGAGCGCGGTGGTGGTCATGAGGTGGTCGAGGCCGCAAACGGGCGCGAGGGTGTGGCGCGCTTCCGGGAGTGCCCCATCGATCTTGTGGTCTGCGATCTCGTCATGCCAGAGATGGGCGGACTTGAGACGATCGCTGCGATTCACGATGTCTCGCCTGCCGCACCGATCATCGCGATGAGCGGTGGGACGCGAGATCGCGACCTGCTCCCGGATGCGCTCAGCCTTGGTGCGGTGCAGGCGCTCGCGAAACCCCTGTCGTTGGAAGACGTGGTGACTGCAGTCGATCACGCCCTCCTTGGATCGAGCGCGCACGCGGCGCAGTCTCCTGCGCACACCTAGTTTCGGCCACGCCAATCGCCTGTTGTATCGTGCGACTCACGCGCTCGAAGGATCGAGCGTGGTTCGTCATCCATGGGGTTGGCCATGCGCGACAACAAGTCCGTCGGCATCTGGGTCCGCGTCTCCACAGAAGACCAAGCTCATGGCGAATCCCCCGAGCACCATGAAAAGCGCGCCCGCTACTACGCCGAG
>CAZYWA010000739.1:0-3186 GCA_964650975.1 uncultured bacterium
CGAACCTTATCAACGTCGCCGAAAGCGGTCAAGAAAAGCCGAGCGCGGTCTCTTCATCGGATCGAGCAACTCACGGCGAGGCCGGAGCACGCCCGACCTGCTCGAGCTCGAGGGCGGTATGCCAGCGTCCCTCGACGTCCGACGCCAGCACCAGCACCAGGCCCGCGTTGGCGCAGAAGAACCGCCGGAGCGGCAGGCGGCTGCCGGCGGAAGCCCCGGCGCCGGCCACACCGTCGACCACCAGACAGCGCTGCCAGGAGCCGGCCGCCGTGTCGACGTCCGCCAGCCCGGCGGGCTTGTAGGGCGACCCGCTCGGCCACGCGCTGGCGGTCACCTTCCACGGCATCTCGAGCGACGGCGGATCGAGCGCGGTGACACCCGGCGCGCTCGCCTTCGAGGTCGCCACCAGGAGCGCGCCTTGGTCCGTGGAATCGAGCGCCTCGCGCTCGATCTCCTTCGCGGTTCCGTCCTTGGCGACCTCGTACACCGCGAGCTCGACGCCGTGCGAAACTTTGCGGCCCGCCTTCGCGATCGCGCCGGCCGCCGGCTCGATCACGTGGCGATAGACCCGGTTCGTGCCACCGGCGCGGTAGGTCCAGGTCCGCCCTACTTCCAGCGGAAAAAGCTCATGCCCGTCGAGCTCCACATCGGCCGCGAGCGGCTCGATCTCGCCGTGAGTCGGCCGCGCGTGCGCTCGGAACGGCGCTCCGGCCAACAGTAGTGCCGCGACCGATCCCGCCCGCACGAGTCTGCGCATGGCCGCGCAGCGTATCTCCCGCTCAGCGAGTCGACGAGAACTCGTCGAAGTAGATCGAGCCACCCGCGCCGGCCTTCACCGACAGCGCTCTCGGACGCACGAAATCGATGCCCGTCACGTTCGTTGGTCTGGTTGGCCAGGCTCGCCTCGAGCGTGCCATCGATCGAGCGCTGGAGCACACCGTCGCTGGAGCCCGCCGTGCCTCGAGCCCGGTCGACCTCGATTCGGTGCCACCGGCCGAGTGAGGCGCGCCTCCCCTGCCCAGCCTGGCGCTCGAACGCTGACGGTGCGCCCGCTTCCGCGTAATCTCTGCCGCCATGCCCAAACCGGCCGCGCCATCCGAATCCGCGGGCGCGGCGACCCTCGCCTTCGACCGGCCCGAGCACGAGACGCTGGCGTTGCGCCTGGGCGGGCGCTGGCGGCTCACCGCCCCACGCCCGGGAGTCGATCAGGTGATCTCCGAGATCCGTCGCGTGCCGACCCGGCGGATCACGTTCGACGCAAAGGATCTCGCCGGCTGGGACACGGCGCTGCTCACGTTCCTCGCGCGTCTCGAGGATGAGGCGCGCGGCCAGTCGGTCCAAATCGACCGCGGCGGGCTCCCCACGGGGATCGGCCGCCTCATGACGCTCGCCGAGACGGTGCCCGAGAAGAAGGGCTCCCGCTCGGCCGTCGAGCGGGCGTCGTGGCTGGCGCGGATCGGCACCGCGACGCTCCGCGGCGCCGACGGCGGCGTCGCCTTCCTGCGATTCATCGGCGAGGTCACGCTGTCCCTCGCGCGGCTCGTCACGCTCCGCGCCCGCTTCCGGCGCTCCGACTTGCTGCGGGTGATTCAGGAGTGCGGCGCGCAAGCGCTGCCGATCGTGACGCTCATCAGCTTCCTGGTGGGTCTCATCATGGCGTTCGTCGGCTCGGTGCAGCTCGAGCAGTTCGGCGCCACCGTGTACGTCGCCAACCTGGTGGTGATCTCGATGGCGCGCGAGATGGCGGCGATGATGACCGCGATCATCATGGCGGGCCGCACCGGCGCTGCGTTCGCGGCGCAGCTCGGCACCATGAAGGTGACCGAGGAGATCGACGCCCTGACCACCATGGGGCTCGACCCGATGGACTTCCTGGTGCTGCCGCGGATGCTGGCGCTCTCCGCCATGATGCCGCTGCTCGCGATCTACTCGAACGCGGTCGGCATCGTGGGCGGCGGCGTGGTGGGTCTCGGCATGCTGCACCTGGCGCCGGCGCTCTACTGGCACCAGACGGTGCACGCCGTGACGCTCAGGCTCTTCGCCACCGGGCTCGTGAAGGCCGTGGTGTTCGGCGTGATCGTCGCGGTGTGTGGCTGCTTGCGCGGCATGCAATCGGGGAACAGTGCCTCCTCGGTGGGCGAGGCCGCGACCTCGGCGGTGGTCACCAGCATCGTGCTGATCGTGGTGGCCGATGGTCTGTTCGCCGTGATCTTCAACGTCCTCGGAATCTGAAGAGGCCCCGATCCCCGAGCCCGAGGCGCCCGTTCATGACCGAGCCCGAACCGAGACTTCCTCGTCCTTCGCGGACCAAGCGAATCGCGTTCTTGCTTCTCATCGCGCTCGTCGCCGGCGAGGTGGCGGTGCGAATCGTCGATCGGATCGCCCGGATCCCGTCGCGAAACGTGTTCGCCGATGTGCGCGAGCCACCCGACCCATTTCGAGGTTTCGGCCCCGTGCTCTACGACGGCGATGCGATCGTCGCCCGCCACGGCGATCGCCATCCGCGCGTCAAGCCGCCGGGAATCCGGCGCCTGGTGTGCCTCGGAGGCTCGACCACCGAGGGCCATCCGGGAGACAGCTACCCGGAGCGGCTCGCGGAGCTTCTCGGCGACCGCTGGGACGTGATCAACCTCGGCACGGCGGGCTACACCACCGCGCATCTCCTCTCCTTGCTCGCCCTCAACGTCCTCTCCTGGGATCCCGACGTGGTGATCGCGTCCGAGAACGTCAACGATCTCCGGATCGCATACGTCCCCGGGTTCCAGCCCGACTACGTTCACGCGCTCCGTCACGTCGCCGCGGCACGGTCCTACCTGCATCTCTACACGACCAGCAACGCGCTCTTCCAGCACAGCGATCTCTACTGGTTCCTGAAGGCCCTGCCGCGACGCCTTTCCCTCTGGTACCAATTCGGAGCGTGGCGGAAAGGCGTGCAGCATCCGGCCAAGATCGACCTCATGCAGCAAAGCTACGGCCCGCGGCCGCCGCAGGAGGCGTGCGCTGCGTTCGAGCGAAACTGGCATTCCATCGCGCGTGTGGCGCGGCCCGGGCCGATCGTGATCTTCGGCACCCAGGCCTTCTCGCCCACCGAGGACGCGTACTTTCGGCTCGTCGGAGGTGCGTACCTCAAGGACTACGCGAACTACGCACCGCCCGCGGAATTCACGCAACACCACGCCGTGTACA
>CAZYWA010000740.1:0-3174 GCA_964650975.1 uncultured bacterium
TGCAGGGACACAGCGGGTCGGTGCTGGTTCATCGGTTTCTCGGCATGACGGCGCCGCATCACCAGCTCACCCATTCGGGCAGGGTCGCCGAGCTCGAGGTCATCGAGCGCTGGCAGGCCACCCGCCTGGCTGCGCTCCTCGACAGAATGCGCGCGGTGGAGGAGGAAGGCGGCACCCTGCTGGACCACTGTGCCGTCCTCTATCTGTCGGACATGTCGGACGCCGGCGTGCACAGCTACCTCGACCTGCCGATCGTCCTGGCGGGGCGGGCCGGAGGAGCGCTCGCGCCGGGGCGCCACGTACGGTTCGCGTCGGGCACTCCGCTCGCCGACCTCTACATGACCCTGTTGCCGATCGTGGGCGCGAAAGCGGAGTCGTTCGGGATGGACGGCAAGCGTAGCCTGGACGGGCTCACCTCGTAGCTACGCGGTGCTGGTTCGCGACGGGTGCGCTCGATCCGGTTCTGATCGAGGCTCCGGACTGAGCCCGCCGCAGGCTCTCCCGACGTTGGAGGCGACCGCCTCCGCACTGGGTCGCCGAGGGACCTCGCGCTCAGCTGCTATCGTTCGAGTCGGTGGTCAGCCAGGGTTTCGCGGCACCTCGCGGCGCAAGGGCTCCCGTTGAATCGGCATCGAACATCCGCCTGGCTGCGGGGCACCCGTCTCCTGACGGGAATCGCTGGCGTGGCGATGCTCGTCGCGAGTGTCGTGGTGGGCGTCGGCTGCTGGACGATCTACCGCGACTGGCCGCGCACCGACGGCACGGTCGTCGACGTTACTCCGGAGCTCATCGACCCAGGCGATCACGACATCTATCGCCCGGCCATCGAATACCGGGACGCATCGGGGATCGTCCACCGGTCTACCTCCGTGATCGGAACCGAATGGCCTACCGCCTACGCGCTGGGCGCGACCGTGCCGCTCTACCTCCGCCCGGGGAAGCCGGATGTCGCCTGCGTCGAGGCCTATGGCGTGGACTGGGCCGCGCCCACGGTCGGTGTCTTTGCCGGACTCGCCCTCCTCTGGGTCTCCATCCGCCAGTCCTTGGCGCCCGTGATTCGGCGCGGGCGCCCCGTGAGCCCCAAGCTGTCCCTGTTTCGCCAGGGCACGGGGCTGTTTCTCGCCTGCCTCGGCTTGCCGATCGCTGGGATCAGCCCTGGCCGGTGGACGATCGGCCAAATCGCCCATTTCCTGGGGGTTTGGGGCGCCGGCTACCTGTTGATCCGCACTGGCCGGACGAGCTCGTCCAAGCGCAGCTCCGTCGAGTCTGCTTTCTCGGTGAGCTGCTGCGCCATGCTCGTTCACGGGGCGATGCTGCGAGGTTACCTGTCGGCGGTCTCGATCGTCGGCGTCGCTGCGTCGGCGGCCGTGATTTGGATAGGCGTGCGGCACCTTGCGCCCAAGCCCGCGCTCGAGGCTCACGAGACGGCGAGCGTGATCGGAATCGTGGCCGCGGTGGCGGTGCTTCACTACACGGCGTTCCACTACTTCCGCGCGGAGATGTTGCCGCCGCCCTGGCCGATGGGGATCGCCGTGCTCGCGCTGGTCTTCTGCCGCTGGCTGGAGGCCCACTGGCGACCCAGCTGGCGCCGATTGCGCCACTCGCCGCCGGTCGGATTCCCGGCCGAGGCATCGTGATCGTTCGTCGCGAGCGGCCCGTGGTGTAGGCACGGGCGGTAACGAGGATCAGTGCTCCGTCGCCCCGCGATCGGATCGCGGAGCTTCCGAGTGGAAATCCTTCGACACGACGGTCACACCGACGAACGGCCCACTGTCACCCACTCCAGTGTCGTAGGTGATGCCTCCCAAGCCGAACGTCGCGACGCCGAGCTCGTAGCGGCCCGCCTCCATCGCGACGGGGGCCAGCGTGGTGCTGGCCGTGATCGTCCCCACGGTCGAGCCTGCGAGCGGCGCGTCGGACCAGGTGAACCTGCCCCCGGCGGTACCACTGCTCGCCAGCACCGGCCCGGGCGCGGAAGTGAATGCGGACATCGTGCTCACGAAGGTGAACCACTTGGTTGGCAACGGGGGACCGGTGTCGGCGACGACCGTCGCCAAGGTCGGGAGGTCGGTGATCGTGCTGGGAAAGTAGACGACGACGTGCGTCTCGGACGAAAGCGGACCGAATGTGTGCGCCGGCACCGAGATCAGCGCCAGGCCGTAACTCAGGAGGCCGTCCGTTTGGATCGTCCGATCTCCGCGGACATCGACGAAGTTCTGGTGGTAACCGGACTTGCGAGATCCTTCCGGGGCACGGCCGCCCGGTGGCGGATGGAGCTTGGCGAGGAACCACGAGATTCCCTCGTGCACGGCTCGCATCACCTGGATGCGCGCGATGCGCGCGAGCTCTCGGAGCCGCTCCGTGAGCTTCAGATCTCGAGCGGCACGCTCGATCTTCACCGCGGCGATGTCGCGTGTCGTGCGGACGAAAATCCGCCCGTCGGCGAAGCTCGGATAGGAGTGGCTCGAGCGGTCGAACGCATCTAGCCTTGCCGTCTCGTGATACCCGCTGGGCGAGGCATCCGCGACGACCACGGTTCCTCCGCGGCCGAGAATGACGAGATGTCCGTCGACCAGGATCAGCCCGAACCCGCCGGGCGCTCGGGATTTCCAGACTTTCTTCCCGTCGTCGGCCGAGACGCAGGTCAGGAACTCGCCACTGTAGCCGTAGAGGAATCCGTCGTGCAGGACTGGAGTCGCGGTGGTCTCCTTGAGATCGGTCGTTGTCCAGATGTCCTCGGCGTCGAAGCCGTGGGCGTCCCGATGCACCCGAAACGCCTCGGATAGCTCCTTCCCAGGCAACAGGAATCGGTCGTCGCCGAGAAGCACCGGCGTCGGAACGCCGTGGGTTTGGGATTCGTGCGACCAGTAGAGCGTGCCCGTCGCCGCGTCGATTCCGCTCACGAGGCGGGTCGTCACGCTCACGATCTGGGGAGCTCCCGCGAGCTCGGCGGGGATGGGCGACTGGAATTCGGAGAAGTCGTCTCCGGTGGACCAGACGGCCTTGCCCGTGCGCTTGTCTACCGCGGTCAGGCTGTGTCCGTTCGACCCGCCGGTCTGAACGATCAGCAGGTTACCGACGACGAACGGTGACGTCGCGTAACCGAATTGCGGCGTGACGGCTCCCAGTTCCTGATCGATTTGGACCCGCCAGAGCTCCGCGCCGTCGGCGAGA
>CAZYWA010000741.1:0-3172 GCA_964650975.1 uncultured bacterium
CGCCCCCCCCGGCCCCGGGGGGGGGGGGGCGCCCCCCCAAAACCCCCCCTGTGGGGGGGGGGGGGGCGCCCCCCCCCCCCCCCCCGAGACTCAGTCGTCGGGAATTCCCGTGTGGCGTACGGGGTGGCCGTTTTCCTCGTGGGTGACGACGCCCCAGATCTCCTTCGAGCGCAGGCCGAGGGCGGTCGGGCAGCGGACGTCGGCGATCACCTGCACGTCGTAGAGCTCGCGGACCTCGCCGCCGAAGTCGATCCAGTGGGCGACGGCGCCGCTCTTGAGATCGACCACCATCACCGCACAGCGCGCGTCGTCGCCACGGCGGCGCAGAGCGTCGTCGAGCGGCAATCCCTGGAAGGTGCGCTCCTCACGGCACTGCGAGAGGCCCACCAGCGCGAAGTCGCCGGCGAACGCGAGCCCGCGGAGGTACCCGGGCAGGAACGCGACGGTGTCGAGCTTGCCCGTCGCGGGGTCCACGGTGCAGAGCTCGCCCGCGCCCGAGTGGAGCACCCAGAGCTTCCCCGCGTGCATGCGCGGTGAGTGAGGCATCGAGAGCCCGCTCGCCACGACCTCGCCGCTCGCGACCTCCATCACCACGCCGCCGTCGCGGCGCCGCTCGCGCCAGCCGGACGCCGCGTCGCTCGCCGCCGCCGCCGTCACGAAGCGCGGCACGCCGCCGTCCATCGCGACGCCGTTCAGGTGGCAGCGATCCTCGGGCACCAGCCGCGAGATGAAACGCGGCTTCCAGAGCGGCCGGAGGCTGTGGTGCGGATCGGACGTGGCCAAGCACGAGAAGAGCGTCACCACGAAGACCGGAGCGCCCTGCCCGTCGAGCGCCACGTCGTGGACGTCGATGGCGCCGGTGGTCCACGCGAGGTGCGGCTTGTAGACGCGATCGTGCTCGCCGTCGCTCTCGCCGGGCCGCAGCACGTTCTCGAATTGCCAGAGCTGGTAGCGATTCGCGAGCACCAGCCGCTCGGGCGTCGCGGCGAGGCCCATGGCCCGCTCGAAGATCCGGTTGAGCACCCACAGCCGGCCCGACGGCTTCACGCCGAACAGGAACAGCCGGTTCGAGTGATAGGTGGTGACCGCGACGCTGACGCCGCTCGCGGCCATCCAGTCGACGAAGTGGCGCGAGGTCGAGACCTCGAACTTCGCAGCGTTGGCTTCGGTCATGTTTCCTCGACGACGATCGGTTCGCGGTCGCGCGGGTCGCTCGCCACCAGCCGCTCCCACGCGTGCTCGACGGCGCGGACGGTGCGCCGCGGATCGAAGAATGGCTGGCTTTCGTGGGCCGATGCGAGCTTGGCGCGCAACGCCAGCGAGCGCTCGCGATCGCTGGCGAGAGCGTGCGCCAGCTCCTCGTAGCTCGCGAGATCGGGGACGACGCACTCCTCCAAACCCGCCGCGCCGAGCACGCTCGCCGCCACGCGCCCCGCGAGCGTCGGGTACGGGCACGTCACGATCGGCACACCCGCGAGCAGCGCGTCCGCGGCGCTGGTGTGCGCGTTGCAGTAGCGGGTGTCGAGCATGACGTCGGCCCGGGCGAGCCGCGCCAGGTGCTCGTCGCGGCTCGCGAGCGGCGCGAATACCAGGCGTTCGGGATCGACGCCCCTCGCCTCGGCTTCGCGACGCAGGTTCTCGCGTCCCAGCGGCACCAGCGCCAGGAGCCACAGCACGCTGCCCGGCGTGCGCTGCAAGAGCCGCATCCACACGTCGAAGATGCCCGGCTCGATCTTGGCGAACTGGTTGAACCCGCAGAAGACCGCGCCGCTCTCCGGCAATCCGAGGCTCGCGCGCGACGGCGCCGCGTCGAGCGCCGCTCGCGCGCCGTCGTTGAGCTGGAAGGTGTGCGGGAGGAGCAGCAATCGCTCCCCGTAGGCGTCGCGGTCCGCGACCGGCGTCACGACCGCATCGCCCACCAACGCGTCGTGGAACACTCCGCCGCAGCCGCCGGGATAGAACCACAGCGCGATCCGGGGCGCCGGCCGTGCCGCCACGGCCTCGGGCCGCGCGTTTCCGGCGAAGCCCGCGAGGTCCACCAGCAGGTCGAGCTCGAGATCGCGAATCCGCCGCGCCATCTCGAACGACGAGAGCTTCTCGAGCTCGACGAACCGGTCGGCCGCGGCTTCGATCTCCTTCCGGTAGCGGCTACCGTCGTTCGGGCCGAACGAGCACGCCACCACCTCGAAGCGCGCTCGGTCGTGAAGCGTGAAGAGCGGCCGGGCCAGGTGCGCCAGCGCGTTGTTGCGGAAATCCATCGACAGGTATCCGACGCGGATGCGGCCCGACGCTCGCGAGCCCGACGGCACCGGCCCCGGCCCCGGTGGCGCGTGCCTCGCGGTCTGCGTGGCGATCGTCTGCGCGTGACGGCGCGCGATCGCGAGCTGCTCCGCTGCGGAGAACGGAAAGAAGACCGCGCTGTGCGGCGGCAGCGGCGACGGGCGTCCGGCCGCGAGCGCTCCGCTGACCGACTCACGCAACCGCTCGACGGTACCGTCCCAGTCGCTCCAGTCGCACACCTGCGCTTTCGAGAACGCCAGATTGGCGCACGCCGCCACGTCATTTGGCGCGCGCTTCACCGCGCGCTCGAAGCACGTGAGCGCCAGGTCGAACGCGAAGCGCGCGAAGTGGATCGCACCTTGCTCGAAGTGCGGCTGCGCGGAATCGGGGGCCTTGCGCTCGGCGCGCCGCAACCGCTCGACGGCCTCGGGCGCCCGCCCGAGCCGCACCAGGGCCTGCGCCTGCAGCAGCAGCGGGTCGATCCCCGACTCCGGCACGCGACGCGCCGCCTCCTCGAAGCACTCGAGGCCCTCCGCGAACCGCTCGAGCTCGAGGAAGAGCTTTCCCAGGTTCAAGAGCGGTTTCACGTAGCGCGGCGAGATCGCGAGCGCCCGGTGGTAAGCGGCCGACGCGTCGGCCGCGCGGCCGCGCGCCGCCAGCACCGCACCCAGGCTGTTCCACGCTTGCGGGTAATCGGGCTTCGCGGCGAGCGCCGCGCGCAGCTCGCTCTCGGCCTCGCCCAGGCGCTGGCGCGACTGCAAGAGGTTGCCGAGATTGAGCCGCGCCTTCGCGTACCGGTCGTCGATCGCGAGCGCTTTCCGCAGGGCCTGCTCGGCCGCGTCGGCGGCGCCGGTCGCCTCGAGCGCGAGACCGAGGTTGTTCCAGGCGGCCG
>CAZYWA010000742.1:0-3156 GCA_964650975.1 uncultured bacterium
AGCCAGGCCGTTTTCGAGGAGATAGTCACCGGGCGCCGCGGTCGCGGCGGAGCCCGAGGGCAGCACATCGCCGCTTTCGATTCGTCGCGCGCGAGCGCCGGCCGTGCCGCGGACACCCGAGCCGGAGCAACCCGCCGCGAGGACGAACGCGATGCCGACGGCCGTCGTCAGCGTCGCACGGCGTTCCGTCGAGTCGATCGAGAACCGGAGCATCTGCGTGGCGGGTGGGCCCGCCGGCGATCTTACGCTGCTTCGTCTCTTCAGCGTCATTCCGTTGACGATGCGTTGGCCGGTGTGCTTAACCTCTCGGGTTTCGAATCCGGATGGACGTCGCACTGCTCGATTTCGACCTGCCGGCGGATCGGATCGCGCAAGAGCCCGCCGCGCGCCGAGAAGCCGCTCGGCTGCTGGTGATCGATCGATCCCACGATGCGCTCCTCGATGCCTCGTTCCGGGATATCGGACAGCACCTGCGAGCCGGGGACCTCTTGGTCCTCAACGACACGCGTGTGATCGCGTCGCGGATCCGGGGACGGAAAGAGAGCGGCGGCGCGGTCGAAGTCACGTTGCTCGATCCGGACGGCGGCCATCGTTGGGCGCTGGTGCGGTCGTCGAGCCGTACCCGGCTCGGCCAGCGCTTCTCGTTCCCAGGCGGAATGGTGCTGGAAGTCACCGAGCTGAGCGATCAAGGGCCGGTGCGCCTCGCGGTGCGCGAGGGAGATCTCGAAGCCACGCTCTCGGAGCACGGACAGATGCCGTTGCCGCCCTACATCCGCCGCCCGGCCGATTCCGAGAATTCGGCGCGCTGGTCGCGGCTCGACCGCGAGCGCTACCAGACCGTGGTCGCGGCGAAGACCGGTGCGGTCGCGGCCCCCACCGCGGGTTTGCACTTCACGCAAGACATCCTCGACGACCTGGGCGAGCGAGGAATCGGCCACGCTTCCGTCACCCTGCACGTCGGTTACGGCAGCTTCCAGCCGATCCGCACCGAGCGCGTCGAGGATCACAAGCTCCATTCGGAGCGCTTCGAGATCCGCCCCGAGGCGGCCGAACGGATCGACGCGGCCCGGGCGGCCGGCGGGCGGATCGTGGCGGTGGGCACCACCGTCGCGCGCAGCTTGGAGACCGCGGTCGACGCGGCCGGCCGGGTTGCCGCCGGCCGCGGCTCGACCGACCTCATGATCCTGCCCGGGCACCGGTTCCGCGCCGTCGACGCGCTGCTCACCAACTTTCACTTCCCGCGCACCACGCTGCTGGCACTCGCCTTCGCGTTCGGCGGCATCGAGCTGGTGCGGCGGGCTTACGCGCACGCGCTCGAGGCGGGCTACCGCTTTCTGAGCTACGGCGACGCCACGCTCATCGTCTGACGTGGTGCCCGTGCAGCCGAGCCGACGCCACCGCCATGGTCGAATTCCGGGTGCACGCCGTCGATCCCGCGACCCGCGCGCGGCGTGGCACGCTCGCCACCTCGCACGGCGCGGTCGAGACGCCGGCCTTCTTTCCGGTGGGCACGCAGGCCACCGTGAAATCGCTCGATCCTGGGGACCTGGCGGCGCTCGGAGTGCAGGGAATTCTCTGCAACAGCTATCATCTCGTGCTTCGCCCCGGCGTGCCGACCGTCCGAACCCTGGGAGGGCTGCATGCGTTCATGGGGTTCGGGGGCACGATCATCACCGACAGCGGCGGATTCCAGGTGATGAGCTTGAGCGAGCTGGTCAAGATCTCGGAAGAAGGCGTGCGATTCCGATCGCACCTGGACGGCGCGGCACTCGAGCTCACCCCCGAAACGGCCCTCGAACACCAGGCAGGACTCGGCTCGGACATCCGCATGGTTCTCGACGAATGCACTCCCTACCCGGCAAGCCAGGGATACGCGCGCGAGTCGATGGAGCGGACGCTGCGCTGGGCGGAGCGCAGCGCGCGAGCGCGGACTCCCGGCGACGCCGCGGTCTTCGGCATCGTGCAAGGAAGCACCTACCCGGAGCTGCGCGCGGAGAGCGCCAGGCGCACGGTGGAGATCGGCTTCGACGGGTACGCGGTGGGCGGTGTCAGCGTGGGCGAGACCAAGGGCTTGCTCTACGACATGGTCGACGCGTCGATCGGCGAGTTGCCGAGCGACAAGCCGCGCTACGTGATGGGCGTCGGCAGCCCGCAGGATCTGGTGGAGTGCGTGGCACGTGGCGCCGACGTGTTCGACTGCGTCATGCCCACCCGCAATGCCCGGAACGGCAGCGCCTTCGTGACCGGCGGCAAGCTCGCGCTCCGGAACGCCGTGCATCGCGACGATCCGCGGCCGATCGAGCCGGGCTGCGAGTGTCCCACCTGCACGCGTTTTTCACGCGCTTACATCCGTCATCTGCTGCAGGCGAACGAGATCCTGGGCGCCCGGCTCATGACGCTGCACAACCTTCACCATTACCTGGAGCTCATGCGGCGGGTGCGCGACGCGATCTCGAGCGGAACCTTCGAGAGCCTGCGGCGCTCGATGACCGCCGCGAGCGCATGATCCGGAGGCACACATGTTGATGCGATTGGTGGCACATCTGGCGGCGGGACTGCCGCTGGCCATGGCGGGAAGCCCCGGCGGCGACGGCCAGGCGCCCGGCGGCGCGGCGCTCTGGGGCCAGTTCGCCTACATCCCGATCGTGATCGCGATCTTCTACGTGGTGATGATCCGCCCCCAGCAGCAGAAGGCGAAGGAGCATCAGGACATGCTCGAAGCCCTCAAGAAGGGCGACGAGGTGCTGACGAGCGGCGGCCTCTACGGGCGGGTCCACGCGGTGGCCGATCAAGTGGTGACCCTCGAGATCGCGCCCAACGTGCGGGTGCGGGTGGCGCGGTCGCGGATCGAGGGCCGCGAGGGCAAGGATTCGAAGGACGCGAAAGACAAGGACAAGGACAAAGACGCCAAGGGCGATGCCAAGCCGTCGGAGTGACGAGACCAGTTCCGGCTGAACTGACGGACGGGAGCGAGGAAGGATGCGGCACATACGCGGACGATTGATCCTGACGGTGGGATTCACGCTGATCAGCGTGTTCCTGCTGCTTCCCACCCTGGCGGGTGACCGCCTCCCGGCGTCGTGGAGGGAGGTCCTGCCGAAGAAGCTCTCGCTCGGCCTCGACCTGCGGGGCGGCGTGCACCTGGTCTTCGAGGTC
>CAZYWA010000743.1:0-3150 GCA_964650975.1 uncultured bacterium
GGGATCGGCGCGAATCTGGTCGACCTCGCGGCACGCCGCGAGCGTGTGCTGGAGGACGTCGAGGTGGTGGAAGGTGTTCTGGGTGACTCCCTCCATCGCGCGCAGCTCCGGAAGGATCACGGGCAAGAGGCCATCGGCCCAGAGCTCCGCGAGCGCGGGGCCCCGCCCCGCCGCCCCCCCCCCCACTACGAGCAACCCCCCCCAACCCCCCCGCCCCCCCCACCCCCACCCCCGCGCCCCCCCCCCGCACGCCGCTCCGCGGCGCCGCCAGCAGCAGTCCGAGCTCGACCGCGATCCGCTCGCTCGCGACGCTCGCCAGCGACGGCGCGCCAGCACGGATCGCGGCGCGGGTCGACGAGTCGAGCGCCAGCCCGAGCGTGGCCGCGAAACGATGGACCCGCAGCAGGCGCAACGGATCGTCGGCCAGCGCCGCGGGGCCGGTGATGCGCGCCACGCGCCGCTTCAAGTCGTCGAGCCCGCCCGTCGGGTCGATCACGGGCGCGGTTCCTCGCGCCACGAGCGGCGCTAGCTCGATCGCCAGCGCATTGATCGTGAGGTCGCGGGCCGCCAGGTCCTCGGCGATGCCGGGGCCGCGCAGGCCCGAGATGTCGACCTCGCGCCGGTCCGCGCCGTCGCCGAGCACGACTCGCCAGGTCGGCAGCCGGTCGTCGAGCGGCACCAGCGTTGCGCCCGTCGAGTCGGCGAGGGCACGGGCCAGCGGTGCCGCGCGAGCCGGCTCGAGCGCGACGTCGAGATCGTGCCAGGGGCGCCCCAGGATCGCGTCGCGAACCGTGCCGCCCACCACGTAGAGCACGTCTCCGCGCGCCGCGGCCGTCTCGGCAAGCGCACGGTAAAGCGGGTCCGCTCGGATCTGCGAGGCGAGCGAGCTCGAAGCGGCGTCGAGGTCGAAACCGGGATCGGCGTGCGTCGCGGTCATCGCGAATCTGCACCTCGCGAAAGCAAAAGGGCCGGGATTCCCCGGCCCTTTCGATCCGCCCCCGCGGCGCGCGCCGCGGGCCGGGGCATTCAGGGTCACTCTACCATCGCCGCCCGCACCTGCTCGGCGATGTCGAGGACCCGGACCTCGTTCTCCTTCTCGTGCGCCTTCACCCCGTCCGAGATCATCGTCATGCAGAACGGGCAGCCGGTGCCGATCACCTTGGCGCAGGTATCGAGCGCCTCCTTGGTGCGCGCCACGTTGACCCGCTGCTTGACGTCCTCCTCCATCCACATGCGGGCGCCGCCGGCGCCGCAGCAGAAGCTGCGCTCGCGATTGCGCTCCATCTCGGTCACCGGCCCGGTCGCGAGCTTCACCAGGTTGCGAGGAGCGTCGTACTCCTGGTTGTAGCGGCCCAGGTAACACGGATCGTGGTAGGTGACCGGCGGCTTCGCGTCCCCGTCCTGCTTGAGCTGGATCTTGCCGGTCTTCACCAGGTCGTCGATGAACTGCGAGTGGTGGGTGACCTCGTACTGACCGCCGAACTCGGGATACTCGTTCTTGAGGGTGTGCAGGCAGTGCGGGCAACCGGTCACGACCTTCTTGACGCCGTAGCCGTTCAGCACCTCGATGTTGGCCTTGGCGAGGGTCTGGAACAGGTATTCGTTCCCCACCCGCCGCGCCGAATCCCCGGTGCACATTTCCTCGGTGCCGAGGATCCCCCACTTGATGCCGGCCTTGTTCAGGATGTCGGCGAAGGAGCGTGAGATCTTCTTGGCGCGCTCGTCGTAGCTGCCGGCGCAGCCCACCCAGAAGAGCACGTCCACGTCCTTGTCCTCGGCGAGCGTCTTGACCTCGACGCCCTTCGCCCAGTCCGCGCGGGTCGCCGCGGAGAAGGCCCACGGGGTGTAGTTGTTCTCCATGTTCTTGCACGCCAGCGCGGCCTCGGCGGGCATGCTGCCCTCGGTGAGCGAGAGGTAGCGTCGGAGCTCGAGGATGGTCGGCACGTGCTCGATCATCACCGGGCATTCCTGCATGCACGCACCGCAAGTGGTGCAGGCCCACAGTTCCTCGGGCGTGATGTAGTCCTCGCCGATCAGCGTCTTGCCGTCGTCGGCGAGCTTCGGTGCTTCGGCCCCTTGGGCGGCGGCGCCACGCGCCTTCCAGAGCTCGAGGATCGCGTCGGCGCGGTCCTGCACGCGGTGACGCACGTCGGTGACGATCTTCCGCGGGCGGAGCGGCTTGCCCGTGTTGTTGGCCGGACACACCTCGTCGCAGCGGCCGCACTCGGTGCAAGTGAAGCCGTCCATGAGCATCTTCCAGGTCAGGTCCTGGACGTCCTTGGCGCCGAACTGCTCCGCGCTCTCGTCCTCGAGGTTCATGGGCATGAGCTTGCCGCGGTACTTGAGCGACGAGAGGAACGTGTTGGGGACCGAGAGCAGCACGTGGAAGTGCTTCGAGTACGGCAGATAGTTGAGAAAGCCGAGCACGATGGTGATGTGGACCCACCACGACGCCTTGCCGATCTGACGAACTCGGGTCGGGCTCAGCTGCCCGAGCAGGCCGGCGACCAGCCCCGGCAGCGTCCGTACGTCGTGATCGCCGTGGCGAATCGAACGCGCCGCCTCGGCGCCCGTGAACCCGAAGTAGCTGATCATCAAGAGACCGATCAGGCTCAGGATGATCGTCGCGTCGACCTGTGCGTGTGTTCCCACCCGCAACCGCATCGGCCGCGTCACGTAGCGCCGCCACAGCGCCCAGCACACCGCGACGATCACCAGCGCCGCGAAGACGTCCTGCAAGCCTTGCAACGGGCGATAGAGCGGCCCCAGAAAGGCGAGGCTGAGCTTGGGATAGATCCCCTCCAGGATCATCTCCGTGGTGCCGACGGTCAGGACCATGAAACCCCAGAAGATGAAGAAGTGCATCAACCCGGGGATGAGCTGCCGAAAGAGCTTCGAGTGCCCGAGAGCCACGGTGAGCACGCGCTGCACGCGCTCCGGGATCCGGTCGAGCCGCGACTCGGGCCTGCCGACGCTCAGGAGCTTCACGAAGCGAGTCGCGCTGTACGCGAAGAACCCGACCGCGCCGAGCAGCATCACGATGAACACCACGTTCGCGGCGCCGAAGCCTGCTGCATGCCCTGGGCTCATGTGTCCCTCCCTGGTCGTCGATGCCCGGGTCCCGGGTCACCGCGTCGTGGTTGCTGAGAG
>CAZYWA010000744.1:0-3147 GCA_964650975.1 uncultured bacterium
CTCTTCACGTATCCGCTGATCCAGGGCGGCGATCCGGCCTCGTTCTTGTTCTTGCTGATCGGCTTCTATTTCTTCGCCGGGCCGGTCGAGAGGTACTTCGGCACCAGTCGCTTCATCACCTTTCTGGCCGCGCTGGTGTTGATTCCGGGTGTCCTCGGCGCGGCGCTGTCGCCGGTCCTGGTGGGCCGGCCCACGGTGTATCTCGGGTTCTGGGGCGTCGAGATCGCGTGCATCGCCGCGTTTGGCTGGATTCACCGCGGCAGCACGGTGATGTTCAGCTTCGTGCTGCCCATTCCAGGCGTCTATCTCACGTACTTCAGCATTGCGGTCGCGGCGCTTCAGGTCACGGCGCGGATTTCGGACGGCGTGTATCACCTGATCGCCATCGGCGTGACCTACGTGGTGGTCCAGCGTGGCGTGCGCGTGCCCGATCTCAAGCGCCAGTGGTTGCTGCTCCGGCAGCGGCGCGTCCAGAAGAAGCTCACCAAGCTGCACGTCGTGCAGGGCGGAAAGTCGGGCCGCAAGGACGGCTCGAACGGCGATCCTCGGAAGCCCACGGTTCACTGAAGCGTTCGTCGTGCGTGCTCGCCGCGGGTGCGTGCACGCCTGCGGTCGCCGCGCGGGCGCCCTGGCACGGGAGAATCGATGACTGAGCTCCGCACCACTGCGACGACGTCTGGCCGCGCCTCGATCGATCCGCCGGGCGACGGTGTCGCGGGCGCGACCGGTGCGCCGTTCGTCGGTCTGGTCGTGACGAGCCTGCTCGCGCTCTACTTCGAGCTGGTCGCGATCCGCTGGCTCACCACCGAGATCCGTTATTTCGCCTACTACAAGAACCTGCCCCTCATGGCTTGCTTTCTGGGGCTCGGAATCGGCTTCGCCAGAGCCGATCGCGAGGAAGCGGATCGGCTGCCGGGTTTCCTGCCCGCGTTTTCGTTGCTCGGGCTCTTCCTCGTGGCCGGCTCCAGCACGTTTCTCCCCCGGGTCCTGGCGCCGCCGTCCCCGGAGGGATTTCTCGGTTTTCGCGCAACCAGCATCGGCGGTCAGCTCGCGTTCTATGCGCTGGTGACCGGCACCTTCGCGGCGCTCACCCTCACGTTCGTCCCGCTGGGCCAGGCCGTGGGGCTGCGCATGCGTGGCATGCCCACGCTCCGTGCCTATTCGCTGAACGTGGTGGGAAGCCTGCTCGGCATCGTGGCGATGACGGCGCTCGGGTTCTCTCGCACCCATCCCGGCACCTGGTACGGACTCGGGGCGGCGACCTGCCTGGCGCTCCTGGTGCTGCGCTCGCCGCGCGTCGCGGTGCCGAGCGCCATCGCCGTCGCGCTGCTGGTGATCGGGCTCGCGATCGTGCCCACGCCTCAGTTCGAGCGCGTGCTGTGGTCGCCCTACTCGAAGATCGAGGTGCAAGCGCTCGTCGCCCAGAGCAGCAACGCGGGGGTCCCGCCCTTGCGTTACGGCACGCAGATCCGTGCCAATCACGACTACTTCCAGAAGGCGATCGACCTCTCCGACGGCTTCATCGCTCGCTACGGCGCCGGTAATCCGATCCTCGACGAGAGCAAGAGAGCGTACGAGCTGCCCTACGCGTTCCGCCATCCGGGCAAAGTGCTGATCCTGGGCGCGGGGATGGGAAACGACGTGGCCGCGGCGCTGCGGCGCAACGCCGACGAGGTGGTGGCGGTCGAGCTCGATCCGGACATCCAGCGGCTCGGCCGGGAGCTTCATCCGGAGCATCCATACGCCGATCCGCGGGTCCGTCCCGTGATCGAGGACGCGCGCGCGTTCATCCGCCGCACCGACGAAAGCTTCGACACGATCGCCTACGGTCTGCTCGACAGCCACAGCATGTTGTCGGCGCTCTCCGCCGTGCGCGTGGACAACTTCGTCTACACCGTGGAAGCGCTGCGCGAGGCCGTGGGGCGGTTGCGTCCGGGCGGGATCGTGTCGCTGACGTTCGCGATCGATCAGAACAGCTTGTGGCTCCGGACGCGTCTGGTCGACCTGATGCACGCGGCGCTCGGGAAGGAGCCGGTCTGCTTCGAGCCCGGCTACGACCGCGGCTTCACGGTGGTCGGCGGCCCGGGAATCGACGCGATGCCGAAGGAGAGCTATCCGCTTCCGTCGGTGGACTGCCGCGTGGCGGCTCCCGCCACGTCGTTCGCGGCGGCGGGGGTGGTGCCCACCGACGACTGGCCGTTTCTCTATCTGCCGCGCAGGTCCATTCCCACGATCTATCTATGGGTGCTCATTCCCATCGCGGCGGTCACGTTCCTGATCAGCCTCCTGACGCTGCCGAGGATCCGTGAGGTCGATCTCCACTTCTTCTCCCTCGGGGCCGGCTTCCTCTTGATCGAGACCAAGGCGATCACCGATCTGGCGTTGCTGCTCGGCACCACCTGGGTGGTCAACTCGGTGGCGTTCGCCGCCGTGCTGCTCATGATCCTCGCGGGCAACGCGCTGGTTCAGGCCGTGCCGCGGATCGGATACCGCTCCGCTTACGCACTCCTGGGCGTCGCGATCCTGCTCAACTGGCTCGCTCCTCACGATCTGCTGCTTTCCTCGGGCTACTGGACGCGCGGCGTGGTTCGCGCGCTCATCATCGCGCTGCCGCTCGCCTTCGCAGCGATCCTGTTCGCTCGTTCGGTGTCGGCGAGCCCGTCGCTCGCGGCCGCGCTCGGCTCGAACCTGCTCGGCGCGATGGTGGGCGGATTGCTCGAGTACGCGTCGATGGCTCTCGGGTTCCGGGCGCTGTGGATGATCGCGCTGGTCGTGTACGCGATCTCGGCGCTGGCACTGGGGGCGCGCAGACGAGTGGTGCCGGTCGCATCCTGAAGGCCCTCAGGGGCAGAGCTGGCGCGCCAGCTCGTCGGCGATCGTCATGCCGGCGAGGGTGGGTCGCACGCGATCGCCGTCGACGATCAGCTGACCCCTCGCGATCGCGGTCGCGAGCGGTCCTTCGGGGAGCAGTGCCCCCGCGCGACCACCCGCTGGCGCGATCTCGAACCCTTCGACGCAGCGAAGGCCCAAGAGGATCGTCTCGCGGCGCAGCTCGATCGCGAGCAGGTCTTCGCTCTCGGCGACCGGCGCGCGGCCGCTCTCGACTTCCTCTCGCCAGCGGTCGAGCGATCGATGGTTCCACCACCG
>CAZYWA010000745.1:0-3117 GCA_964650975.1 uncultured bacterium
GAGAACGTCGTCGCGCACCACGATCGCGGTGATCCACGGATGCGGCAGCTTCCCGTCGCCTGCGGTCATGCGCCACAGCACTTTCTCTCCGCGGATGGCGCCCAATCCACTGGGTGTGCCGACGAAGAGCAGCGGGCCCGACGTGGCCAGCGCGAGCGCCTGATTTCCGGGCAGGCCGTGAAATGCCGAAAGCAATCGACCGGTGCCTAGGCGCACGCCCTGCGCGTAGCCGATGGCGATGCCGTCCGCGGTCGGCGCGAGCGAAAACGCGGCACCTGGCCCTTCGATCGGCTCGAGCCGGCCCTCCACGAGCCTCGATGCGCCGCGCAGGCTCGCCGCGTACACCGCGCCGCCCGTGCCGAGCAGCGCGTTGACGCCCCACGCGCGCGCGCCGGCGACGCTCGTCCACACCCCGTCGCGCCGCTCGATCAGACCGCCGTCGAAGACTCCGCCCAGCACGGTGTCGCCCGCCGCGGTCAGCGCCGTCACGTGCGCCGAGCCGGAGGGAAGCGACGGAACGCCGCGCCACGGCGCCGGCTTCCAGCCGTCGCGGTCGGTGTGGAACCACACGCCGCTCTCGGTGTCCGCCCACAGCTCGTCGCGCACGCGAAAGAGCTTCCGCGGCGCGCTCTCGAGCCGTTCGATCCGCGAGCGGCCGTCGCGCTCGAACCACCGCAGCGCACCGTTCGCACCCTGCTCGATTCCCACGAACCGGTCTCGATCCGCGACGCCCGACTCGACCCGCTCGCCCTCGGAGACGGGAACCAGCGGATGCTCGAGATCGCCGCGCGCCAGACCGGTGGCCGTGACCACCCACGCCTCCGTCGAGCCCGCGACCGCGCCGGGAAGCAGCGCCACGCTCTCGATCCACGGATCGGGCGTCTCGACCCGCGTCGCGACTCCCGACGCGACGCGAAAGAGCCCTTCTTCTCCACCCGCGGCGATCAGCCCGGCGCCCACGGCCACGGCTCGCACCGGATGAGTGTCCAGTCGTTCCATCTCGCTCGATCCAAAGGCGATGCGGAAGAGACCTTGGCGCGCTCCGATCAGCAGCTCGCCGGCGTCGGTTTCCTCGAGCACGCGGATCTCGAGCGCGCCCCAGCCGCTTACGAGCTCGCGCCATTCGCCGTCGCGCCGCAGCACGAGCCCGCCGGACGTGAGCGCCACCGCCGGCGCTTGGCGCCAAAGGGTGAACGCCGCGACCGCGAGCGCGCCGAGCCCGCCGTCCTTGTGCGGCAGCATCTCGATCGGTGCGTCGCTCCGTTCGACCTCCACCAGGCCCGACGCGCCGGCGAGATAGATCGTGGTCGGGCCGCTGCTCGCCACGGCCGAGATCTCCGGCCCGCCCCACTCCTCGAGCTCGGGGCCCGGGAGACGAACCGCGAGCCATTCGGTCGGGCGCACCGCTCGAACCGGCTCCGCGACGGCAACGCGGACCTCGTGGCGAACGCGCAACAGAAACGCCGCCACGAGGCTGACGCCCGCGAGCGTGGCAATCGCCACCCACCGAGCCCACGCGCGGCGTCTCACGGTGAGCACGAAGAGCGGCGGGACCACGCCCGGCGTTCAACGCAAGAACGGCGCCGGGCGCGGATCGCGGAAAACATCGAGGAATCGGCGGGTTTCGGAACGGAAGCGGTGTGGCCAGTCTCCCACGGACGTGTCCCCGCGGCGACAGCGATCCGAAATCACGATCGATCCCGGTTTCGCGGGCATGGACGCGATCATCCGCTTCGGCTGCGAGGGACCGCAGCCCTCCGACGGCCGTCGCTGTCGTTCGGAGGGACGCGGTCCGGGACGCGGTTCCTCGCGTCCGAAGCGTTCGAATGTGGTCGCGTGATTCAAGACTCCGAGGGGCCGGTGACCCGCAGGCGCGATCGCGTCCCATTTGCCAATCGCCGCACCCGAGTAGAATCCGACCTCGACGTCGCGACCCCATCTTCGAGGCCAGCCGATGCGCAAGCTCGAGACGCTGTTCGACAACAACCGCCGCTGGGCCGAAGAGATGCTCACCGGCGATCCTCGCTATTTCCAGCGCCTGGTGGCGCAGCAAGCACCCGAATACCTGTGGATCGGCTGCAGCGACAGCCGCGTCCCGGCCAACGTGATCGTCGGCCTTCCGCCGGGCGAGATGTTCGTGCACCGCAACATCGCGAACGTGGTGGTGCACACCGACTTCAATTGCCTCTCCGTCCTCGAGTTCGCCGTCGAGGTGCTGAAGGTGAAGCACGTCATCGTGTGCGGCCACTACGGCTGCGGCGGCGTGCGCGCGGCGCTCGGCGTGACGCAGCTCGGCCTCACCGACAACTGGCTGCGCCACGTGCGCGACGTGCGCCAGAAGCACGACGCGGTGCTGCAACCGATTTCCGACGAGAGCGCGCGCATCGACCGGCTCTGCGAGCTCAACGTGATCGAGCAGGTCGCGAACGTTTGCTACACCACCACCGTTCAGGCCGCCTGGCGCGCCGGCCGCGACCTCTCGATTCACGGCTGGATCTACGGCATCCAGGACGGACTGCTTCGCGACCTCGAAACGACGGTGTCGTCGCTCGACGACGTTTCCGTGGTTTTCCGCATGGCCGTCGACGGGCGCTGAGCCGAGCGGCCGTCGGAGCGACGCGGTCCCTCGCGTCCGCGGCGCTCGATCGCATCACCCGACGCAATGAACGAGCGACTGGCCGAGCAAGTCCGCCGCCTCTACGAGGAGGCGTGGCAAGGGAAGGGCAAGTGGGAGACGTCGCTCGCGGCGGCGGAAGTGCTGCTGCGCGAGCACCTCGAGACCGAGCCCGAGTGCATCGAGGCGCTCACGTCTCTGGGCGCCGTGCTCTCGGACCTCGGCCGCCACGATGCAGCGATCGCGGTGCTGCGCCGCGCGGTGGCGCACGAGCCCGCCGACGCCAACGCCTACTTCAACCTCGCCGCCGCGATGATGAACGTGACCAAGCAGCGCCGGAACGCGATGCGCTGGTTCCGAAAGGCCGACGCGCACGACCAGAGCCCGTCCACGCTGCGCGCATACTTCGACCCCCACGGACACTGAACGCCCTGCTTGGACGCGGCCCTCGCGTCCGCAGGGTCCGATCGCTCTTACACGCCGCGGCGCCGAGGACCGCCGCC
>CAZYWA010000746.1:0-3098 GCA_964650975.1 uncultured bacterium
TCCACGCCACCCTTGGGCTCGCCCACGGAGCTCGCCCGCGCCTCGGGCTACGCGGCCATCTCGCCCGGCGGCGCGTGCTCAGGAGCTATCAGCCGTATCTCGCGGGACGAAATCTCGCGCCCACCGAGCACGATCCCAAGGGTGGCACCGGCGTCCCCGCCACCGTGGCGTACCGCGAGCGCGATTCGGAGATCAGCCTTCACGCCTTCCGCTGCCGCACGTGCGAGACCATGCATTTCCCGGAACAGCGCGTGTGCTATCGCTGCCACGCGCGCGACGGCTTCGACGCGGTTCGACTCTCCGATCGGCGCGGCCGCCTCTTGTCTCACACCCTCGACTGGTTCTTCCCCAATCCCGAGCCGCCCACCATCGCGGGCGTGGTCGACATCGACGGCGCCAGGCTCTACGTGCAGATGGCCGACGGGCGCGCCGACGAGCTGCGCTGCGATCTGCCGGTCGAGATGGTGTTCCGCAAGATCCACGACGCCGGCGGGCGGCCCAACTACTTCTGGAAGAGCAGTCCGGCGCGCGACGTTCCCGCCGACGCCGCCGGCAAACCAGGCGCTGCCGGCAATGAGGCGCGATCGTGAAAGACGCGCTGCGCGACAAGGTGGCGGTGGTGGGCGTCGGATGCTCGGCGTTCGGCGAGCGCTGGGACGCGTCGCCCGAGGACCTGATCGTCGAGGCCGCGTACGAGGCCTACGCGGACGCAGGCATCGACGATCCGCAGCGCCGCATCGAGGCGGTCTTCTGCGGCTCCGTCTACCCGTCGCGCGGCACCGCCGAGGTGGCCGAGTCGCTCAAGCTCTTCGAGCGGCCGGTGTCGCTGGTGCAGAACTACTGCGCCACCGGCACCGACGCATTCCGTTACGGCGTCTTCTCGATCGCGGCAGGACTCTACGACACGGTGCTGGTGGTGGGCTTCGACAAGCCCAAGGATCGTGGAGTCTCCGGCCCAAGCGTCAATCTGACCGGCGTTCGCGGTCTTCCTTCGACCCCCGCCGCGTGGTTCTCGCTCTGCGCCGCACGTTACTTCGAGACCTACGGCGCGTCTCGTGAAGATCTGGCGCGGATCGCGGTCAAGAATCACAAGAACGGGACGCTGGCGCCCAAGTCGATGCTGAAGCGCGAGATCACGGTCGAGGATGCGCTGGGCGCACGGATGATCGCGTGGCCGTTCGGGCTCTACGATTGCGCGGCGCAGTCGGACGGCGCCGCGGCCGCGATCCTCACCCGCCGCGATCTCGCGCGCTCGTTCCGCGCCGATCCGGTGCTGGTGAAAGCCGTGACGATCGCGCTGGCACCCAACCCGCAAGGCGACCCCGACTTCGACTTCCTGAGCTGGAAACCCACGGTGTACGCGGCTCGCGACGCCTACGAGCAAGCCGGCATCACCGAGCCGCGCCGCGAGATCCAGGTGGCGCAGCTCCACGACTGCTTCACGTTGACCGAGCTGCTCTCGTACGAGGATCTGGGTTTTTGCGACAAAGGCTCCGCCAAGGAGCACATCCGCGCCGGCACCTTCGCGCTCGACGGCGCACTGCCCGTCAACACCGACGGCGGCCTCAAGACCTTCGGCCACCCCACCGGCGCCACCGGCGTCCGCATGATCTACGAGAACACGTTGCAGCTGCAGGGTCGTGCCGGCCCGCGCCAGGTGAAGGACGTGCGCACGGCGCTCAGCCACAACCTGGGCGGCGCCCCGCAAACTTGCGGCATCGCGATCCTGGGCGTCGAGTAGATCGAACGGATCGCCGAGAGGAGAGCCCCACCATGAGCGACACCCGCGAAGTGCGTTTCGACGATCTCGACGGCTTGCGCGCGCTGATCTCGGAGGAGTTCGGCCCGTTCGGCTCGTCGATCGAGGTCACGCAGTCGATGATCGACTCGTTCGCCGAGCTCACCCACGATCGGCAGTGGATCCACATCGACGTCGAGCGCGCCAAGAAGGAGAGTCCGTTCGGCGGCACCATCGCGCACGGGTTCCTGGTCCTGAGCCTGCTCCCGTCGCTCCGGCCGGCGAGTGCCTGGCGCGTGGTCGGCTACGGCAGCGCGGTCAACTACGGCGCCAACTCGCTGCGCTTCATGTCGCCGGTGCCGGCCGGATCGAGTGTCCACGCACGCGGCCGGCTGATGGCCGTCGACGGCAAGGACAAGGGCACGCTGGTCACCACCGAGACCGCCATCCACGTCGCCGGCAGCGATCGTCCCGCGATGCTCTACCAGGGGCTCACGCTCTATCGTCCCGCGCGCTGAGCGAGATCTATCGAGCGCGCTTCCTTCGGCGCTAGACTGCTCGACAGCTTCGAGAGCGGCGGCACCCGGCACTGGTCGATCGCGAGCCCCTGACCGCCCGTTCGCGTCGATCGACGCGAGACCTGAGAGTGTGTGGACAAAATCGGATCATTGCCCGGAGCGCTTCCTTCGGACCGATCTCGTGCTGTTTGGAGGGACGCGGTCCCTCGCGTCCGCGGCGTCTGAACCAGGACACTTTTTTCGGGGCGGAAAGCCCCCCGGGCAACTCACCGCGGCTTGTCGAGGGTGCCGCGCACCTTGAACGCGAGCTCGGCGACCGAGAATGGCTTCTGCAGGAACGCGACCTTCGCTCGCTCGACGCCGTGCCGCAGCACGCTGTCCTCGGTGTGAGCCGACATGAAGAGCACCCGCGTGGTCGGCCTGATCTCGGCGAGCTTCTCCGCGACCGCCAGGCCGCTCATGCCGGGCATGATGGTGTCGGTGAGCACCAGGTCGATCGCTCCGCCGTGGCGGACCGCGAGATCCAGCGCGTGGGCTCCGTCCGGTGCGGAGAGGACGGTGTAGCCGAGCCGCTTGAGCACCGTTCCGGTGATGGTGCGCACGTCGTCGTTGTCCTCGACCAGCAGCACCGTTTCGTTGCCCCGGGGCGGCTCCGCTTCAAACACGTTTCGCTCCTCGACCACCTCGCGGACCGGCGGCAGGTAGACGTCCACCGTGGTGCCTCGCCCCAGCTCGCTCCGCAGCGTGACCGCACCTCCCGCCTGGTGAGCGATCCCGTACACGGTCGCGAGGCCAAGCCCGGTTCCCTGTCCCACCGCCTTGGTGGTGAAGAACGGCTCGAA
>CAZYWA010000747.1:0-3077 GCA_964650975.1 uncultured bacterium
CGGAGCTCCGCGAGCACCGCACGCGGCGGCAGCTCACCTATCGCCGCCAGACCTTGACGGGCGAGAGCCACCACGTGCCCATCCATCCCGCGTATCGCGAGCGGCACGACACCGAGTACGCGCCCAACAAGCGGCTCTGGGCGCGTCGCATCTCGCCGCAATTCCGCCGCAACAAGGACCTGCTCATCTACGTCCACGGCTGGATGGCGCCCGGCGCGCTCCTCGAGGAGCTGCTGCTCATGCCGTGGGCCACGAAAATGCTCGGCGCCGACATCGTGCACCTCGACCTGCCGTTCCACGGCACTCGCAAACCCGAGTCGTCGTGGGTGCACGGCTCCTTCTACTGGACGGCGGATCTGGTGCGCACCGTCGAGGCCGTGCGCCAGTCGGTGATGGACGTGCGCACGCTGATCCGCTGGGGCCGCGACCAGGGCTACGAACGGATCGGCCTCGCGGGCGTGAGTCTGGGCGGCGTGGTGACGATGCTCACGGCCTGTGCCGAAAACGACATCGACTGGGCGTGCCCGCTGGTCGCGGACGTGAACTTGACCGCGGCGCTCGAAAACGCGCCGATCCTGGGCGCGATGCGCCGCGACCTGACCCGCTCGAACGTCTCGCTCAAGCGCGTCTCCGAGATCATGGACGCGGTGGGGCTCGCGAATTACCCGCTGCGCATGGAGCGCGAGCGCATGCTGATCGTCGCGGCCGTGGAGGATCTCTTCTTACAGCCCGACCCGCTGCTCGAAACGTGGGAGAAATGGGGCAAGCCGCCCATCCACTGGATCCCCGGCGGCCACATGACGATCGTGGTCAACATGGTGCCCGTGTGGTTCAAGATGAACGAGTTCCGCCGGAGCCTGGCGCCGATCCGCGCGACCTCCGCACGCGTTGACGGGCAGGGCGCGGATCGCCTTCGTCCGGTGCGCCGCAAGCAGAAGACCGCGGCGTCGCGCGCGGCGTGACGAAGCGCGATGGACCGCCGGCAAGGACAGACTCGGCGTGGTGACCCCCGGATCTGCCAGCGCGCCGCAGGGCGCCGGCGAGCAGGCCGCGAGCCGCCTCGGGGGTGGGGGCTTGAAAAGTCCCCCGTAGAAATCAGTTGAACAGCATCCCGAAGTAGAACTTCGTCGCGGCGTCCGTCGCCTCGCCGACGTGGATGTGCTTGGTCTCCTGGTAGATGTCGAGACCCCAGGGGCCGAGCTCGCGGCCGATGCCCGAGAGCTTGTAGCCGCCGAACGGGAAGCGGACGTTGGTCAGGTGGTAGTCGTTGATCCACACGGTGCCGGTCTCGAGCTTGCGGGCGATGGCGAGCGCGCGATCGGTGTTCCGTGACCAGACCGCGCCGGCGAGGCCGTAGCAGCTGTGGTTGGCGATGCGGATCGCGTCGGCTTCGTCGTCGAAGGGGATGACCACCACCACCGGGCCGAAGATCTCTTCCTGCGCGACCTTCCACGCGTTGTCGACCTTCGCGAGGATGGTGGGCTCGTAGTAGTAGCCCTTGGGCAGATGGGTGGGCCGCTTGCCGCCGGTGGCGACCTCGGCGCCTTCCTCGCGGCCGATCGACACGTATTTCTCGACGGTCGCGCGTTGCTTCTCGCTCACCAGTGGACCGAGGCAGGTGGCGGGGTCCATGGTGTCGCCGACGGTCAGCTCCTTCGCCATCTCGACCATCTTCGCCACGAAGTCGTCGTAGATCTTCCTCGGCACCAGCACGCGGGTGCCGGATTCACAGGCCTGACCCTGGTGGAGGAACGTGCCGAAGAGGGCGCCGCGCACCGCGCAATCGAGGTCGGCGTCCTCCAGGATGATGTTGGCCGACTTGCCGCCCAGCTCGAGAGTCACGCGCTTGATTCCCTGCGCCGAGATCTCGAGGATGCGCCGGCCGACCTCGGTCGAGCCGGTGAACGAGATCTTGCTCACGTCCGGGTGCTTGGCGAGCTCCTCGCCGATCAAGGCGCCTGGCCCGGTGAGCACGTTCACGACGCCGTCGGGCACGCCGGCCTGCGTGCAGATCTCCGCGAGCAGCAGCGCCGTGACCGGCGTGTTCGTCGCGGGCTTGACCACGATGGTGTTCCCGGCCGCCAGCGCCGGCGCGATCTTCCACGCCGCGGTCATGATCGGGAAGTTCCACGGTGTGATCCCGGCGCACACGCCGATCGGCTCCTTCCGCACCAGATTGCGGCTGGTGACCGGCGTCGATTCGTCGAAGGCCTCTTCCTCGGAGGTGCTGGCGATGAGCTGCCCGAAGTAGAAGAAGCTCTGTGCGGTGGCCGGGATGTCCGCCATGCCGGCCTTGCGGATGGTCCCGCCGCCGTCCTGGACCTCGGCGAGCGAGAGCTCGTCTTGCTTGTCGAAGATCGCGGCGCCGACCGCCTGCAGGATGGCGCCGCGCTCCTCGCGGGATTTGTCGCGCCACACGCCCGTGTCGTGGGCGCGCTTGGCAGCGGCCACGGCCAGGTCGACGTCCGCCTTGCCGGCCACCGCGACCTTGGCCCAGGGCTCCTCGGTGGCGGGATTGATCGTGGGGGTGGAGCGTCCGTCGCGCGCGGCTTCCCAGCGCCCGTCGATGTAGAGCCCGTACTCCTTCATATGCGGTTTCCGCCTTTCCGAAAGTGCCTTCCGCGCACTTGTCATCGAGTGAAACGTGTTCTACCCTAGCCGAAGTAGAACATGTTCTACAAGCGCTCCGAACGCCGTTTGCCGCGGAGGAACCATGGCTGAAGTGTGGAACTCGCGCTTCCCGTTCTCGCCGTTCCCGATCGGCTGGTTCCAGGTGGGGTACTCGCACGAGCTGGCGGCGGGCGAGGCCAAGCCGGTGCAGGCGTTCGGCAAGCACATGGTCCTCTACCGCGGCGAGAGCGGTAAGCCCTACTTGCTCGACGCCTTCTGCCCGCACCTCGGTGCCCACCTGGGACACGGCGGCACCATCGAGGGCGAGTCGATCCGCTGCCCGTTCCACGCGTGGCGCTACGACTGCACCGGTGTCTGCAACGAGGTGCCGTACGCCACCAAGATCCCGGCCAACGCGCGCATCAAGCCGTGGCTCATCCAGGAGCTCAACGGGCTCATCATGGTGC
>CAZYWA010000748.1:0-3068 GCA_964650975.1 uncultured bacterium
AGGTGCTCGAGTCGCTCTCTCAACCTTGTTGCGATCTCCGCCTGCAGGTTCGGGATTCGGTCGAGGCTCCCGTAAAACGACTCGCCACGCGCCAGGCGATCGAAGTACGGAAACACCGTGGCCCACATCCTTGACACCTTCTCCGCGGGCCATTCCGCCGGTGAAGCTGCGCTCTCCACGTTGATACCGACCCACACGTCGAAGTACGCCTGTCGAGCGTCCTCATCGACGACAAGGCGGTGGATCTCGATCCCCACCGAGAAGCTCCCATCCAGTCCGGCTGGCAACGGAAGTCGCAGCAGATCTGGCTCCCCACATCGCATCCGCTCAAGCCACCTCTCACGGCTCCGCTGCGCATCTGCAGCAGCCCCAAGAGTCCGCAGTTCTGGATCAGCTGGAAGCTCCTCGTAGAGAGCTCTCGACATCACGTGGAAGATCGGCCACCCGATTCGGAACGACTCGTGGACGAGCTGATCCAAGACCTGCTCGCGCTCGTCCTCCGGGAGCTGGGAAATTCTCTCGGCGTCCTCGTCCGAGACGCTGCAGAACCAAACGCCGTTCTTGCGGTCGTGCACCACGCCTCGGGTCACGTTGTTGAGCGCTGCGATGATGAGGCCCTCCTTGACCCACCTCGCCAGCGGCTCTCCGCTCCTGATGTTCTCCGGGGCGAGATCTTGCTCGGTGAACAACCGTGTCGACACAAACCGGACTCCATCCTGCCAATTCCAATCGCATTCGATCGGATGGCGGTACTTGGTCAGCGCCCCCCACTGGTTACCGCTTCCGGCCGGCTGCCACGTGATCGTGCCCCCAGGTATGTCGAGACCATCACGCAACGTCCCCAGAAGGTGAACGGCAAGCTGGCCGACGAGCTCCATGGCGAAGCCTTCCGCCCGCGTGAGCCGACCGACGGCGAAGTCGGCCAGTGTCGTGAGGCCGGCCCCAGCGGCATCCCATTGGTTCTCGGGAGCTGCTGCGCGGAACTTCGTCAGGGCGTCATCGAGCACCCGCTTTAATGCCTCGTCGAACTCGCGCTCCTGTCTTGTTCGTCTCCGGTGTGGCATTCGTTCCCCCAGACGGAACTCGCGACCGGCCTCGCCAGCGCTGTAGCGTTCCAGGACCTCACGCCATCGTGGCCCAGCCGCACCGATACCGAAAGCGCCGAGCCCCACTCGATTCAGATTGTCACCACCCGACCGTCGTCCTCACGGCTCAAGAGACCGGCGCCTGTGCGACGCGATCCCCGCACGGGTTATCTCGGGATTGGCGGGCTCGGGTCCGGTCCTCGCAGCAGAGTTCGGCTACCCCTGGCAAGCTCCCGCCCTGAAGTGCAGCGGCTCGGCACCGCGCGAAAGCGTGAACCGCTAGCCCTTCGGGGGCTCCGAGATGGGTCTTGGGGTGGAGCTCAGCGGCGTAAGTTGCTCGAGCCCATAGCCGTACGGCCGACCGCGCAGCTCAAGCGCCTTCGCGAGCACGACGTCAGGGAAACGCAGCGTTGCCCTCAGAGAGACGCTCCGATCAGGGCTCTCAACGTCTAAGTAGCGCATGAGCTGGTGCTGCTCGATCGCGCGCTTGGTGATGTCGCCGTCGGTCCAGAAAATGAACTCCTCGACGTCGCGCGGCCCGAACCAATCGTGCGGATCTGCAAGTTGCTCGCGATCCACTCGCTCATCCGACGGGTCCGCCCACACCGGGAGAGCCAGCGTTCCGGAGCCGCTGTCCTGCATAGCGACAGCACGGCGCAAAAAGTCGAAACAGTGCGAGAACTCGTGTACCAAGAGCTTACGCTGGTAGCCCTCGTCGCATACCACGGTCTGCGCAGGGATTACGGCACAAATTTCGGCGGCGTCGCCAACCTGGATGAAACCTCTCATGCCGCTCGGCCCTCCGCGGCGATCTGGCGCCAGCCACACGACGCCACGCACGCGAACGCTTGGCATCCATCTCACCGGCGACGCTTCCCTGATCTCGTCACGGACTCGCTTGATCCGCTCGACACCGTCAAAGAGCGCGACACGGAGCGGGATCGGCAGCCTCAACCGCCACCGCTCGTCCCAGTCGACGATTACCTGCCCCTCGCCTATTTCGCTCGATTCGTCTTCATCGCTCACAGGCGCCTCCTACCCCACCGCTCGATCGCGCAACTCGCGGATCCATGTGGCCCGTGGTGGTGCGGCGGTGTCGGGCTCGATCGCCGGTAGTAGAATCCGGCCGCGAGCGCAAGACCGTCGCGCTTCAGAACATAGACGCGCTGAGCCCGACGTGCACGGACGACACGCCACCCGGCTCTCCAGTCAGAGCCGGACACCGTGGCGCCCCGAGCTGGTACTCAGCGCCGGACGCGGTCGGTGCGTCGGCGTCGTGCTCGAGCGTCGGCGAACCCCACCGGGTCCGGACGCGGTGGCGGGGATAGGCGTCGCCGCAGCGGGTGCCTGCATCCCAGGGACCGCGACCACCGCGTCACCGGCTCCGCCTTCGGCACTCGTCGCGCCGGCCGTCGAGCGCGATCGGCGGCACGGCGTCGAGCACCGGGCCGCATTCAGTATCCGCGAGGCTTCCGCTCGACGTCGTTGACCACAGCGCCACCAGCGATCTGGAGGATCTCACACTCACGACCCGACACTGCCACGGCGACCTGCGACCCCAACCCACGTATTGTTAGACGTACATTTCAGGCACTTCAGGTAGGTCCCCCACGATGCGCGGCGGCTTTCCAGGAGAGAGCTGTCGCACTGATAACACCGGATCTCCAGGTACACACGCAACCGCTGAAGAACCGACGAATCGATCAAGTTCTCGCGTGCGCCACATCGCTCCGACTCACACACCAGGACCAGCCCGCGTTGCGTGATCTGAGGATCTGTCCGGGATCCGCATGCTGCACAGCGCAGCTCGGCGATCTCCGGCGCAACCGTGATCAGTGCCGCGACAACCTCCGCGCGTCCCCGGTCTCGTTCAGCCTCGCGGCCCGCCCCGCCCTCCCGATTCGGTCGGGCTTCAAGCGGTTCGTCGGTCAGAGCTGGTGCAACTGACAGCAATAACTCTGTCTGAACGCCCACGTCGCCAAC
>CAZYWA010000749.1:0-3067 GCA_964650975.1 uncultured bacterium
TTCGAGAAGTAGAGATCGAGCGAGTGCAGCAAGCTTTCGTCGTCGTCGACCAGCAGGATGTGCTTCTTCTTGCGCCAGAACATCAGGCACTCCGCTGGGCGGGCGCCGTGGACGGCTCCGGCGGCTCGCCGGGCGCGGCAGCGCCGGCCGGCGCCGCCGTGACCGCGCGACGCACCGCCTGCGCGGTCCGCTCCGCCGCCTCCGAGTTGCTCGGCAGCACTCCGCGCACCCGCACCTCGACCGCGGCTCCCGCTTCCCGCTTGAGCGCGGTCACGGCGCCCGGGTCGGTGCCGGTCTCGTCCTCGACGTAGCGCCAGTCGCGGTTGAGCTTGGGATTCACCCGCACCGGAAACGCGCGCAGCGCCTGTCCGACGTGGCGGACCTCGAGCGCCGGGCACAGCCGAAACGGCGCCAGCCGCTCGTCGAGCATCGTGATCAGCTGCTTCTTGTCGAACACGAAGGAACCGTCGGTGTCGAACTTGCCGGCGCTCAGCCACTCGGTGCGGTGAGCGACGCTCGACACCGGCATCCCGACCTGGAAACAACCCCACACGTTGGGATTGTTGTTTTCGTCGTAGAAGCAGTACTCGTCCGGATTGGTGGACTTGCGCCGCGCGCGGTAGCACTCCAGGAACCGGAAAAACTCGTCCCACGGCTGGCGCTGGCCGTCGCGATAGACACGACGGCCGCGGCGGCGTTCGGTGCGCTCGACGAACGCGATGAGCTGCAGCGTGTCCGCCGGGCCGAACGTGACTCGCACCGCGGGACCCTCCGGACCGTCGACCTGCTGCGCCCCGGGCGTGGTCTGCACGAACGTTTCGAAGTCGGGATCGGCCCCGGGCGGCGTGGGAAGATCCACCTCGATCGTGACACCCCGCCCCGCGACGTCCGGGCCGGGGGCCTTGGCCGCCACACCCGCGGCGGCCTCGGCGGCGCGCAGCCGGGCTCCGCAGCGGTCGCAGAAGTGGTCGCTCTCGTCGACCACCTGGTCGCAGCTCGCGCAGCGCGCGGTGGCGCGTACCGCGGCGCCGCAGCGCGAGCAGTAGTTCGCGGTGGGTTTGACCGGGTGGTGGCAGAAGGCGCACTGCATGGAAGAGCTCGGCACGGCGGCGATTCAGACCGGCGGCGGTCCGCGCGGCGATCCCCCGGACACGCCGTGGAGGGCAATCCGCGTCAGGCGCGGGACGAACGCAAGGGTCGCGGCGAGGTTACCGCTTGTGCGGAGGGCGAGCAAGAATCGCCGCCGTTCGTGACCCTTGCACCGAGTCCGCGCGCGAGCCCAGGTAGAATGGTGGGCCCGATCCAAGTACGCCGACCCTTTTCACCCGGCCGGGACTCGAGGACCGATGCCCCCGACGCTCGCGAGCACCAAGGTCGCGCACGTCCTGCACGTGATCGACCGCAACATCGCGGCGGTCGCCGCGGATGCTATCGCGATCAACCAGGTCCCGGCGCCGACCTTCTCGGAGCGCGCCCGCGCGCGCTTCCTGATGGACCGGTTCCAGTCGATCGGGCTCGAGGTCGAGCGCACTCCACGCTGGGACGTGATCGCGTCGTTTCCACGATCGGCCAACCTGCACGGTCCGGCGCTGCTGCTGCAGGCGAGCCTCGACACGATCTTCCCGCCCACCGTGAATCCGACGGCGCGAGTCGACGGCAAGAAAGTGGTGGGGCCGGGCATCGGCGACAACGCGCTCGGGCTCGCGGCGCTGCTGGCGCTCGCGGAGGTATTCGGCCGCGCGACACCCCACCCGCTCGGCCCGATGGTGTTCGCGGCGACCGGAGCGACCGAAGGCGCCGGGAACGTCGCCGGCCTGAAGCGCGTGCTGCGCCGGCTCGACGGCCAGATCGGCTGGATGCTGTGCCTCAAGGGCCACGATCTGGGACGTCTCTCCTTCACCACGGTGTGCACCCGCCGGTTGCGCATCCGCTGGGGAACGCCGAGCCGCAAGCCGGTCGACGCCATGGAGTTCTTGCCCGACCTGCTGCGCGCCATCGGCGCCCTCGAGAACACCGCCCCGGGCGTGAAGGTCGACCTCGATCCGCTGGAGGAGATCCTGACCTCCGGCACCCATGCCACCGACGGCATCGGCCTCGACCTCAAGGCCACGAGCGCCAGGTCGTTCACCACCGCGGAGCGCGCGCTGCGGAAGATCGTGCGCGAGGTCTCGAAGGAACGATCGGTGCCCCTCAAGATCGCGCCGGTGGGTGGCTGGGACGAGGCGGCGCTCGCCGAATCGCATCCGCTCGTCCAGACGGTGCTCGCGGTCCATCAGGCGTTGCGAATCCGCACCCACTTTTCGCCGGGCGGGGCCGAGGTGGCACTGGCGCTGGCGGCGGGAATCCCGTCCGTGGCGCTGGGCATCAGCCACGGCCGCAACCGCCATCGCCAGACCGAGTGGGTGGAGCTGGAGCCGATCTCCGAAGGCCTGGCGCAGGTGTTCTTGATCGCGTTAGCCTTGTTCGGCGCATCTTGAGCCCATGACGTCCAAGATCCTGATCGTCGACGACGAAGAGCACATCCGGCTGCTCTATCGGACCGAGCTCGAGGCCGCGGGCTTCGAGGTGGACGAGCTTTCGAGCGGTGTCGAGCTGCTCGAGACCCTGGCCGTCGCCGAGCCCGACCTGATGGTGCTCGACATTCGCATGCCCGGTCCGAGCGGCCTCGACCTGCTGAACTCGATCCGCTCCGAGCACCGCGATCTGCCGATCGTGCTGTCCTCGGCCTACAGCTCGTTCCACGGCGACATGCGCACCCTCCCCGCCGACGCCTACGTCATCAAATCCTCCGACGTCGGCCCGCTCATCGGCACCGTCCGCTCCCTCCTCGAAGAACGCCAAGCCAGCCGCGCCGCCGAGACCGAGCCTGACCCCGCCGCCCCCGCGACCGAGCCCTCGGATCCCACTCCGACGAAAAAAACGCGCACTCCGCGCCCCGCGCGTTGATAGTGACGACTGAGCCGACTGCTTGCTGAAAGCGCCGTTGGTAGGCTGCTGAACACGGCACGCGCCAGAGGCGCGCGGCGAGCAAAGCGAGCCGACTCGGGGGTGGGGCCCCGAAAAAATC
>CAZYWA010000750.1:0-3065 GCA_964650975.1 uncultured bacterium
AGAATCGGCGAAGGCCCTCCGCAAGATCGCCGATGGACCCGTGGCGCACGCCTCCCGTATCGCTCACCTCATCCCCGAGGTCCTCGGCGATCCGGAGCGTGCACGCGAGCGACTGCTCGAGCTGATGCGGAGCCCTGACGCTCAACGCCTCGACTTCATCCTCTCGGGCCTCAGCGACCTGCCGCGCACGCCCGATTCGGATGAAGAGATCGTGACCCGCGCGCTCGAGGCTGAGACCCACCGGCGGACCTTCGACACCGGCACGTGGGAGCTCATCCAGAGCTGGCCGAATGATCAGCGCGTACGAGCTCTCGCGCTCGAGCAACTCGAACGACCCGAGCCTCCACTCGCAGCGATTGCGTTCGGCTACCGCGATGACGCCGACATGCGCTCCCGCGTTGCGGCCCGCCTCACGCCCCTGCCGCGCGTTCTGCGCGAGCAGATCCTTAAGGCACTCGTGGCGCCGGACATCTCGAGCGAGAGCGCGCTGCCGACCCTCCGCCGCTTCCGTCAGGAAGACGACGCTGACGTGAGCACGCTCGGCTCCGCTTCCTTCCACGCGCGGCTAAAGCGCGAGGGACGGGTCGATGACAAGATACTCGCCGCGCTGCGTGCGGACATGATCGCTCTCGGTCCGAGCTACTCGGAGGTGCGCCAGGCCGCGCTCGCGGGCCTTACGGTCCTCGAACAGCTCGACGATGTCGATCTGGTGAAGCAGGCGGAAAAGCCGGGCCTCCTGGATCACGTCCTCCGCCCGTGGCACCCGAACGTTCCGCTGCTGCGTACCCTCGCACGGCACTGGCCGCACCTTGTAGCGGTCCTCGGCCCAGATCCGATCGCTGCTCTGTCCGGGAAGGGCGAGATGTGGCCTTCGCTCGCCCTCGTCGCAGAGGCCGCGCCAGAGCTTCGAGATGCGCTGCTCGCGCGGATCGTGAAGCGCGAGGTCGAGTCCGATGTGAACGTCGTGCAGTTCCTGGCCGCCGTGCGCCCACGTTCGGACTTGCTGCTGGAACGATGCGTCGAAGCTCTGCACGGCGGCGAGGCCGGGAACCCGTTCCTGACAGCGAAGCTCGTCACGCTCGCGGCGATCTTCAGCCAGCATTTCAGCACGTCGGGTCGCGCCAAGGAGGTGCTCCTCCGGCCGTTCGATGGACGCCGAGTCCTGTCGTTCCACGACGTGGGCGTAGTGCTCGGTCTGGTGGCAGCGTGGCCCCAGGATCCCCTCGTCGATCAGCTTTACGCCCAGTTCGTGCCGGGGCGCCCCTTTCCGTGGTCGGCCCCGGCGGTGCTGTACGCGCGGGTGCCGGTAGGGGAGCTCGCGCCGAACATCCTGCGTCACGTCCGCGCGTCGATCACCTACTCCACGCAACTCGGCATCTATCGCGCTGCCATCGTCCAACGTCTCGCCCGTGATCGCGCCGCGCGGGACGCACTGCTCGCCGCGCTCACACCTGACGCGGACCCGAGCCTCAAGGCGAGCGTGCCGCGGTTGCTCGCAGCGACAGGATCGGTGTCAGGAGATCTCCGCACCTGGTGCGTCGAGGAGCTCGCGCGTCAGCAGGAGCGTCCGAACGGATCCGAGATCGGGATGGATGTCTTCGCTGAGCAGGCGGTTTCGGTCGTAGTGAGCCTGCAAGAAGCCCTGGCTGGAGCGGCGTCCTAGCCGATCTCGAACGGACCCGACGGTTTTTCGCCTGGGCGTGCTCGAGCAGCCCAGAATCCCATCATTATCGAGCTAGCTCACTCGCTTCCCATCGACCATCAGGACCTCGGGGAACCACAGCTTCTCGATCCAGGGGCTATCTACCCATGACACATCCTTGAGCGGTCCGCCGAAGCTGTCATTCAGGAACTCGCGGTCGATCGGATCGCCGGCCTTCCGCGCGGTCAGCACGACGACCTCGCGCGCCAGCCCCTCCGCGGTCTGGAACTTGTAGAGGACGAGCCGAACCTCGCATGGCGGTGGAGCTGGCAGACGTGGCGGATCAGGAATCATGTTCATGGTGCTCTCCTACTCGATGAGGAACGCGCCACAGTCGTCGTGAGCGCCCCTTCCACACCGAGGGCTGGGTTGCAGGGTCTGGCAGACAGCCTCGAACTACGCCCACCCCTTACCGCGGGACCAGCCACGGCAGGAGCGGTCGGCTGTCGCGCTCATGATCGTCACCCTGGTCCTGACCAATGCGCTCGAGAAAGACCTCGAGCTCGATCCAGAGTTGGACATCTGCGGGCAGGGTCACGCGCTCGGAAGACCTTTCTCCGGCAGGTGAACTGGCAGGTGATTCCAGCTCGGATAGGTCAGGAAGCCCCGGGTTGTTGGCGAACCGGAACCAAATCGGGTTTCTGACGCCTTCATCGGGGTCCACCGGGCACGAAGGCGGGGCGGTATCATTGCCGATTCCGGCTGATGAACCCGCTTGGATCCCGCTCGATCCGAGTTCGATTCCCGGCGGGGTCACCAGGAATCGTTGACGTTTTCGCTCTTGGTAGGTGCTTTGGTCGGTGTCTGGTAGGTGACCGCGTCGTTCTCGGCACCAACTGGGGGGCGCGCAGCTCGACCACTTCCGCGAGCCCGCGGCGCCGCACGTTGAGCTTCGCTACGGCAGCGCAGAGCGCCTCCCAGGGCATCGCGAGGTAGATGTCCGTCGGAGTCCCTGTCGCCGGTGTGTAGGATCCCCCTGATGCGCGAAGCGGGAGTGGCGCGCTCTATCTTTAGGCAACCCGAGTTCATGTGCCCTCCTGGCCGCGCGGGCGTGCGGGCGCGGCCGCCTCTGCCTCGGCGGCGGGGTGGGAGCCGGTCGAAGCGCTCGGATCGAGCTCGGCAGCTAGCTCAAGCAGCAGCGCCAGGGCGGCGTCGCGCTCGCCCCTCGCGTAGGCCTCGCGGGCTCGGGCGGCGAGAGCCCGAAGGTTTGCCCCCGCGGGGGCAAAATCGGTCGCCGAAGCCGAATCTGAGCCCGTCCGACCGTCTGAGCGGGATGCGGAATCGTTAGAGAATGTGGGGTCTAGTGGGGTCTGGAAGGGTGGGGGGTGGCGTTCCCGAAGCGGCGCCCGCACATCAGCACGTT
>CAZYWA010000751.1:0-1892 GCA_964650975.1 uncultured bacterium
CGCGGGAGCCGGTGAGCGCGCTGCGGCCGGGTGCACGTCGCCGTGGGGTGTCGCGATGATCGGTCCCTATGGCGATCTGCTCGCGTGCCAGTCGCTCGACGGGCTCAAGCTCGGAAGTCTTCGCGACGGATCGCTCGCGAGCCACTGGAACGGCGCCGGTTACCGAGCGTTTCGCGTGCAGGTGGAGCAGGGGCTGCCGGCCTGCACACAGTGCTGCGTCCCATACCGCTCGATCGCCGACCACCTGCGCTCGAACGAGCACGTCGCGCGCTTCGCCGCGGGCCGCGGCTTGCGGTCGCTCTTGTTTCCGCATCCGGCGTGAGGTCGCGGACACGCGGAACCGTTGCCCTCCTGCGCCCTTTGCGGCACTGGGTCGAAGCACAAGCACCGCGCCACAGGCGCGCGGCGAGCGCAGCGAGCCGACTTGGGGGTGGGGCCCCGAAAAGAAATCGCACTTTTTTCGGGGCGGGGGGCTGGAACAGCCCCCCGGGAAACTCAATCGAGCTTGATCTTGGGCTTCTCGGGATGAGGCCGGTAGAGGATGACCGTGTGGCCGACCAGCCCGCAGAGTGCCGCGCGCGCGCCGTCGGCGAGCAGCTCGGCCATCGCGCGCTTGTCCTCGGGTTCGAGGAGCCGCACCTTGATCAGCTCGTGATCGAGGAGCGCGCGATCCACCGCGCGCACGATCGGGTCGGTGACGCCACCTTGCCCCACGTGAACCACCGGCCGCATCGGGTGGGCCAGTCCGCGGAGCTGCTTCCGGTGTCGGCCGGAGAGCACGGGTGCTGGCGGTGCGGCGGTGGGCTCGTCGTTCTTCATGCGCGGAATCTACGGTCCGGTGGGTCGATCGTCGAGTCTCTCGAGCGGCGTTGCAGGGGGCGCTTGACCTGATCGCGAGCGTCGTGAGAACGTCCGCGCGGCTCGTGAGGCAAGCCTCACCGCTCTGTTCATGTCGACCGCCAGGGCTCGCCTCCGCCGACACCCGGCCGGCCGTGTCGTTTGCTTCGCGGCGGTGCTGGCCGCTTGTGCCGCGACGTCGCCGGCGGCGCGCGCGCAAACCGGCCTGGTGCTCGATGAGACCGGCGCCACCGCGCGCAGCGGCGCCATGGGTCAGGCGTTCACCGGTGTCGCCGACGATTCCGCCGGCGCGTACTACAACCCCGCGGGGATCCCGTTCGGCGGCGGCGGCGAGACCATCCTCGGCATCCGCTACATGGAGGCCCACCCCTGGATCAATTTCGCGGGACCGCCGCAACCTCAGCCGCCGTCCCCGAGCGATCCGCACAAGCCGGGCATCGAGCCGGCGCTGGTCATCACCGACACGAAATTCGACCCACCGGTGACCGAGGGGCTGGTGGTCGGTGTCTCCGGCCACTTCGCGCCGCCCGACCTGATCCAGGACTTCCCGTCGCTCGATCGTCTGTACTACGGCGTGGCGATGGTGCTGGGTCTCCAGTCGCAGAACACGTTTCACACCTACCAGGACCGCACCCAGCCGTACTTCTTCCGCTACGACACCCGGCCCGACCTGCTCTCGGCCGTGGCGACGGTCTCGTACCGGCCGCTCGACTGGATCTCGTTCGGCGCGGGCGTGATCCCGAACGTGAACGCGTACCAGACCAGCATCGCGAAGCTCCGGCTCAACGCGCCCGCGGGTGATCCGACTCACGGGCTCGACATCGCGATCAAGGTCAACGCGAACATGGAGTTCTCGCCGATCGGCGGGATCATGATCCGGGTGCCGCAGATCGCCGACCTGCCGGAGGATTTTCTTTCGCTTGGGTGGAGTTACCGCGGGCAGGTCGGGAACTTCTTCGGCACCGGTCCCTCGATCACGACGCTCGGGAATGGCACCCCGGAGGGTGGCTTCGTTCCCACCGTGGCCGAACCGA
>CAZYWA010000751.1:1902-3049 GCA_964650975.1 uncultured bacterium
GCTGATCGTGAACTACGCGGGCTTCGCGCCCGCGCAGTGGAGCTGGGGCATCGGGCTCAAGCCGACGTCGAGCCTCACGCTGGCGGCGGATGCGGTCTACAAGGAGTACGCGAGCTTCAAGCTCTTCATCCACCGGTTCCCCGACCCGAGGTTCCAGGACACCCTCGTTCCGCGCGTCGGCACCGAGTACCGGATGCCGGTCGAGAGCGAGCTGCCCGTAATCGGATGGATCGAGCGGCTCGACTGGCGGCTCGGCTACTACTACGAGCCCACGCCCAATCCGTCGCTCAACGGCGAGCTCAACATCCTCGACTCGAACCAGCACGTGGCGTCGGGCGGGCTCGGGATCAACTTCGTCGAGATCGCGGACGGGGCGAAGCTGCGCCTCGATCTCTACGGTCAGGATCACATCCTGACGCACCGGTTCACCGAGAACGAAGGCGACACGCGTCGCGGGGCGTACACGATCGGCGGCAACGTCTTCACTCTCGGTCTCGAGGTGCGCGTTGACTGGTGACACGAGCCTGCCGAGCGCGCGTCGCCGGTGCCAGCGGTGGGCCGTTCTGGCGTCGTCGTTGCTCGCGTCGCTCTTGATCGGGCCATCGGTGGCGCGCGCCCAGACCGGGCTCTACTTCGACGAGTTCGGCGGTGACGCACGCAGCGGCGCCATGGGCCAGGCGTTCACCGGGATCGCGGACGATGCCGCGGCTGCCTACTACAACCCGGGCGGGCTGGGGTTCGCGGCGCCGCAGACCGGTATCGGCTACCGGTTCAGCGACCCGGACTTGCACGTGTCGTTTCGCGGCACGCGGCCCGCCGACGTCTCCACCAATCCGCCCGCGACCCAGGGGCTCGAGGTGAGCGTCGTCTCGGACCTCGATCACCCCGGGCTCAACCGGCGCTTTCCCTGGCTCGAGCCGCTGTCGCTTGGCGTCGAGGTGTTCCTGCCGCTGCCGCAGGTCAACAGCTTCATGACGTTCAACAGCCTGACCGAGGTCTACTTCTACCGCTACGACACTCGCCCCGACGTGCTGTCGCTGGTCTTCTCCCTCGCCTACCGGATCACCGACTGGTTCTCGGTGGGTGCCGGCTTCATGCCGAACTTCAACAGCTTCCAGGCGAACCACGCCAACATCCGGCTCAAGGC
>CAZYWA010000752.1:0-3047 GCA_964650975.1 uncultured bacterium
GTGGTCCCGGGCGCATGCGAGGTCGGGTCGAGCTCCGGCACGACCTCGGCGAGGGGCCGCCCGAAAACGTCCGAGAACCGGAGGCCGGTGATTCGCTCGGCCGCCTGGTTGAACGAGGTGATGCGCCCGGCGCGGTCCACCGTCAGCAGGCCGGTATTGAGGCTCTGCAGGATGTCGGAGGTGAGAGTCGCGAGCTCGGCATAGTCGATGGTCTTTTCTTTGAGGACCCGGCCGGTCTCGCGGAGCTGGCCCGACAGGTAGTTGGTGAAGTAGCCGACCGCGAAGAACGCCACGCCGTAGATGACGATCGAGTAGTAGACGTCGTCCGAGACCGGCGCCGATTGCCCGAGCAGCGACGGGAACGGCGTGATCAGACCGACCCGCTGCGAGGTGAGCAGGCTCGAGTAGGTCAAGCTGCAGAGCGACGCCGAGAGCAGCCAGCCGACGCGCTCGATCAGCACCGACGCGTAGATCACGCAGAAGCAGTAGAAGAGCGTGAAGATGCTGTTCACGCCTCCGGTCAGGTAGACCACCGTGGTGGTGAAGAGGATGTCCCAGAAGAGCTGGAAGTAGATGAGGCCGGTCAGGTCTTCCACGCGCTGCGCCAGCACCACCGAGATGGTGGTGATCAGGTAGGTCACCGCGATCAGCACGTAGAGCGAGAGCAGCGGCGGCGTCAGCTGCCACCGCTCGATCCTGAGCTGGAACCACGCCGATAGCCCGAGCAGGAAGGTGACCGTCAGCACCCGGGCGAGCAGGATCCACAGCACCCTGCGCTGCCGGTCCTCGGTGCCGATCCACGGATCGCCGCGCCGCGAGCCGACGGCCCGCGAGAACATCTCCGTGGCCGAGGCGCGCAGCGCGCCGGCGGTGCCTCGCTCGACCTGCGCCGGAGAAGCAACGGGCCGGCTCGTCGCCGGCCCGTCACTCGACTTTCGAACGACCTCGAAACCCGTCAAATGACCGTGGCGAGCTTGAAGATCGGCAAGTACATCGAGATGATCAGACCGCCGACCGTGATTCCCAGGAACAGCATGAGGGCCGGCTCGAGCAGCGAGGTGAGGCCCTTCACGGCGTTGTCGACCTCGTCCTCGTAGAAGTCGGCGATCTTCTGCAGCATCGTGTCCATCGAGCCGGTGGCTTCACCGACCGCGATCATCTGCACGACCATCGGCGGGAAGGCCTTCGACTCGGCGAGCGGCTCGGCGATCGTCTTTCCTTCGCTGATGCTCGAGCGGGTCTGGAGGATCGCCTGCTCGATCGTCCGGTTGCCGGAGGTGCGCGCCGTGATGGTGAGCGCCTCGAGGATCGGCACGCCCGACGAGACCATGGTGCCGAGGGTACGGGTGAAACGCGCGACCGCCGACTTGCGGATGATCGGGCCGACCAGCGGCGCCTTGAGCGCCATCTTGTCGATCACCTTGCGGCCGGCCTCGGTGCGGTAGAGCTGGCGGACGCCGAAGCCCGCCGCGATGAACCCGACGATGATCAGCAAGATGTAGTTCTGCACGAAGTTCGAGAGCGCGATGACGATCTGGGTCGGCAGCGGCAGCGCCGCGTCGAAGCCTTCGAACATCTTCTGGAAGGTCGGGATGACGAAGATCAAGATGACGATGGTGACGATGGTCGCCACCGTGATGATCGCGGCCGGGTAGATGAGAGCGCCCTTGATCTGGCGCTTCAGCTTGATCGACTTTTCCAGGAAGATCGCCAGGCGGTTCAAGATCGTGTCGAGAATACCGCCGATCTCGCCGGCCTCGATCAAGCTCACGAACAGCTCGTCGAAGACCCGCGGGTGCTTGCTCAGCGCCTCGGCGAAGGTGCTACCGCCCTCGACGTCCGCCTTGACCTCGAACAGCACCTTCTTGAAGGTCGGGCTGTCCTGCTGCGACGCGAGGATCTCGAGGCACTGCACCAGCGGCAGACCGGCGTCGATCATGGTCGCGAACTGACGGGCGAAGATCACGACCTCCTTGGGCTTCACGCTCGGCTGGAAGATCGTGAGATTGATGTTGATGCCCATGTCGCGCGCGCCGCCGCCCTTCTTGCTCTCCTTGATGGTCGTCGGCGTGATGTTCTGCTTGCGGAGCTGCGCGGTGACCGCGGCGCGGCTCGGCGCCTCGATCGTGCCCTTCTTGACCTCGCCGGTCCGGGTCTTTCCCTCGTACGTGAATTGGGGCATCGCTGCTTCCTCCGTCGCGCGCCTGGCTGCGCGACTTCGAGATCAATCGATCAATACGCCGCCTGGGACCGCGTCCCCTTGCCACTGCCGGCGGCCTTCGCCTGCTCCTGCTCCGCCGCGTGCAACATGTTGATGAACTCCTCGATGTCGCCGGACCGGCCCATGGCCTCGTCGAGCGTGATCTGGCGCTTCACGTAGAGGCTGAGCAGCGACTGGTTCATCGTCTGCATGCCGAACTTCGACTGGCCGACCTGCATCTGCGAGTAGATCTGGTGGACCTTCTCCTCGCGGATCAGGTTGCGGATGGCGGGGTTCGGGATCATGACCTCGATCGACAGCGCGCGGCCGACACCGGTCGACTTGGGTATCAGGTTCTGGCTCAGGACGCCTTCGAGCACGAAGGACAGCTGCGCGCGCACCTGCGGCTGCTGGTAAGGCGGGAACACGTCGAGGATTCGGTTGATGGTCTGGACCGCGGAGTTGGTGTGCAGCGTGGCGAACACCAAGTGGCCGGTCTCCGCGACCTGCAGCGCCGCCTCGATGGTCTCGAGGTCGCGCATCTCGCCGATCAGCACCACGTCCGGGTCCTGGCGCAGGATGTACTTGAGCGCCTTCTTGAAGCTCGCGGTGTCGGAGTGGACCTCGCGCTGGTTGATGACGCAGTTCTTGTGCTGGTGCAGGTACTCGATGGGATCTTCGATGGTCACGATGTGCTCGTGACGCTCGGTGTTGATCTTGTCGATGATCGCCGCGAGGGTCGTCGACTTGCCGGAGCCCGTCGGGCCGGTGACCAGCACCAGGCCGCGCGGCTTCTTGGCGAGCTCCCGCACGATCGCCGGAAGGCCCAGCTCCTCGAAGCTGAAGA
>CAZYWA010000753.1:0-3041 GCA_964650975.1 uncultured bacterium
CACGGCGATCTCGACGCGTTCTTCGGCTCGAACTCGGAGGTGGTCACGTTCTTCCGGGGCCATTCGGCTGTCCCGGTCTTCGCAGACGGGTTCGAGTCGGGGGGCACGGGTGCCTGGTCGGGGACCGAGTAGCACCGTCGCCGGTAGCAATTGGGCCGAGTGCGGGCTGCAGGCATCGTCCGTCGGGTGCGTCGGCCCGGCGCCCCCGGCGACGCAAAAATCGCCCCTCTCGGCGCCCAAAATTCGCGTCCGGACGACCGACTCGCTACCCTCTACCGGGTACCCCTCTCCGAATGCAAAATTAGCCAGCTACAGGCATGTTCTCCGCCCGTAGCGAGGGCGAATTTTTGGCGTCTCCGGCGGCCAGCGCCGCTCGCTTCACCACCCTCGCCACGGTCAACCCGTCGGTCCGCTCGGCCCGCACATTCCCGTGCCGATCGACCGACCTGAGAGCGCCCCACTCGTGATCCCGCCGCCTCGAGCCACGCCTTGAGCGCCCGCACCGGGCAGGTTTCCGGCGTCGATCCGAACGGGAGTGCCTCGGCAAACCCGGCGCCTTCCTGGTCCGTCTTGGACCTTTTGAGGGAAATCGTGGCTCCGGCGAGGTCGTCTCCGACGGACTCGGCGTCGAGCGCGACCAGCTCGGAGCGGCGGAACGCGCCCACGAAGCCGACGAGCAGCAGCGCGCCGTCGCGGATCCCGACCAGGGTCGCCGGCAGCGTGGCGAGCATCGCCTCCAGCTCGGCCTCGGTGACCGGCTGTCGCCCGCACCCGAGTTCCCGAGCAGCGTGCAGGTCCAGCGCGCCCGACCTAGCCCCGCCGAAGCTACGGTGAAATCCCGCTCCACATAGCCGTGCCACCGCTCTCGAATCCATCGGCGAACATCGCGCCGAAGAGCACTTCGACCGCGCCAGCGCCCGAGTGTCCCGACACGGTCTTGTTCGCCGCGATGATCGCGTCGCCCCAGCCATCGCCGTCGAGGTCAGCGATCAAAACCTTGTACCCCCAGGCGTCGAAGTCCGCCGCGGGCGCGATGTGGAATCCTGCGGCCTGTGGCACGAGCTGCGCGGCGAGGCCGGAGTCGAGGCCGCCGGGTGCGCCGAAGAAGAGCTGTACCAGGCCGTCGTCTTGAAGCCCGGGCAAGAAGCTCTCGGTCGGCACCCCAACAGCCAGACCGCCGAAGTGGGCCTGGAGCCCGCCGGCTGAGAGGCTGAGTCCGAACTGGTCGTTCGCTTCCGGCGTGTCACCGTTCCCGTTCTGCGTGAGAACCGTGGCGCCGCTGGTCGAGATTCCCGATGGTCCCCCATATCCCACCACGACCTCGCCGGCCTTGGTTTGCCCGCTCACGGTCTTTCCGGGCGCGCCAATCGCGAGATCGGCGTAGCAAAGGGTAGGACCACACGATCGCTGATCGTGGAGGAAGTCTTGGGCGGCGAGGCTCGTGCCGAAGCCGTCGTTCGTGCCCGAGGTGCCGCCGAAGCTCTCCTGCGAGAGGAGCTGCTGGCCGGTCGTGACCAGACCGGACGACGAACCGCGCAGGACGTGCACTTCCCCGGCCTTGGTCGCCGACCCGACCGTCCGGTGGGGAGCGCTGATCGCGAGGTCGTTCTTGCCGTCTCCGTCGAAGTCGCCGATGGCGAGCGCGGCCCCCATGACGTCGCCGTTGCCGGGAGTCCCGAGCACGCCGCCGGTGCCGGCCTCGAAGCCTTGCGCGTTGTCGGTCCGCAGACCGGATGCGCCGCCATAGAAGATCTGGACCGCCCCGGCGTTGGTGTGGCCGCCGGCCGCCACGCCGTTCGCGCCGACCGCGAGGTCCGCGTATCTGTCACCGTTCAGGTCGCCCGCAGCGAGGGCGGCACCGAACAAATTCCCCGCGCCGGGGACAGCGAACGCCGTCGTGTCGGCCTGCGAGATCGTCTGGGTCTCGAAACAGGGGCACGCGGCGCTCCATTTCGCGATCCGCACGTAGCCCGAGGTCACCGGCCCTCCGCCGTACTCGATGGCACCGTACGGGGCGCCGATCGCGAGCTCGTCCTGGCCGTCGTGATCGAAGTCGCCGGCCGCGAGCACCTCCCCGAAGTGATCGGAAGCCGCGTCGCCCTGCAGCGCTGCGAGGAATTCGAGCGTACGCAGCGGCCCTCCGCCTCGGAAGACGGTGACGCTTCCCGTGTCGTTCGACCAGAGCGGCGCCCCGACCGCCAAGTCGAGATTTCCATCACCGTCGAAGTCGCCCACGGCGACGGTTAGTCCGAAGGCGGCGTTGTCGCTCGGCGGACTCTGCGTGAGCAGGATGTTTCCCACCTCCCAGACTTGCGCGCCCGCTCTGCCAACCAAGGCGACCGCCGCCATCGCGAACAACGATCGAAGCGCAAGGCTTGCCGAGCGCGGCTTCATCTTTGTCCTCACTTCGTCGCTCCCGGTGCGCCACGCCAGTTCAAGCCGCGTGTCGCCACTCCAGCACGGCAATCCTTCGCGACGTCGCGGCACATCGTATGGGCGACGCCGCGACGATCGCGAAGCCCACAGCGGTACCACCAGGGTGGAAAGCCTCGAGCGAGGCAAAGCCATGCTGGATCTCCTGTCGGCGATGCGGACCAGCAGGAGAGAACCCGACCGAGCTCCGCCCGTTAGAGCAGGGCCTCAACGACCTCGCGAGCACTCCGGGAGCCTATGGTGCCAACGGTCCCTGGGTCTCTCATATCGGGTTTCCAACCGCCACCGCGGCATTCCCCTCGAAGACGCTCGCGCGCCGGATGTACCCGCGCAGCACCAGCATCGACCGGTGGCCGGTCCGGTTCGCGATCGATCGCTCCGAGCAGTCTCTCCGTGCCGCCGTCGTCACGAACCCCAGCCGCAGCGAGTGCTCCGAGAACCGCTCGCCGTCGAGCCCGGCCCGCCGAGGACCATTCGGGCAGTCATCGCTCGAGCCTCCACCGAGCCTGACCGCCCGAGCTACCCGATCACGTTCGCAGTGATTCCGCGGCGGACGAGGATTTGGCGAAGGACAGGGGTCCCGATCGAATTCGGAACCTTCGGGGTCC
>CAZYWA010000754.1:0-3030 GCA_964650975.1 uncultured bacterium
TGCTGGTCGCGCGCGCGTTGCGCTCCGCGATCTTCTTCTTGACCGCCTCGTAGCGGTCGATGGCGCGGTCCTCGATCTTGTCGGTGAGATCCTGGTCGATGTCGCGGATGTCGCGTCCGATCTCGAGGTCCATCCTGTCGAGCGTGCTCTTGATCTTCTCGTCGAGGCCGGTGCTCACCTGCGCGCCCAGATCGAGGCCCTCCTGCGCTCGCGCGCGCGCCCGGGCCGAGTCGCCGGCCTTCTCGCTGGCCTGGGCAAGCCGCAAGCGCTGGTCGAGGGCGCGGACGTCGTCATCGGTAGCGCCGCGGTCGCGCAGTCCCTGGATCAGCGCCGCGAGCGCGGGCACCGGGTCGCCGGCGGTCGCCTTCGCTGGCGCCGCGCTGCCGCTGGTCTGACTTGCGCAGGCTGACGCAACGATCAGCGGAAGGGCGAGAAACCATCGCGTTTTCGCGAACATGGAGCCTCTCCGATGCTGCGGGTGGTGAAGCCGCCGCATTCTAGGGTAGGTGCCTCCGGCATTTCAACCGGAACGGCGCTCGTCTATACTTTTCGGGTTCATGGGTCCCGCTTCCGTCGCGCGCGCCGCGCGAGCGGCCGCGGCCAATGGCATCGCTCACGGTGCGGCTCAGCTCGGAGCGTCGATGAAGGGACTCATCCTCGCGGGCGGTAAGGGGACCCGGCTGCGGCCGATCACCCACACCTCCGCCAAGCAGCTGGTGCCGGTGGCCAACCGGCCGATCCTGTTCTACGCGATCGAGGCCATCCGCGAGGCCGGGATCCGCGAGATCGGCGTGATCGTCGGCCACACCAAGAACGAGATCATGGAGGCGTGCGGCGACGGCTCCCGGTGGGGCGTCGAGATCACCTACATCGAGCAGCAGGCACCGCTCGGGCTCGCCCACGCGGTCAAGGTCGCGCGAGATTTCCTCCACGACCGCCGCTTCGTGATGTACCTCGGCGACAACCTGATCCTGGACGGGATTCGCGCGATGGTCGACGAATTCCGGAACGAGAACCACGCGAGCCACATCTTGCTCGCCAAGGTTCCCGATCCGTCGCAGTTCGGCGTCGCCGAGCTCGCCGACGGGCGGGTGGTGCGGCTGGTGGAGAAGCCGCGCGAGCCGAAGAGCGATCTGGCGCTGGTGGGCGTTTACCTCTTCGATCAGCCCATCTTCGAGGCGGTCGACGCGATCCGCCCCTCGGCCCGCGGCGAGCTCGAGATCACCGACGCCATCCAGTGGCTGGTCGACCACGGCTACGTCGTCAAGCCGCACATCGTCACCGGCTGGTGGAAGGACACCGGCAAGCTCGAGGACATGCTGGAAGCGAACCGCATGCTGCTCGACAGCCAGGCGATCACGCCGGCGATCGAGGGTTCGGTCGACGCCGCGTCGAGCGTGAGCTTCAAGGTGCGGATCGAGAAGGGCGCCGAGGTGCGGGGCTCGACCATCCGCGGTCCGGCGATCATCGGCGCCGGAACGTCCATCGTCGACTCGTACGTCGGCCCGTTCACGTCGATCAGCGACGGCTGCACCTTGCGCAAGGTCGAGATCGAGCACTCGATCGTGCTGGCGGGTAGCTCGATCACCGACATCGACGGGCGGATCGTGGACAGCTTGATCGGCAAGAACGTCGAGGTCGCGAAGTCGCCGGCCCGGCCCCGCGCCTTGCGCTTCATGCTGGGTGACTCGAGCAAGGTGGAAATCGGCTGATGCGCCTGCTGGTGACGGGCGGGGCCGGCTTCATCGGCTCGAACTTCGTGCGGCGCTGGCTGGGCCGGCACCCCGACGACGCGCTGGTGGTGCTCGACAAGCTCACCTACGCCGGAAACCTGGAGAATCTCGACGGTCTGAGCGGCCACCGCGGCTACCGGTTCGTGCGCGGCGACGTGGCCGAGCCCGCCGACGTTCGCCAGGCGCTCGATCCGCGCCCCGACCTGGTGGTCCACTTCGCCGCCGAGAGCCACGTCGACCGCTCGATCGACTCGCCGCGGGTGTTCCTGCACACCAACGTGATCGGCACCCAGACGCTGCTCGAAGGCTGCCGCGAGGCGCAGGTGCCGCGCTTCGTCCAGGTCTCGACCGACGAGGTCTACGGCACGCTCGGACCCACCGGCGCCTTTCGCGAGACCACCCCGCTCGCTCCCAACAGCCCGTACTCGGCGTCCAAGGCGTCGGCCGATCTGATCGTGCGCTCGTACGTCGAGACCTACGGCTTCCCCGCGCTGGTGACCCGCTGCTCGAACAACTACGGCCCGTACCAGTTCCCCGAGAAGCTGATCCCGCTCCTGGTGACGCGGGCGATCGACGATCAGAAGCTGCCGATCTACGGCGACGGACTGCACGTGCGCGACTGGCTGCACGTCGACGACCACTGCGATGCGATCGAAGCGGTGTGCCGGACCGGGGAAATCGGCCAGGTCTACAACATCGGCGGCGAGTGCGAGCGTACCAACCTGCAGATCGCGGAGGCCGTGCTGCGGCTGCTCGGCAAGTCGAAAGAGCTCATCACCTTCGTGAAGGACCGCCCGGGTCACGACCGCCGCTACGCGATGGACATCACCCGGATCGGCGCCGAGCTCGGCTGGAAGCCGGCGCGCGGGTTCGAGGAGGGCCTGGCGTCCACCATCGCCTGGTACCGGTCGAACCGCGGCTGGTGGACCCGTATCCAGGACGGCTCGTACCGAGAGCGAAACGATCGCGCCGACGGCGGCGCGTGACCCGACAGGCTCGTCCCCGGGTGCCCTGAAAGACCCGCGCGGACCGTGCTCTTCGTGGACGGGGGCTTGGCTCCCCGGGAGAATGAATGCGAATCCTGGTCGTCGGCTGCCGTGGGATGCTCGGCACCGATCTCGTGGAAGAGCTTGGATCCGGTCACGACGTGACCGGAGTCGATCTTCCCGAGGTCGATCTCACCCACGCCGACGCCCTCGCCGCGACGGTCGCGGCCCTGCGCCCCGACCTGGCGATCAACTCGGCGGCCTACACCCGCGTCGACGACTGCGAGACCCACCGCGACCTCGCATTCGCG
>CAZYWA010000755.1:0-3001 GCA_964650975.1 uncultured bacterium
TTCCTTGCCGCACCTTCTCCATGGCGTCCCAGTAGAGGGTGGTCATCCCCGACGTCTCGACCGCCATCTTCTTGAGCTGCTCCGAGGTGACGGTGCGCTGACTCACCGCAAGGCGCATGGCGCCGGTCAGCACCAGGATCTCGTGGACCCCGATCCGCCCCTTGTACCCGACTCCGTTACAGCGCGGGCAGCCGGCGGGACGGTAGAGCGTGCACGGACCCAGCACCGGCGCTCCGACCAGCTCCTTCTCCCGGGCGCTGGCTGGGTAGGGCTCGCGACACACGAGGCAGATCCGGCGCACCAGCCGCTGCGCGCACACCAGCAGGACCGTGGAGCTCACCAGGAACGGCTCGACGCCCATCTCCGTGAACCGCACCACGGTCGACGCCGCGTCGTTGGTGTGCAAGGTCGATAGCACCAGATGCCCGGTGAGCCCCGCTTCGATGGCCACCTGGGCGGTCTCCAGATCGCGAATCTCGCCCACCAGGATCACGTCCGGATCCTGGCGCAGATAGCTGCGCAGCGCGCGCGCGAACGTGAGACCCATCTCCGGATGGACCTGGAGCTGGTTGATTCCGGGGAGCGTGTACTCGATCGGATCCTCGGCGGTCTGAACGTTGATCTCGGGCGTTTGGATCTCGTTCAGAGCCGCATAGAGCGTCATCGATTTGCCGGAGCCCGTCGGCCCGACGTGCAGGACCAACCCATAGGGCGTCTGGATCTTGCTGCGGTAGAGCGCGAGGTGGCGCGGGGAGAGCCCGAGGGCGTCGAGTGGCAACACGGCGCGCTGCTTGTCGAGAAGCCGGATCACGACCTTCTCGCCGTATTGCATGGGAGCGATGGAGATGCGCAGGTCGACGTCCGGCCCGGTGCTCGAGAAGTCCTTGAAGGCGATCCGTCCGTCCTGGGGCAGCCGGCGCTCGGCGATGTCGAGCTCCGCCATGACCTTGATTCGGGTCGTCACCGGCGCCGTCAGCGAGGCCGGCATCAACCGGTTCCACACCCGCAGCACGCCATCCACGCGGAATCGGATCAGTACTTGGTTTTCCCAAGGTTCCACGTGGATATCCGATGCGCCTGCCTCGTGCGCGGACTTGATCATGCGGTGGACCAGCTGCACGATCGGGCCCGCGCTCTCGGTGATCGCGCCGGGAAGCACCATCGCCGGTTCGGACGCGTCATCGCGGTCGCGCCGAAACCCCGGCGTCCCGGAGAGTCGCAACGCGGGCATTTCGCCGGGTTGGCCGCCGCCCCCGGGCGTCAGGGCGTCGATCGCCTCGGGTGCCGCGATCGAGATGCGAACCGGCGAGCCCTTGGCCGCTACCAGCCGGATGGTCTCCATCACGCTCCAGTTGAACGGATTGGCGAGCACGAATGCCTCGTGCCCGTCGGTATCCGTCACCACCACCACGTGGTGCGAGATGCAGTAGGCGGTCGGCAGGACGCCGAGCTTGAGGCGGCGCTTGTCGATTCGCCCGAGGAAGGGCACACGTAGAAACGCGGCGATCTCCTGAGCCAGGTCGGTTTCCGAGAGTGCGATTCGCGCCGCGAGGCTGTAGATGTCCTGACCAGGCGTCGCGCCCATCATCGCGATCCGGCCACGGGTCAGCTTGCGTCGCTTTGCCAGGTGCGCCTGGAACCGATCGAGGGCGTCCGGCCCGAGCATCGAAAGCGCCGGCACGTCGGCGGCCTGGGCTGGGACCGGCGCCGGCGGCGCCGGCGCCGGCGCCGGCTTCTCCGGGGCTTCTTGCTTGCGCCGGAGCTCCTCCCACCGGGCGTGCGTCTCGAGCTGAGCTTCGACCTCGGAAAGCAGGTTCGCCGGGTCGAGCGGCTTCGTGAGATAGCCAGACGCGCCCACCTCGAAGGCCCGTGCGTGATCCTGCTCGCCGGAGCGCGCGGTGACGAAGACGATCGGCACGTACGCCAGCGCGGTCGTCTGGTGCAGCCGGGCGCAGACCTCGAACCCGTCCATCTCCGGCATGTCGACGTCGAGCAGGATGAGGTCCGGTTGCTCGTCGGTCAGCAGCTCGAACGCCGCGGCGCCGCTGCCCGCGACCAGTACCCGGTACCCCTGACTCTCGAGCAGCACCCGCAGCATCGTGCCGATGTCCGGATCGTCGTCGATGCTGAGGATGGTCCGCCGCTCAGCTGGCGCGCGAAGCTCGTTCATGCCGCCGCTCCGACATCGCCGGCCGCCGCCGTTTGGGCGGCAGCAAGCGTGAGATGCACTTCGACCCGGTTGCGGCCGCGCTCCTTGGCGCGACGGAGCGCCCGGTCCGCCCCGTCCATCAGCTCGTCGACGTCCCGGCAGGTCGGAAACTCGGCGACGCCGGCGCTCATCGTGACCTGGAACTCGTCCATCGCACCGTGGTGTCGCAGGTGCTCGAAGCAACCGCGGACGTCGTCCACCAGCCGCGCCGCCGCGCTCAGCGAAGCATTCGGCAACACCAGCGCGAGCCGGTCTCCACCCACGCGACCCGCGACGTCGGTGCGGCGAATCCGCTGCAACATGAGCCGCGCGAGCCCCCGCAGCACGCGGTCACCCGCCGGATGCCCGTGGGCGTCGTTCACCCGCTTGAAGTGGTCCAGGTCGATCAGCGCGAACGCCACCCGCGTCCGCAGCCGGCTCGCGCGCGCGAGCTCGCTCTCCAGCGTTTGACGGATCCGCGTGTGGTTGCCGAGCCCGGTGAGCGGGTCGTGCATCGTGAGCTCTCGCACCTGCCGAGCGCGTCGTGCGCGCGCCGTCACGGCCGCGATCAGGTGCGTCGGCTCGATCGGTCTGGTCAGGAACTCGTCGCCGCCGATCCCGATCGCGTCGAGCCGCCGGCCGAGGTTCAACTCCACCGACAGGAACAGGATCGGAACGTCGACGAAGCTCTCATCTTGACGAATCAGCTGTGCAAGCTCGGGCCCGGAGCAATCCGGCATGTACATGTCCATCAGGATCACGTCCGGACGGTTGTCGGCCAGCGAGCGCAGCACGTCGGTGGCGCCCGGGCAG
>CAZYWA010000756.1:0-2993 GCA_964650975.1 uncultured bacterium
CGAGCTCGGTGAGCGCCTCGACCGGCGTCAGCGTCTCGACCCGCAACGCCGCGAGCGCGTCGCGCAGTCCGTCGGCGACGGGCCGGAAGAGCTCGAGCTGGTTCGAGTCGCCGCGCGCCCCTGCCTGCCCGCGGACGTTACGGTGCGCCACCGGTGAGCCGCCCTCGGTCTCGAGCGACGCCAGCAGCTCGCGAGCGCGCCGCACGACGTCCTAGGGCAATCCCGCGAGCCTCGCCACGTGGATCCCGTAGCTGCGGCTGGCGGCGCCCGGCACGATACGGTGCAAGAACAGGATCTCCTCTCCCCACTCTCGCACCGCGACGTTCAGGTTCTGCACGCGAGGCAAGGTGCGCGCGAGCTCGGTGAGCTCGTGATAGTGGGTCGCGAAGAGCGTGCGGGGCCGCGACGGACCCTCGTGCAGGCGCTCCGCGACCGCCCAGGCGATGCTCACGCCGTCGTAGGTGCTGGTTCCCCGTCCGATCTCGTCGAGCAGCACCAGGCTTCGCGAGGTCGCCCGATCGAGGATCCGCGCCGTCTCCACCATCTCGACCATGAAGGTGCTGTGGCCTTCGGAGAGCCGGTCCGAGGCGCCGACGCGGGTGAACACGCGATCGACCACTCCCACGTGAGCGCTGGCCGCCGGCACGAAAGCTCCCGCCTGCGCCAGGATCACCGCCAGCGCCACCTGGCGCATGTAGGTGGATTTGCCGGCCATGTTCGGGCCGGTGAGAAGCAGAATCTGGTGCTCGGTGTCGTCGAGCCGAACGTCGTTGGGCACGAACCGCTCGCGACCGACCATCGCTTCCACGACCGGATGCCGGCTCTCGCGCAACTCGAGGATTCCGCTGTCGTCGACGGCCGGGCGAATGTGGCGTGATCGCACCGCGACCTCGGCGAACGAGGTGAGCACGTCGAGCGCCGCGATCGCCGCCGCGCCGGTCGCGATGCGTGGCGCGTGCTTCGCGACGCCCTCGCGCAACTCCTGGAAGAGCTCCAGCTCGAGCTTGTGGCTCCGCTCCTCGGCCCCCAGCACCTTGGCTTCCATCTCCTTGAGCTCGGGCGTCACGTAGCGCTCGGCGCCGACCAAGGTCTGCTTGCGGATCCAGGTTCGCGGGACGCGCTCGGCGAACGAGTTGGGAACCTCGAGGTAGTAGCCGAACACGCGGTTGTAGCCGACCTTGAGCTTCGCGATCTGCGAGCGCTCGCGCTCCTCGGCCTCGAGCCGCGCGATCCAGGACTTGCCGTCGCGCATCATGCTGCGCGCCTCGTCGAGCGGCGCCGACACACCGGCCCGGATCATTCCTCCATCCGTGATCGCGAGCGGTGGCTCGTCGACCAGCACGCGCCCGATCTCCGCCGTGACGTCGTCGAGCGGATCGATGGACCGCGCGAGCGATTCGAGGAGCGACGAAGACGTGCCCTGCGTCCGTGCCCGGAGCTCCGGCCAGGCGCTCGACGCGCGCGCCAGCGCCACGAGGTCGCGCGCGTGGGCGCGACCGGTCGTCACCTTGGCGTTGAGCCGCTCGACGTCGCCGATTCCCGCCAGCGTCTCGCCGAGATCGGAGCGACGCTGCGGATCACCCACCAGCGCTTCGACGGCTTCGTGGCGCTCGACGATGGCGCTCGGTCGGACCAGCGGCTCGAGCAGCCAGCGCCGCAGCAAACGCGCGCCCATCGGCGTTCGGGTTCGATCCACCACCGAGAGCAGCGTCCCCGCTCGCCCGCCGTCGGCCAGCGACCGCACTACCTCCAGGTTCCGCTCGGCCGCAGGGTCGAGCACCAGTCGCTCGTCGACGTCGTACGGCACTGGCAACGCCAGGTGTCCGGGGATTCGCTGCTGGGTCCACTCGACGTAGGCCAGCGCCGCCGAAACGGCACCGACGGCCGCGCCGAGATCGAGCTCGGAGACAGCGCCGCCGAACACCTGTGCCACGCGCCGCTGCCCCGGCTCCGGCTCGAATCTCTCGGCGGGAAGCGGAGTCAGGCAGCGTTCCGGCCGCGCGACCCCGGCGGGGACGACCCATCCTTCCGGATGCACCAGCTCGGTCGGCGCGAATCGTTCGAGCTCGGCGAGCAGGCCGTCCAGCGTCCGGGCCGTCGTGAACCGAAAGCCACCGGTCGAGACGTCCAGAAAGGCCAGACCGAAGACGCCTTCGACGGGTGAAACGGCACCCAGGTAATTGTTGCGGTCTTGCGCGAGCAGATCGCCACCCACCACCATCCCTGGCGTGACGATGCGCACGACCTCGCGCCGGACGATGCCCTTGGCCTCGGCCGGGTCCTCCACCTGATCGCAAACCGCCACCCGGCGGCCGGCCCCGATCAGCTTCGCGATGTAGGAATCGACCTGGTGGTGCGGGAAACCACAGAACGGAATGGGCTCGGGGCTGTCCTTGTCCCGAGACGTGAGCGTGAGGTCGAGAAGCGGCGACGCCGCCAGCGCGTCCTCGAAGAAGATCTCGAAGAAGTCGCCCATCCGGAAGAGCAGGATCGCGTCACGATGGCGATCCTTGATCTCCAGGTACTGACGCATCATCGGCGTCAGCGCCCGCGGTGCGCTCATGGTTCCGTCCGGACGCGCCCCGACGAACCGCGCGGTGCGGCGTCGCGCGCCAGCCTACGACTCACTCCGATCGACCTGGCCCAGGCTCGCGGTCGCTCGCGGTGTCGGGGGGAGGAGCGTCCGGCGGATCGGACGGCGCCGGATCACCGCCCGCTACCCGCGCGAGGCGCGCGACCTGTGCCACATCGTCATCCAGCGATTGCGCCAGGTCCCACTCCGGACCAGCGGGCTCCGCCACCTCCAGCGGCTCCGATGGCGCGGGAGCGGCCACCGCCGGGGCCTCGCGCGAGACCAGCGCAGCGCGCTCTCGCGCCGCGAGCGTCACGGCGTGATCGCGAGCGGCCGCGTCGGCGCGCTCGCGCTCCAGCGCAAGGTCGGCCCGGGCCCGCTCCAGCTCTCGGCGCCCCCGGTCGAGCTCCAGCTGCTCTCG
>CAZYWA010000757.1:0-2979 GCA_964650975.1 uncultured bacterium
ATCAACTCACGACGGAGCGCCCGTCGTCTCTCCTGATCCCGAACCCCTGCGTACCAGCCGGCGAGCACATCGCCGAAGCCCAGTCCCGCTGATCGACCCGCTAGCAACAGCTGCCGCGTCGCCGCCGGCGACACCTCGAGAACATTACGGCCGACATGGTGCGCTGATGCGAGTGCACTTAGGACCTTGCGTTGAGGACTGGACGAGATCGCATCCGCCAAACCGCGAACAAACGCGCTTGGAAGCCGTCCGAGGTCTCGTGTGGACAGTCTCTCGGCCAACGAAATTGCCTCGACCAGATCAGCCTCCGCGTACTTCCGGACGGAGCTGGCCAGCTCCTCGTCGACAGCATGATCGACAAGCGAGCGGTCCACACGGTCGAGCCTCAGTCCCACGAGGCAAAGCACCTCAAGCGCCGATTGCCCAGGCGCGTTGTTTGCTCCCGTCAGGGCACGGCGCAGCAATTGTGCAATCAGCTCCTGCGACACCCGACGTGTCGACTGCAAGCTCTCAAGAACATCGAGCGCCCCGATTGCAGCCAGGGGCGCCGAGCCCGCACGTTCTCGCAAATCGACGAACAGAAATACCTTGCGAATTTCCTTGGGCGTGGCCTCTAGCCCGGAGCACAGTCCCATGATTTCGGACCGCTTCGTCGTGTCCTCGCCGAACACCAGTTCCTTCCAGCGTCGAGCCCAGGGTTCAACGCTTTGCGAGGTGGAGCCGCCAACAACATGTGCGCCCACGAACTCGGCGAACCGGGATCGGGCCGAACCCGGTGCGAACATCAGGTCGAAGGGCCTGTCGTCCAACGAACGCGGCTGAAGCGTCGCGCTACAACAAGAAAACTCGCCTCGGAGTGATGGCCACAAGGCCAATACAATACACCACGCTACCTGGTCGGCGTGCCTGACGTCGAACCAGACCAAAGGGCGGATGCCCTCTCCGAAGAACCTTGTTATGAAGTCATCGGCGCCAGGATCATCCACTGCTACGAAGTTATCCGCGTCAATGATCCGAAGCGCAGCCTCGTAATCTATCAACCCGGTGCGGCGTGGCATTCGCAGCGAAGCGGCGATTCCCGCCAGGTTCGTCGCTTCGGTCCACCTCGTCAGTGGGACGAGTAGGGTATGCGTGAGCACACACCCTGCGCGTGGCGCATCGGTGTCGATCCAGGTCTTCGCGACCGCATAGTGGGAACGAGACGGAAGGGGGTAGAAAGTCAAATACGGAGCGATAAGCTCGTCGGAAAGCATACTACCCGAGAGATCGCTGAGGCGCGTCACGAGGTCCATATCGTCTCGCGACAGATCTAGGCTCCGAGCTAAAAGCCGGTGTCCATGCTCGTACCCATGGACGAGCTGATGGACAGCTTCGATCACGAGTCGCACCCCAATGCCCAGTAGAGTGGTGCAAGTATGTCGTCACTCCGCTGAGCACTGCGGCCCTTCGATATTACGCTGTAGCCGTTCTTGATCAGGCCCTGCGAGAGATATTCCGAGCGAAATTTGTTGTCATTGTCCAGATCTCCGCCCGCTACGCTTACCCCAAATAGTCTCGCCTCGAACCCGTGCAGCTCGGCGCGTAGGAATTGGTCGAGCAGCGGGAATTCGCGTGCTATGTAATCCTGCGGACCTGAGTCGGCTTTAACGGTGTCCCACGCCGTTATTACGACACTCAATCGTGGGACCCGTCTCGACCCCGACTTCTCCGTGACGAGCCCGCGGAGTACTTGCAGCCAATCGACGAGAAAAACCTGTGTTGGTCCCCGTGTCTCCGCGCGAGCGGCGGCCCTGTCCTTGTACAGTCTCTCGCATGTAAGCCAATCGAGCGCTCTCACATTGTGCGGAGCGCCAGCACGAAGGAAAACGAGGAAGCTGCAGTCCCCGGTCATGAAATCGTCCCAGGCTAAGGGCCATTCCCGACGCTCATAGACATCGTCCCAGATCTCACCTGACACATCCGGCACCGTGAGGTTCGTCGGCGTTTCTTGTCCAGCGACGACAATCGGGATCTCGCATGTCGTTGGCGCATTCAGAGACGTATGTGGCGCGAAGTGGCCAGCGAGCAATCGCGCCGCGCCTTCGTGCAGATAGTCAAGCTCTGCTGGCAGTCCGTACTTTTTAAGTCGCCCCGTCTCGTGCTCGATCGCGATCCAGACTCGGAAGAGGTAGTTGCTCTTCCCGGATCCAGGTCCGCCGACGAACATGATGCTGTTGCTCGTCATCCCTACACCGCGCCGCGGTAGCGGGTGAACATGCGTCCCTGGGAGGCGTCATCGGTTGGAATGGTCACCAGTTGCGGCGGGGAAAACGTGCCGACGACAGTGTCGAGAAGATCCCCGAGTCCAAAGCCCGATGGCACATCCGGTCGATCCGAGAACGCGGCAATAGGGAATTGGAACGTATTGCCGAAGCCAAAGCCTCGAGCCAAGGCCGATAGCTCGTACGCCGCCGGAGGAAGCGTCGGGCCACTGATATCGCAGCGAGTGATCGCGAAGGTAAGCGGCACCGTCTGATCGACTCCAACCGTGTCGCGTAGTCGCTGAATCAGAATGCGCGCGTTTTGCATCTGATTGTGGCGCGATTCCGGATCGAGCAGCGAGGGTGCGGTCAGCGCAATAACGAGCACGTCGGCTCTCCGCAAGAATGTGAATCGAGCCGCGGTCGCCGCACGCTTCATCAGCCCCGTAGTCCACTCACCGGGCAAATCAGAAAACAGGATATCGTAAACGCGGCTAGGTCGTGTGGCACGAAATGCCAGATGCACGAATCCAGGCCGCCGAGGGTCGGAGAGATTCGTGTGCTCGACTATCTGTTCAGGAAGCCCTGTCCCTTGCCAAGCCCGCAACAAGCGTAGGCGCTGCTCAAAGCCGAGCAGCGTCTCGCTGCCGCCGAAAAGGAGGTCTGTTTTCATCTCACCGCAGCTGGCTAGCAAATATAACGATGAGAGCAAACAGGTCTTGCCGGTGCTTGCTTCGCC
>CAZYWA010000758.1:0-2967 GCA_964650975.1 uncultured bacterium
AAGAGTCGGCGCTCATGTCGTCGCTGATGGGTGAGCGCGGGATGCCGCGCCACACCTGACTCAAGCGCTCGAGGATGAGGAGGCGGTGGTGGTCATGTTCGCCGCCGAGTCGCTTGGTCGACTCGGCGCGGCAGCCAGGATGGCGGAGGCTCGGCTGCGTGCGCTCGCGAGCGTCTGCGCGGATCCCTGCCCGGCGTCTGCGCCCACGGCGCCGAACCGTCGCGGCCAGGTTCGCTGTCCGAGTTGTCGTCGGACGGCGAGCGCGATCGTGTCGGTCAAGGCACTCGAGGCGTTGCATCGGCTCACCGACCTCGACGACCCAGCACCTGGGACGAGCGAACCGCCGACGAGCTCGGTCGTGTGTGCCGCGCTGTCCGCGCGAACGCATCTCGAGAGCGAGCTGCGAGCAGGCCCCGGATTCAAATGTCCTCGGGGCAGGGCTACGGAGCGGCCCGCGGCGCGAACGACGGCGTTCGCGACGGCGCCGGGTCGTTGACCATCGACGAAAGGAAGGGAGGCGACATCGTGTACCAACCGGCTTTCAGCCTAGAGACCCCAGTCACCACCGCGGCAGGACGAATTCCGCCTGCGATCGTCTCCGCTCTTCATCAGACCCGTGTGAGTCCTGAACTCGCACCACTGGTGCTTGGGCACGAGCTTGCGGCTCGCCCGAGCTACGCCTGCCTGCGACAGGCCTGCGAGACGCTCGCGGCGCAAGGGGCGAGCGGCACGGACCTCGTCCGTGAGATCTTCCAGGGCCGGTCGCCGGACTACGTGAAGTTCCTCCTCACGTGCACATTGGCGCGCGGAGCAGGACCCAGCCTCGAGGTGCTCGAGGGAGTGAAGGACCACGTCCTCGCGTTCTGGAGCGAGGACCCGTCGCGAGGGGCGATCGCCTGGGCTGTGCTCCTCGCGATTCGTTCGGCCGGTTGGACGGACGAACGTTCTCGACAGATCGCCGCGGCGGCACGGCGACATCCGTGCGCGGATGTTCGCCGGGAGGCGAGCCTTGCCGCGCGGGCTCAGGTCGCCAGCCGGGTCGGTGGAACTGCGCTCCGCCGAACTGCGTTGCAGAGAGCCCGGGCTCAGCGACGCCGGTGTCATCGGCAAGGGGTCGCAGCGACGTGATCGCGCTGTTTGGCGCGCCAGACGGGACAGCAAGCATGGTGACCGAGTTCGATCCGGCGTCGCGACCCACCCATTGGAGCGCATTTCCGCTCGAAGCTCTTGAGCTCGAGGTGGCGCAGCTTCGGGAGCTCACCCAGAACGGACGCTCGCGGACATGGGTGAACACCATCCAATGGGATCGTCCAGGGGAGGCGAGGGCCCTCCTTGAGCTCCTTCGGGGAGCGGGTGCGGAGGCACAACTCGCGGTCGGCGGTCTCATCACCGCGCTCCAAGATGATCGAGATCCGATGCGTGCGTGGGGCGCGCTCGCACTCTCGACGGTGGGTGCTGCGGCGTCCTCCGCGGCACCCTGGTTGGCGGGGTTGCTCTATGACCGTTCGCCACTGGTGCGGGCGGCCGCTGCGAGAGCCTGCGGAGCGATCGGTCCGCATCGGTGTATTCCCGTGGATCGCCTGCAGAGCTTGGCACAGCTCCGACTGGAGGGAGATCCGGCTACGGAGCCCGAAGCCGTGCGCCGCGCGGCCGCGTGGGCGTTGCGCGAGCTTCACGCCGCGCTCTTCGAGCGCGGTGAGCCCACACACGGATACACGCCAGTGACGGTGACTTATGGAGGAGCATGGGCAGGCGAAGAGACGAGCGTCGAAGCGGGCCAGGAGACTCCCTTTGCCGTAGAGCCGACCGGTCGTGTGTCGCATCCCGTGACGGCGGCGGTGGTGGGACTCGTACCTCACCTCGAGAACCGGTTCGGGACGACGCGGGTGCTGCCGCTGCGCGACCGCGTGGATCGCGCACGAATGGAAGCCGTGATCCGGGAGGAGCGCCGAGCCGACACGCGCAGCAGGCCGTGGTTTGTCGTAGGCCTTGGCGGTCTCGCTGCCGCCGCGGCCGTCGTGGCGGTCCTGTGGCGATGGAGGCTCTGACGATGGAATCCGAACTACGCGATCGACGAAATGCCGTTGTGGGAGGCGTGCTGGGGCTGGCTGTTGCGGCGGCGATCGTTTGCGTCGGCGCGTTGCCACTGTTCGACGTGCGCGCCCTATGGCTCACCGTGCCGTTCTTCTCCATGTGGTCGTCGCTGGCGGCACTGGTCTCGCTTGCCATGGGTCGCGCGTTTCGGGGAGAAGACCCCCTCCCCGAATTGGCCACGTGGGTCACGCGCGACCCGGTGTTCCTGCGTTCGGCCGCCGTCGTTGGAGGGCTGCTGCTCACGGTACTGATGGTCTCGTGGATCTTGGAGATCATGCAGGCAATGGGCAGTCGGATGGGGTGATCGACGCCCTCCAAAGCGTCACAGGTATGACGTGGCCACGAAAACCCTAAGGAGATTGTGTCTCGACACACGAGCGGTTGTTCGAGAAAAAGCGCTAAATCACGAGCGATTTAGCGAGCATCGTGTAATGGGAATCGGAGGCGCGACTCTTGCTTTCCGTGTGACCGAAGGTCCATCCGGGATATCCACGATGCTCGCACCGGAACGGTCGAACGACGCCTGGTTGGACGAACTGATCCCCATCCTGCGCGAGGGTGCTTCGCTGTGGCGCCGAGCGCTCCGGCTGGCCGAGCAACGGGACCGCGCCTCGAAGCGCGCGGCGAAGCAGCATCGGCACGGGCCTAAAAAGCAGCACACCTCCGGAGAGGTCGAGCGCGCGCTCCGAGTGGCCGCCGGGAATCGGTCCATCGCGGCCCGCCGCCTCGGGGTTAGTCGCACCACTCTCCATCGATACCTGCGTGCGTATGGCCTCGGAACGGCCGGAGGTGGCGTCGCCGAGCCGTGTCTTTCCACAAGTCGGCCTGCGCCCGACGACCGCCCGTCCGATCTGGTGCCGTCTGACGGCGCCT
>CAZYWA010000759.1:0-2949 GCA_964650975.1 uncultured bacterium
CTGCTGGAGCGGCCTCGGTGACCAGCGGATTCGTCCGTGGTTTCATCACCACGACGATTCATCGCAATTCTCACGCCGTGGACGCTTTGTAAATTCCACCCACGCGGACGCGCGCGTCGACCACCACCGCGCCCTTTCCCGGCTCGAGGACCTTGAGCGGGTTCAAGTCCATCTCTCGGATCTGCGGCAGGACCTCCGCGAGCGCCGCGATCCGACGGATCACGTCGATCAGCGCGGGCCGGTCGCCGGGAGGCTGGCCTCGATAGCCGGAGAGCAGCCGGCTGACGCGCACGCCGTCGATCATCTCGCTCGCGTCCAGATCGGAGAGTGGTGTCAGGCGGAACGCCGCGTCCTTGAAGAGCTCCACCTGGACGCCACCGGCGCCGAACACCAGCAACGGGCCGAAGGTGGCGTCGGTGGTCACGCCGGCCAGGAACTCGATCCCGCCGCGTACCTCGTGCTGGACCAGCACCCGCTCGAGCGAGTGGCCGAGCTTCGCCACGCGGCTCTCGAGCGCGCGCAGCGCCGGCGCGATGGAGCGCGGTGAATCGAGGCCGAGGATCACCCCTCCGAAGTCGCTCTTGTGGGTCACGCCAGGTACGACGGCTTTGAGGACCACCGGAAAGCCGACCCGCTTGGCGGCCGCCCCGGCCTTGTCCACCGGGACCTCTTCCCACGCCGCGCACGAGATGCCGGCGAGCCCGAGCAGCGTGGCGACGTCGGCGGCCTCGAGCCAGATCGGTTGCGTCGCGCCCGCCAGCACCCGGTCGACCACGGCGCGTGCCGCGTCGACCGTGAAATCGTCGAGCTCGAGCACGTCGCCGGCCGGCCGGCGCCGCCACTTCCCGTAGCGATGCGCGGCGCCCAGCGCCAGCGCCACGTTCTCGGGAAACGTGTAGGTCGGGATCGGCCCGCGCGGTCCACGTTGCAGAGCCTCGGGAGGCGCCTCTCCCGCGATGAACACCGCCGCGATCGGCTTCTCCGCCGGGATCTTTCCGGCGCCCTCGGCGATCGCGCTCGCGATCTCCTCGGGCCGGGTGACCAGCGGCGGAATGTAGATCACCACTAGCGCGTCGATCGACGGATCGGCCGCCACGGCCTCGATGGTGCGCGCGTACTGCTCGGGCGTCGCGGAGGCGATCATGTCGATGGGGTTCCCGAGCCCCGCGGCGGGCGGCAAGAGCTCGCGCAGCCGCGCGCGCGTGGCCTCGCTCAGCGCCGGCAACTCGAGACCGTGCGCTTCGCACGCGTCGGCGAGCAGGATCCCGGGACCGCCGGCGTTGGTCACGACGCCCACCCTCGGTCCCGCCGGCAGCGGCTGGCTCGAGAGCAGCGACACCACGTCGAAGAGGCTCTCGAGCGTCTCGGTGCGGATCACGCCGGCCTGCTCGAAGAGCGCGTCGACGGCCACGTCGAGGCTCGCGAGCGACGCCGAATGGCTCGACGCCGCGCGCGTGCCCGCCGCGGAGCGGCCCGACTTCACCGCCACGATCGGCTTCGCGCGCGCCACCTCGGGCGCCACGCGCGCGAACTTGCGCGGATTGCCGAAGCTCTCGAGGTAGAGGACCACCACCTTCGTGCGCTCGTCGGCGGCCCAGTAGGCGAGCATGTCGTTGCTCGATACGTCCGCCTTGTTGCCCACCGAGACGAAGGTCGAGAGCCCCAGGTTGCGTCGCGGCAGGAAGTCGAGCATCGCGAGACCGAGCGCGCCGCTCTGCGAGAGCATGCCCACGTTGCCCAGGGCGGGCCGACCAGGCGCGAAGGTGGCGTCGAGCGCCACCCGCGGGTCGGTGTTGAGGACGCCCATGCAGTTGGGACCCACCAACCGCATCCCGGCGCCGCGCGCCAGATCCCGCAAGCGGCGCTCGGCTTCCCGCCCTTCCGCGGATACTTCGGCGAAACCCGCGGAGATCACCACCACCCCACGCGCGCCGATCGCCGCGCATTCCTCGACCGCCGCCTCGACACCGGCGGCCGGAATCGCGATCACCACCAGGTCCGGCGCGCTGCCGATCGCGCGCAGCGAGGGATACACGCGAAGTCCTTCCAGCTCCGCCGCCGTCGGGTGCACCGGATAGATCGGGCCCGCGAATCCGCCACCCTTCAGGTTCACGAGCAGCGCATTTCCGATCGTGCCGGCCCGGCCCGAAGCACCGACCAGCGCCACGCTGCGCGGCTCGAGGAAGCCGCGGATGCTCTCCGCCGCGGCGCGCCGCTCGCGCTGGTGCTCGGCCAGGCGATGCTCGACGGTCTCGCCGGTGGGAAACGCGACGTGGAAGACGCCGCCCTCCACCGCGCGCTGCACGCGGAACCCGCTCTTCCCGAACACGCCGAGCATCTGCCGGTTGTCGGCCAGGACGTCGGCCTCGAACTCTAGGACGCCCGAGGCGCTCGCGATTCGCGCCAGCCGATCGAGCAGCACGGTGCCGATCCCGCGGCCCTGGTGCTCGTCGAGAACCGCGAACGCCACCTCGGCGCGCTTCGCGCGCTGGCCGCGCGGACGCCGCAGGTAGCGGCCGACGCCGATGATCCGCTCGCTCTTCCCGTCGAGAAGCGTGGCCACCAGGCCGACGTCGTCCACGAAGTCGAGCTCGGTGAAGGACTGGAGCTCGTCCGCGCTCAGGCGCTTCTTCATGCCCATGAAGCGCAGGTAGACGGAGCGCTGGCTCAGCGCGGCGAAATGCTCCGCGAGGCGCTCCTTGTCGTCGGGGCGGATCGCGCGGATCTGGATCGATCCGCCGTCCTTGAGTACTTCGGTGCTGGAGTAGTTTCTCGCGTCGAGCATGGACCGAGTCCCCCCGGGCTAGCTGCGGCCCGGGGAAGACTCTAGTCCAAGGCAGCCCGAGGAGCGGCTCAGTCCTCGAAGCCGTTGATCGCGAACCACTTGTCCTCGGATCCCGCGAGCACCATCACGATCGGGTCGAGGCACGGGTTGGGCAGGTTGAGGTG
>CAZYWA010000760.1:0-2943 GCA_964650975.1 uncultured bacterium
CTTCGGTTGCTGACGTGGGGCACCCGAGAATCCAACCGACCGCAACTGGCGGGTGTAGGATACAGGTTCTAGCCCGCCCCGGGGCCGCCCCACAACTCCAGAACGAAGACCGCGCCCGCGTCGACACTCTCGCGATCAGCGCAGGTTCGCAACCTCTACCCCCTCCGAGTCCGAGACGTAGAGCCGCCACTGTCCACGTCCCACGCGACCCCGCGCACCTTCCACGCCGCGGGGAGCCGCGCCACTTCGGCGAGAGAGTCGGCGTCGAGCACCAACACCGCGCCCCCGAGGTACTGGCCCACGGCGATCCAGGGCGTGCCGTTGAGCCCCACGACCTCGCCCGGGAAGCCGCCCACGTAGCGCTCCCGCTCGGCAGGTGGCGCGATGCGGTTACTGGCGAGGAGCGGATGCTCGGGTCGTGGTCGAAGCGTGGCGACGCAGCGGTGAGAGCGCATCGGCGTTCTGCTCACCCCCTGCGAGCCGCGGATGGCTGTGCTCATCGAGGAGGAGCCGGCGCGGCGCGACACGGCGATCCGCGAGGAGCTGGCTCGCCGGGGCATGCGGTACGATGACTAGGGTGGGTGGGGAACCCACTGGGGGTCGATCAAGCTCTTCTGACCGGGGCTCGGCGGGGGATGTCGATGGCGGATCTGGAGGATGATCGGGGGTGGGAGCCGCTCGGGGTGACGCTGGGGAGGCTGACGGCCGCTCTTTACCGCGTGGGGAAGGGTCCGACAGGCCGAGAGCAGAAGGACCAGGCAGGTTGCGATCGTGCCCGGCCTTCGGTGAGAATCTCCGCTATCCCTCGCTGGGAAGGTGGTCGTAACGGCGGGGGCTAAAGCCGGTGCCGCTGGCCACTTCGATTGATCGGCGGATACAAGTGCAGGGGGAGAGCCATGAGACGCGTGGAGAAAGCGATCTGCATACTGCGAGCGACGCGTGTGGATGCCACGCCCTTACTCTTAACATACAAGAGCGACGACTGGGGGATGAGCCTGTTTCCAAACGTGAATCTCGCGCCAGAGTCGAAAGATGACAATCGGATCATATCCGCCTTGCTGGCGGAGCGGTTGGGGATCAATCCGAGTCAAGTGACCCTTACGTTCGACCGCTTCAATGCTGCAGCATCGACCAGAACGGTCAAACAAACGGCCGATCCGCAGAAAGCCGCAAAGTATGGATCCGACGCAGAGTATTTATTTCATTACGCCGAAGTGAAGGTTGCCGATCCGCCAAGCCATTTCGTGCAAAGGATGTTTAGGCATCGAGATACGACGTGGGTATGGAGATCGTTGCCATCGCTCAAGTCCGACGTTGACGTTCGAAAGCACAATTCCGATGCCTTGGAGTATCTAAGTCGGACATACGATCAAACGCTCGTACGGTTGCCAGAGGCGTTTGCCGAGCGAATTCAACACGGGGCACTAGCCGACGAAGATCGTTTCGATCTATTTGTTAGTTACGCTTTTGAGGATCAAGATTTCGCGGAGCCACTGGCTCAATCCTTGAGTCGTTCCGGGTTGGTCGTCTGGTACGACAAATTCGTGCTCAACGTCGGCGACAGTCTAAGAGATGCGATCGATCGGGGCCTTGCTCGCTCGGCCTTTGGAGCAATCGTGCTGAGCCCTTCGTTCTTCGAGAAGAAATGGGCCCAGCGCGAACTAGACGGCATGGTCGCACTAGCCACTCAAGGTCGCACGAAGCTGCTACCCGTCTGGCATAAGATCGATGCCGCCGCCCTTGCGCTCGTATCGCCGTCCCTCGCGGGGCTTGTTGCTGCTCGGTCTGATGAGGGCCTCGTCGCCGTTACGTCGGCTCTGCGTCGTGCGATGGGCCTGTAGCGCTCACTCGCGATCCGGAGCGCTTGGATATATATGCTCTCGCCCTGCGTGCGTGATTGCCCTATCGCTCGTTCTGGCGATGTCGCACCACATTGGGCAGCCTGAAGCGCGTCAATTTGGTTGGCGAACCTCGCATATCCGAGCCCGGGGAGGACGGATGACGTGTCCGCGAGGAGCTGGAGAGGCGCGACAAAGCCTGTCCGAGAGGCTCTGCGGGAGGCATCAAACATGTCCGCGAATGACGCAGTTCGGCCATCAGTAATTGATGTCTTTGAAAATTGCCTGGGGCAAGGTGTCGGCTCCACCTTGCCTAAGGACCTTCTAAAGTTGTCCGATAAGCAGGTTCGCGAACTGCTATTCCAACTTGACAAGTTCATAGAAAACGAGACCGATATCAGCAACTTCTCACCAGATGCCGCCTTGGTCGAGGACCTAGCCGGTGATATCTCTCTTGACCTCTGTTGCGGCGAAGAACCGACGTTATCGGATGACACGAGGAAGTTGCTCTTACTGTTCCCCGAGATCGTGACCCAATGGAGTAGCCTTTCTTCGCTACTGTCGGATTGCGAACCAAGTACGCTCGCGCGTCTCGGTCAATACATAGCTGGTCATGCGGACCTCCTGCGGACACACGCCATCACACCGATCCTGTCTGGTGCGGTTGGTGCTCGCGAGGAGCTCGCCATGGCAGCTGCCAGAAGAAATGCGACAGCTAAATTTGCAAAGTACGCACATCCACATTTACCCATTGTTTCCAATCTTAGTGTCGACGCAGTACGAGAAGTTCTCGAGTCATATCTGTTTTCGATCTACACCGATTGCCTTCGGAGCGGCGAGCTTGGACTCGCGCCGGTGTTCCTCGACCCATCTCAGGTTGAATTGTTTGGCTACCACCTCAAGACGAATCACGATCCCCGACCAAACATGAGCACGGAGGTCGAATCGGCACATACGTTCGTTCGGGTAAGAGTTCCGGGGGTCTCAGCCCTCTCGCAGGCCGATTTCGTCGCACTTCGCGCTCATTCTGACGCGTTTCACGAATGGCGTACCGCCCTCGGTCGATGCCTTCGCATGACCGCTCGGACAGCGAAGGGCGTCGACG
>CAZYWA010000761.1:0-2942 GCA_964650975.1 uncultured bacterium
TCTGCACGAAATCGCCGTTCACCCCCTTGAGCGGCGCCGCGGTCTCGATCACCCAGCCCGTGGCGGCGAGGGTCTGCGCGAGCGCTTCACGCTCGACCTCGGCGCGGATCTCGTTCAGGTCGCGCCCGCGCGCCAGCTCGGCCGCGACCGCGCCACCCAGCGTGGGTAGCTCCGGCGGCGCGGACGGCGCCGCGGCATCGCGCGGCGCGCCCGGCCGTCCGCCCAGGCCCAGATCTTCGGCGGTAAGGAAGGTGCCGTCGTCGGCTTTGCGCACCACCGCGTCGCGGATGGTCTCGACCAGCTCGCGCACGTTGCCGGGCCAGTCGTGGGCGCGCATCGCCGCGGCGGCGCTCTCGTCGAACCCCAGCACCGCGCGCGAATACTCGCGATTGAACCGGTCGAGCCAGTGGCGCGCGATCGCGGGCACGTCCTCACGCCGGTCGGCGAGCAGCGGGATGCGCACTCGCGAGCCGCGTAGCCGGTAGTAGAGATCGCGCAGAAAGCGGCCGTCCTCGATCGCTTGCTCGAGATCCTCGTTGGCGGCGGCGACGATCCGCACGTCGGCGCGCTTCTCCTCGCGGGCACCCACCGGCAGGAACTTTCCGGTGTCGAGGAACCTGAGCAGCTTGGACTGGATCGAGGTGGGCGCCTTGCCGATCTCGTCCAGGAAAAGCGTCCCGCCCGCGGCGGCCTCGACCAGGCCGGCGCGATCCACCGCGCCGCTGAAGGCGCCTCGGCGCGTGCCGAAGAACTCTCCCTCGAGCAGGGTCTCGGGGATCGCGGCGCAGTTGACCGGCACGAAGGGCGCCGTGGCGCGGGCGCTCGAATCGTGAATGGCGCGCGCCACCAGCTCCTTCCCGGTGCCGGTGGCGCCCAGGAGCAGCACGTGTGTTCCGACTCTCGCCACTCGCGCCACCTCGTCGCGCAGCGTGCGCATGACCGCGCTGGTGCCGACGATCCCGTCGATGGTGCGAGCGCGCTCTTGGCGAAGCTTCTGGTTCTCGCGGATCACCGCTTCGAGCGTGCGGTGCTCCTCCAGCGCCTCGCGAACCACGCGCACCAGCTCCTCGGCGCGGTAGCCCTTCTCGATCAGGCGATTGATGCGGCCCGCGTTGACGGCGTCGGCGAGCTTGAGCTCGCCGGCATAAGCCGTCACCAGGATGCGGCGCGCGCGCGGCGCCAGCTTCACGGCCTCGCTCAGCAGGCCGATGCCGTCGGGGTGGCCGGGCATCTTGAGATCGGTGAGCACCACCGCGGTGCGCGCGGCCTCGCGCGCGAGGATCTCGAGGGCCTCCCGCCCGTTCGTGGCGGTGAGCACCTCGACGCCGTGCAGTGCATCGAGACCGTGATCGGCGAGGGTGTAGACCAGCGCGTCGAGCTGACCGCGGTTGTCCTCGACCACCAGGATCACGTCGGCGGGTGACGGGCCGCCGGGCTCGATGTGCACCGCGTCCATCAGGCGCTCTCGACGCCCGGCCCGCGAGCCGCGGCCGGCAGCCGCACCTCGAACGTGGCGCCGCCCAGGGTGCCGGGGCTGATACAGCGCACGTGTCCGCCGTGCGCCGCGACGATCTCGTGCACCAGGAAGAGTCCCAGGCCCGTGCCTCGGCCCACCTCGCGAGTGGTGAAAAAGAGGTCGAAGATCCGGTCGCGGACCGCCGGGTCGACGCCGGCGCCGTCATCGTCCACCGTGAGACACGCGCCGTCGGCGTCGCGAGCGAGCCGCACCACCACCCGATGCGACGGCCGCCCCGCGGCTCGCGCTTCCTCCACCGCGGAGACCGCGTTCGACACCAGATTCTGCGGAATGCGTTCGATCGAGGACGCGGCCTCGATCGAGAGAGCCTCGGGAGCTTCCATGCGGACGTCGAGCTTGCCGTCCCAGCGCGCCCGCAGCGCCTCGACCGCGGCGTGGCATGCCGCCGCCAGGTCGCGCGGCTCGCGCCGGTCGGTCGAAAGCCGCTGCACGGCGGAGATCTCTTCCAGGATCGCGCTCATGCGGGCGACGTTCTCGGCGCCGCCGGCCAGCAGCCGCTGGATGCGCGCCGTCAGCTCCTGTCGCCGCGGTTCGCCAGGATCCATCCCTTCACCGCGAAGCCACGCCCCCAGCTCGTCCTGGTATTTGGTGATCAAGCCCAGCGCCTGATCGAGTGCGTGCACCGGATTCTTGAGCTCGTGGGCGGCGCCTCCCACGATCAGCCCCATCGACGCGAGCCGCCGCGAGCGCTCGCCATCCGCGATCCGCTCGGCCATCACGTTGAGATCGCGCGCCACCGACGCGAACACGTCGGTGTGGCCGACCTCGATCCGGTGCGCGAAATCGCCGCGCGCGAACCGCTCGATGCCGTTCTGGATCCGTCCCAGCGGCTCGGTCGAGCGGCGCGCCACCACGATTCCCAAGCCCACCCCTCCCGCCAGCAGGAAAGCACTCACCCAAAGGTAACGACGGGCGAGCTGCTGGAACAGCGCCAGATGCGGCGACGCGAACGCCGCCGCGACCAGCGCGGGCGGTCCGCTCTGGAAATGCGTCTGGTCGATCCAGGCACCGATACGATCGATCCAGCCGCGCACCAGGGCCACGTCGACGCGCTCCGCCAGCGGGCCGGGGATCTCCGCGAGCTCGTCGACCAGGTGCTCGATCGAGCCGAGCGGCTCCGGCAGCGCGCTCTCGGCAGCGCCCTCGGCACCCTCGGCGCCACCCGCCGAGGTCAGGCTCGCCGGGCCCAGCACCCGCGAAGCGAGCGAGGTGAGGGCGCCATTGAGCGAGAGGAGCGCCTCGAGCGCCTCCTGATCGCGCGCCGACGCCACCGGATCCGCCACCGATTCGCTGGGCGTGAAGCGCGCCAGCACCTTGGTCGAGAGCACGTCGAGGGTGCGCCGCACGGCGGGCGCCAGACGCGCGGCGTCGGCGAGGGCCCGCGGCGGCACCGGCCGCACCAGGA
>CAZYWA010000762.1:0-2938 GCA_964650975.1 uncultured bacterium
TCGACGGCCCTCCCGACGCGCTGCGGGCCGGTTGCGAACCGGTGGCGCTCTTCGATCCGGACGCAACGACGTCGAACCCCCGGGCGTATCGGTGCGGAACGGCCGTTGCGGAGCGATGATCGCGATGGCGCCTCTGTCCCGGACCGCAGCGACGATCTCCGCAAGTGACCGAGGACATCGCCCCGACACGCCTCGGTTGGGTACTTCGACTCGTGGGTCGTCTCGAGGAGGCCCGGAGGGATGCGGATCGAGCCGTGCGTGTTTCGTGAATCCACCGATCGCGCGCATCGCCCCGGGGGTGTCCTGTGGCGCTCGTAGGCGGTACCCTCCGAAGGATCAACTACCGCAGCGGAGGAAGTGGCGATGACCAAGCGAACGCTTCACGTGGTGCCGGCCGGTGAGAACTGGCAGGTCAAAGAGGACGGCAAGTCGACCTTCACGTTCGGAAACCTGGGCGCAGCCGAGGGCTGGGCGCGCCAGCAAAAGGACGCGGAGGTCGTCGTGTACGACACGAAGGGCAAGGTCCGGGACGCCGGGTGAACCGGGCGAGCCGAGGACTCGAATCCTCGGTGGACCGCAGCCGCTGAACGAGGTCACGGCCTGAGTCGCGAGGCGAGCGCCGCGCCGTGGCCTCGATCCGAGTTGGATGATCACCGGGAGAGAACGCCGTCATGAACCGGGTCGCCATCGAAGTTCGCGCCGCCGAGGGCGGCGATCACGCGAAGGACATCGTGCCCCGTCTGGCGCGCGTGTTCGTGCGCTTCTGCGAGTCGAACCGGCTTTGACGTCTTCTTCGTCGAGGAGCGCCCCGGCTTCCTCGTGCTGCGCGCCGTAGGTGCTCGCGCGCTGGCGCTGCTCTCGGCTCATGCCGGCGGTTATCGCTGGCAGGAAGCAAGCCCCACCGACAAGCGCGGTCGGATTCACACGTCGACGGTCACCGTCGCGGTGATGCAGGAGCCCGAGGAGCGGGACCTTCGCATCGACGAGCGAGACATCGAGGTGACGATGTGTCGCGGTAGCGGGTGCGGCGGCCAGCACCGGAACAAGACCGACTCGGCGGTCCAGATCAAGCACTTGCCGGACGGGCCTGATCGTCCGCTCCGAAGGAGAGCGGAGTCAGCTCCAGAACCGGGCGAGCGCGCTCGCGATTACTGCGGGCACGACTCGTCGCTCGCGCCTCATCCGCGCTCGCGGCCGAGTCCGATGCACTCCGTCGCGGCCAGGTGGGCAGCGGTCAGCGGGGCGACAAGGCGCGCACGGTCCGCGTCCAGGACGATCGCGTGACCGACCATCGAACCGGGCGGCGCATCTCGTTGGCGCGATTCGAGCGCGGCGCGCTCGACGAGCTGTCGTGAACCAGGCTCAGTCGCTGCGCGCGCAGCGAAAGCCGACCCCGACGTTCCAGAGGTCGGGAAAGGAATAGGGGCGGTTGGGGCTGCGCAGATAGGTGGAGTGGGAGTCGTTCCAGGCGTCGCCGCGGATGGCCTTCAAGTTGGTCACGGTGGTGGCGGGGCCCTGTGGATCGGTCGACGGGCTCACCGAGTAGTAGTCCGCGTCGTACCAGTCGTTCACCCACTCCCAGACGTTCCCGATCATGTCGAGCGCGCCGTAAAGCGAGGCACCGGCGGGCTTCGAGCCGACCGGCGACGTCTGATCGCCCCCGCAGCCGCCAGCGCCGAGCGGCAGGTCGAAGAACACCGCGTAGTCGCAGGTCGGGGTCGCGCTCCCCCACGGGTAGATGTAGTTCTTCCAGCCGCGGGCCGCCTTCTCCCACTCGGCCTCGGTCGGAAAGCGCTTGCCCGCCCAGGTGCAATAGGCCTGCGCTCGCGACCAGTCGACGCAGTTGATCGGATGCGTGCCGGGGCGTCCCGAGCGCCGCCGATCGCGTGGGCGAAAGCCACCCGGCGTGTGGTTTTCCGGAGCGATGCAGGTCGGGAAAGGGGCCCGTCACCGAGCGCAGCGGAAGCCGACGTCGCTGCGCGCGGTGAAGGGATACGAGCCGGATCGAAAGGCCGCGGGCAACTGGAGGTCGTCCACGGAGTCGAAGAGCCCGCCGCCGCGAAAGACACGGTACGTACCGCTCTCCGGGCCGGGCGGATTCGACGCCGGGCTCGTGGAGTAATAGGTGTCGCCGTACCAGTCGTTGACCCATTCCCACACGTTGCCGGTCATGTCGAGCGCGCCGTATGGCGACTCACCACCTGGCTTCGATCCGTCCGGGAGCGTGGTGTGGCTGCCGCAGCCAGCCCCGTGGGCGTTGGGGTCCGAGATCACGGCATAAGAGCAGGTGGGTGTGTCCTCGCCCCAGGGATACGTGCGTCCGTCGACCCCGCGTGCCGCCTTTTCCCACTCGGCTTCGGTGGGGAGGCGCTTCCCCGCCCAGGTGCAGTACGCGGTGGCCTGGTCCCAGGTGGCGCAGTTGAACGGCTCCGCGCCGCGGTCGGCGTGGTTCGAGTTGCAGTTACTCGCTGCGTCGGGCGTGGTGCAGCTGCCCGCGGTCTTGCAGGCCAGGAACGCGTCGACGGTCACTTCGGTGCGATCGATCCAGAATGCGTCGAGCGAGACCGCGTGCACCGGTAGCTGATCCGGGTCGCCGCCCTCCTGACCCATCGGGAACTCGCCCTCCGGGACGAACACCATCTCCGGGTCGCAGCCCGCGGGCGGCTCGGTGGTGCTCCAGGCGCAGGTGTCCGCGGACTCGAAGCCGTTCTGGTAAAGGATCGAGTCGGCGCTGCTGGTCCCCGCTCCGGCCAGCACCGAGGCGCAGACACACGCGAGCGCCGCGACGGCGCGGCCGTGAGCGATCAGTTTTCGGACTTCTGCGTGTAGACGGTGCGCCATTCGGCCACCAGCGCCTGCGCCTGCGCCACGTCCACCGCTCGTCCCAGGCTGAGCAGGTCGCAAAGCCGTCCCGCGATCCGCGTCCCGCCCACGAACT
>CAZYWA010000763.1:0-2938 GCA_964650975.1 uncultured bacterium
CGCCGCACGCTCCGACGGCCCAAGCTCAGCCAGAGTCCATCCGGGATTACTGGTGACGGCCTCGCGAGAATCTGGGACCAACGTGGCCTGGTCGGGGCGCACGCGTTCGCAAAACTCGACCAAGCCGTGGAAGGGATTGGCCTCGATGTTGTATTCCGTCTGCGGATAGCGTTCGAGCAACCGGGCAAGGTCACCGACATCGGCCGCGCGGATGTGACGTTCATCCGGGCGCGGGTGCACGGTGATGCCGTCTGCCCCTGCGTCGAGGGCTATTGCCGACAGTCGCACGATATCGGGGACGCCGTTGGCCCGGGTGTTTCTGAGCGTCGCTATTTTGTTTACGTTGACCGAGAGTTTTGCCATGTCGTTGAACTTCTCACTCCACTATGCCCGTCGCACGCACCGGCCGCAAATCGTGAGGCCCTATCGGTCGCAGGCGCAGAACCAACAACCGGATTCAACAGTGGGCTTCGGCTTCGAGCTGAGACTAGAACGCGGACAGTCGGCCGTCGACGGAGGCGATATAGACCGTCCCGTCTGCGCCGATGGCGGGAGAGGAAAGGACCTGGTCCTCCACATGGGTGACCCACCTGACCACCCCCGTCGTTCCAGTTGCCGGCGCGGTCAACGCGTAGAGGTCGCCGTTCGCCGCGGCAACGTAGACTGTTCCATCCGCACCGATCGCTGGCGATGAACCATCCAAGTAGTACGCGGCCGCGAAGCTCCACTGGGCGAGATCGAGCGCGAGCGGCAGGCTCTCCTTCGCTTGCCAGGCGCGGGAGAGGTCGAGCAGCACCCTCGCCCACGTCTCGCCGTACTCCGAGAACTGGTACCGAAGGGCCGCGGTCTGCGCGCGCGACGCTGCGGCGAGCAGGAAATGGGCCTCGAGCCCGAGGCGTGTGCCCGCCATCACGTCGATGGGGAGGAGCTCCGCGGCAAGCCCGGCGAGATCCATCGCGAGCACGGCCCCGAGCCGAGGGTGGCAGCGAGCCGAAGGCGTCACCACCGGCGGCGGGCGGGTACCCGGAGGGCCGCTCGCGACGGGATCCGCCACGAGAGTGCTCTTCAAGCTGGGGTCCACGCGCCGGCTGCCGAGGCGCGCGCTCGCTCTCTCGAGCGCGGCCGAGAGCGTGTGGAGCGCCGGGTGGTCCCCCGCCTGCACCCGGTGCCGTCGTTCGACGACGCGGGCGACCGCCGCCGGGTCGATCCTCCCGGCCTCGGCCAGGGGTCTGGCGGCCTCGCCGGACTTGCCGAGGGCCACGAGGTGCATCGCGGCACGGGCGAGCGCCTCCGCCAGGAATCGGGTTGCCTCGGGGTCGTTCGCGTCGACCCGCTTGCGGGCCGTCCGGATCCCGATGTGGTCCGCCTCGAGGCCGATATGGGAGCGCCCGTGAGCGCCGTGAATCTCGGACGCCACCTCGCTCGCCTCGCAAAGGCGGATCGCGTGCGTCGGGTCCTGCCCGATGTCCGGGAGACCTGGCGACAGATACATGCCGATGGCGCGGTCGGCCGAGGCGACGGCAAGGTCGGGGTCGAGCCAGAAGCAACCCTTGTGGGCATTCAGCGCGAGCGCGCGCGCGAAGTTCCGAGACGAATCCGGGCGCGAGCCTGGAGAGCCATCGATCGCCCCCACGTACGTGCTCACGCCCCGATCGAAGTCGACGACCGCCGTGACCCGGAAGCCCCGCCTTGCGTTCGCGACGCCGCGACGGAGGTGAACGTCGGCGATCAGGAGCTCGGTATCCCAGCGTCCGCGACCGACCAGGCTCGCGTACAGGCCTTCACATTCGTCGAGCGCCGCGAGCGCATCGGTGACGCGATCTTCTCGGAGGAGACAGCTCGCCTTCGCGTAGAGCACTCGACCGAGGTCGTAGGTCGCCATCGCGACATGGGGCGCGGCGGCGGTGCGCTCGCGAGCGATAGCCTCGGCGGCCTCGAACTCGCGCAGCGCGGCGGCCACCTGATACTGAAACAGGAGTGCCTCCGCCCGGGCGACCACCTCTGCGAGCTCGACTGGCGACGCCATCGTTCCCCCGTGTCCTCGTCGACACTACCACCGCAGGAGGGCCGATCCGAGGTTCGCTGCGGGAGCGGGGGCGCACCGCCCATCCGGCGGTGCGCCCCGTTCCCTTGTTGTCGTCACCGATACGGCGCCTCTACGCGACGTGCGGTGCAGTCCCGCCGGTCGTGCCCGGGGGGGCGCTCGCGACGGGGCTAGGAGCGACGGGCGCCGGAGCAGGAGCGGCCGGCGGGGGGACGATCGTGGTGATCGTGCCCTTCACCTTCTGCTTCTCCTTCGGTCCCATCGTGTGCCGTGCGGCGCGCGTGGCGGCGCGTCGTGCGGCGGCTTCGGCCAGCTGATCGATGGTCAGCGGCGTCCGCGCCTTCTTCGGCTTGAGGCCGAAGTCGGCGAGGGCGTCAGGCGAATCACCGAACGTCGCCTTCACGAACGCCACGAGCGCAGCCATCTGGCTGCGCAGTGACGGTCCCTGGGCGGCTTCGGCGACGATCTTCGCCTTGGTCCCGGACTTGGCGTCGTCCACCGCCGTGCGCAGGTCGATGAGCGTCTGAAGGAACGCTTCGACCTGTGCGGGGGTGAACGTGCCATTCCCGAACGTCAGCGAGCTGGCGGTCGAGAAGTGTTGCTTGGTGCCCGCGATCAGCTGCCTCGCGAGAGCCACGTCTGTCTCTTTTCCTGTGGTCATGACTGCTTTCTTCTTCTTTCTGGGTCTTTCAGGCGACCCCGAGCACTCCGGCCTCCGTGCACCATGCGCGGCGGCCATCGTCCTCACCGTGATGTCGTGGGGAGGGGCTCCGCGGTTTTGTGTATTTTCGAAAAATCGACATCGAGGGCCTGACAGGCGCCCTTCGGGCCTCTCCCGTGCGCCGGCGAGCCTCGGAGCCACGGCCATGAGGCACCATGGATCGACCCACGTGG
>CAZYWA010000764.1:0-2918 GCA_964650975.1 uncultured bacterium
GATCGACGGTGTCGGTGGTGAGCGCGCACGCGAGTTGCTGCCCGCCGAGGTCCTCGCGGCGAGCTTCACCGGCGCGCCGACCGAGCCCTCGCCGCTCTCGATGGGCGGCGCATGGGGCTGGCCCGCGAGCGACACCATGCTCGGCAGCAACGCGTGGGCCGTGGGACCCGCGCGCTCCCGCTCCGGTGCCGCGCTGCTCGCGTCCGACCCTCACGTGATCGCGGATCTGGCGCCGTCGCTCTGGTATCTGGCGCACGTCTCGGCGGGCCGCTACGACGCAGCAGGGCTCTTTCTCCCCGGGACTCCGGTGCTGGCCGTCGGTCACGACCGGCATGTCGCGTGGGGGGCGACCAGCACTCTGCTCCGGATCGGCTCGGTGGCTCGCGCCGCCGGAGCGACGAGCGCAGCCGACGACCGCTCGGCGGAGGCGATCGCGGTGCGCTTCTCGCGCCCGGTCCCCGCGTCCCGGCCGGACGCAAACGGCCGCTCCACGATCGAGCCCGGCGGGCGCGGGTCCAAAGCGGCTCCCGGCTTCACCGTCGAGCTAGGTCCGAGCGACGCGGGGGCGCAGCTGCGCGGGTTTCTGACGCTGGCACGCGCGACCGCCATCGCCGAGCTGAGCACGGCCGGCGACGACCTGCGTGCCGGGCCGCTCGCGTGGCGGCTGGTGCTCGCCGACGTCGAGGGACACATCGCGAGCGCCGCCGCGGCTCCCCTGGCCACGAAGGCCGACCCCTACGCTCTGCTCGATCCTCCGAGCCAGCGGATCGTGTCCGCCAACACCGCACCACCGGCCGCGGGGGCCGGCTCGTGGCCGGGGAACTTCGAGCTCGAGTTCCGCGAGCACCGGATCGAGGAGCTGCTCGACGCGCGGCCCAGATGGGATGCGGACGGGTTCCGGAAGACCCAGCTCGACGTCCAGTCGCCGCTCGCGCGGCAGCTCGTCCCGGGCCTGATCGAGGACCTGACCGGCGACCCGGCGCTCGACCCGGCGCGGGTCGCCCTGGCGCAGTGGGACCTGCGCTGCGGGCGCGAGTCGGCCGGCTGCGCGATCTTCGAGCTGCTCGTCGAGCGCCTCCCGCGGCACGCGTTCGCCGACGAGCTGGGGAGCGCCCTCTTCCAGTCCTTCGCATCCACCGGCGACCTCGCCACCAAGGCGCTGCTCCGGATCTTCCCGGATGCGAATTCCGCGTGGTGGGACGACGTCTCGACGCCTGCTCGCGAGACCCGCCGCGACATCGTGCGCGCCGCGGCGGGCGAAGCGTTGCAAGAGGTGTCGGCGGAAGGAGGCGACGAGGCCGAGGGCTGGAACTGGGGTGCCTTCCACACGCTCAGGATCGCGAACCCGCTCAGCGCGGTGCCGGTGCTCGGCCGTCGCTTCGAGGTGGGTCCGTTCGCGCATCCGGGCGATCGCTACACCGTCGACGCCGCCGCGTTCGCGAAGCGTGCCGACGGCACCCGCGCCACCACGCTGGCACCCACCTGCCGGTTGGTGATCGATCTCGCGAGCCCCGCCGTCGGTTACTTCGGATGCGCGACCGGCATGTCGGAGGACCCGTTCTCCGGCTACGCTTGGAACCTGACGGATCCGTGGCTGGCGGGCGAGCTCTTTCCCGAATCGCTCGACGGGCCGCGTGAGGTGCGGACCGCCACGGTGCTGGTGCCCGCGCCGGGTCGCGTTCGATGAGCGATACCCCATGAAAGCGAATTCTCTCGTTCGCCACCGCAGCAGCATCGCGACCGCGATGCTGCTCTCGTGCACGTGCCTGCTGGCGCCGTCGACCGGCTGCATGACCACGCCGGTCACCGGCCGCTCGGCGCTGGTGCTCTTCAACGACGGGGAGATGGCGCAGATGGGCGATCAGGCGTTCTCGCAGATCCGCAAGGACACCCGCGAGTCGCGCGACGCCCACTCGAAGGAGGTCATCGAGCGCGTGGTGAAGCGCATCACCACCAGCGCCGGTCCGGAGACCGCCGGAATCCAGTGGCAGGTGGAGCTATTCGACAGCACCGAGGTGAACGCGTTCGCGTTGCCGGGCGGCCACGTGGGCGTCTACGCCGGCATTCTGCCGGTCTGCGCCAACGAGGCGGCGCTCGCCGCGGTGCTCGGCCACGAGATCGGCCACGTGGTCGCGAAGCACAGCGCGCAGCGCATGAGCACCGCGGCGATCACCAACCTGGGTCTCGCCGCGGCCGGCGCGGCGCTCGAGAACAACCGGAACGCCAACCTCATCATGGCGGGTCTGGGAGTCGGCGCCACGGTGGGCGTGGCGCTGCCCTTCAGCCGCTCCAACGAGGCCGAGGCCGACCAGATCGGACAGGTCTACATGGCGCGCGCCGGCTACGACCCTCGCGAGGCGCCGCGGCTCTGGGTGCGCATGCGCGAGCAGTCCGAGCGCTCGGGAGGCGGCAAGCCGCCGGCGTTGCTCTCCACGCATCCGCCAGACGACGAGCGGATCCGCGCGCTCGAGGCCAACCTTCCGCGAGCGCTCGCCGAGTACCAGCGATCACCCCAGTACGGCACCGGCGAGGCGCTGACACCGCTGGCGCCCACGGTTCACGAGCACGGTGCCTCGGACGGCGGCTCGAACCGAAGCGATCGCGGCGGTCCCGGATCCGGCGGCAACGAGCCCGAAGCGTCCCAGGGCGGCGGCCCCCGAGTCGAGAGCACCGCCAATCCGGCGAATCGCGGCTGGCTCACGCCCCGCTGAGTTTCTCGAAACGCTGCTTCACTTCGCGCGCGGGCGCCTCTCGGCGCCGGCACGAGATCCGCGCGAGCGGTGAGAGAGCGCGCTCAGAGTTTGCGAACCAGCGCACGGCCCAGCGGCGCCGAAGCAGTGGCCGAAGGCCCGGTGTCCCTCCTGCGTCCGTTGCGGCGGTGGGTCGATGCAGAAGCACCGCGCCGCAGGCGCGCGGCG
>CAZYWA010000765.1:0-2908 GCA_964650975.1 uncultured bacterium
CTCGATCGCGGTGACTGGTTCAATCCGACCGCGGGCGAGATCCCGCTCTCGACGTATGCGTCAGCGTGGCTCGATGCACGGCGGGTGCGCTGGCGCTCGCTCGCGCCGCGAACCCGCGAGCGGTACGACGGCGTACTTCGGACTCACATACTGCCTACGCTCGGCGAAGTCGAGTTGCGCCACATCACGCCGGCGGTCGTTCGCGCCTGGTACGGCGACGCCACGAAGTCTGACCACGCCGGACCGGCAACGATCGCGAAGGCATGGACTTCCTCCCCGATCGCTCGTGGAAGTCGGCGCTCGCGGCGCACAAGAAGGCGCTGCGCAAGTACCTGCCGCACTACCTGAAGGAGTACGTGGTCTTCCCCGCGCTCGCGGGACCCTTCTTCTGGAAGGTGATGCTCGGCAACTGGCTGGCGGCGACGATGCGCGACATCTACTCGGCCGCGACGATCTACTGCGGCCACGTGGGCGAGGACGTCGCGAGCTATCCGGAGGGAACACGTCCGCGCGGGCAGGGCGCCTGGTACGCGATGCAGGTGGAGGCCGCGAACGACTTCGAGGTGAGCCTGCCGATCTCGATCCTGTGCGGAGCGCTCGACCGGCAGATCGAGCACCATCTCTTCCCGCGCTTCGCGCCCAACCGGCTGCGCGAGGCGGCGCCGCTCGTGCGTGCCGCTTGCGAGCGTCACGGCGTCCGCTACAACACCGCGAGCTGGCCGGCCACCTTGCGAAAGGCGTTGCGTCAGATCCGCCGGCTGAGCCGCGACGTGTCCGCGCCCGCCGGCACCTCGGCGAGCATCGGCGGAGCCATTGCAGCGCTCGCGTGAATCGAGCGGGAGCGATCGACCATAATGACCGCCATGGCCAAGCCACGAGTCGAGCCGCCGCGCGGCGCGGAGGAGGCGGACGACGCCGCTTCCCCTGCGCCGGCGCAACCTCCGGCCGACGAATACACGATCGACGATCTGGCCGCGCGCACCCGTGTCCCGAGCCGCACGATCCGCTTCTACCAGGCGAAGGGCGCGCTGCCACGACCGATCGTGCGCGGTCGCACGGCGTACTACGGACCGGCGCACGTCGAGCGGCTCAAGCTCATCGCCGACCTCCAGGACCGCGGCCTGACCATCCGCGCGATCCGCGATCTGGTGTCGAGGATCGAGCGCGGCGACCTCGAGCTCGGCACCTGGCTCGGGGTCGAGGAGCAGCTCAAGAGGCCGTGGGCCAACGACGGCGCGCGGCTGATGAGCGAGGAAGAGCTGCGTGCGCTGGCCGGGTCCGACCGGCCGGGCCTGGTCGGAGAGCTGGTGCGCCACGGTCTCGCGGAGCGCCAGCAGGGTGCGTTCCTGGTGCGCAGCTCGGCGCTGCTCAAGCTGGCCCTCGAGCTCGAGGCCGCGGGTGTCGAACTCGAGATCGCGTCGCGAGCGGGCGAGCTGCTGCGGAAGCACGTGGGCCGCGCCGCGCACGACGTGGTCGAGTACCTGGTGGAGCAGGCGGGCCGCGGCTTCGGTCGCGCCGAGACCCCGGACGACATCGGCCGAGCGATCTCCGCGATCCGTCCCAAGGCGCTGGAAGCGGCGGCCGTGATCTTCGGGCAGGAGATCGAGCGCACCCTCGGCGCGATGATCCAGTCGGGAAAGTTCGTGAAAGTCACGTCGCGGAAACACCCCAAGAAGTCGTGACGCAGGATCCACGGCCAGTTTGCGTGCGATAGCGGTCCTGGCAGCCGCAGCCGCTCGCACCCGAGACGACGCCGCGGACGCGACGAAGCGCGTCCCTCCAAACTGCGATCCCTTCGGTGGCCCCTTCGGAGGGCTGCGGTCCCTCGCAGCCGCAGCGTTCGCATCGTGGACGACGCCCGCGGACGCGACGGAGCGCGTCCCTCCAACCGGCAATCGCGCCGCAGGCTGTTCGGAGGGCTGCGCTTCGTCGCAGCCGCGGCGCTCGCATCGAAATCGACGCCTGCGGTCGAGACAGACCGCGTCTCGGGACGCGGCTCTACCTCGACGCTCGATCGCGATCGAGCACGCGCGACAAGAAGCGCTGGGTGCGCTCCTGAGTCGGCGCGGTGAAGACCTGCTCCGCGGGCCCTTCCTCGATCTTCTGGCCGCCGTCGAGCACCACCGCCCGGTTGGCCACCTCGCGCGCGAAGCCCATTTCGTGGGTCACCACGAGCATCGTCATCTTCGAATGGGCGAGGTCGCGCATGACCTCCAGCACCTCGCCCACCAGCTCCGGATCGAGCGCCGACGTGGCTTCGTCGAAGAGCATCAGCTCGGGCTCCATCGCCAGCGCGCGCGCGATCGCCACCCGCTGTTGCTGGCCGCCGGAGAGACGCACCGGGTACTCGTTCCGCTTGTCGGCGAGCCCGACCCGTTCCAGCAGCTGGCTGCCGCGCTCGGCCGCTTCCGCCACGGCGACCCGCTTCACGTGCACCGGCGCCTCGATCACGTTCTCGAGCGCCGTCTTGTGCGGGAAAAGATGGAAACGCTGGAACACCATGCCGATCCGCGCGCGCTGCGCATCGATCTCGCGCTCGGGGCGCACCACCCAGCGTCCGCCGGTCTCGCGCTCGCCGATCGCCTCGCCGTCGAAGAACACGTGCCCCGCGCTCGGCCGCTCGAGCCAGTTGATGCACCGCAGGAGCGTCGATTTGCCCGAGCCGCTCGGCCCGATGATCGCGACGACCTCGCCCCGCCCGACGTCGAGATCGATCCCGTCGAGCACTGTATGCGCGCCGAACCGCTTGCCGATCCCTTCGAGCCGAAGCAGCGACATCCGGACTAACCGCCCTGCGCCGCGAGCCGCGCTTCGAGCCGCGAGGCGACGCTGCTCAGCACCAGCACGATCGTGAGGTAGCCGAGCGCCGCCCACGCGTAGACTTCCCAGGGACGCAGGTACGTGGCGC
>CAZYWA010000766.1:0-2906 GCA_964650975.1 uncultured bacterium
CTCGGTGGTGGCGCTCTATACGCAGTACTACCTAGGATTCCTGATCGCCGCCCAGGGCGCGGCGCTGTTGCTGCGGCGGCGCTGGCAACCGGTCCGGTGGCTCACGGTCCACATGATCGTGGTGGCCGTCGGTTTCGCGCCGATGCTGCTGGTGCTGCCCCGCCAGCTGTCGTTCGCCACGTCGGCGCCCGCGGCGCCGACACTCTTCGACACGGTCAAGCTGGTCTATCTGCGGATCGCGCACGCGCTGCTTCCGCGCTGGGCCGAATCGCCGTCGCCGATCAAGCTCGCCAGGGAAGTGGTCATGCTCGCGTCGCTCGCCTGGCTCGGTGCGAAGGCCTGCTCCGGCCGGGCGCGCGGCAAGGGCGAGCCCGATCCCTGGCCCTGGCTGCTGACGGCGGCGGCGGCGCTGCTCGCGTTCGCCGGGCTCTATCAGATGGTCCGCACTCCCGACCTGCTCACCTTCGCCCACATGGCCGGTGTCTTTCTTCCCACGCTGCTGGGCACCGCGCTGTTGCTCGACAAGGTGGGCGGCGAGCGGCTCGTGGCCCGGGCTGCTTGCGTGGCGGGCGTCTTCGCGCTCGCCGCCACCTCCGTCGAGACGGCGCCGCTCGCCAAGAAGGGCGACTGGAAGCGGCTGGCGAAGGCGATCACCCAACCCGAGGCACCAGGCGCTCCGGTGCTGGTCTACCCTGCTCCCTCGGCGCTGGCGCTCTCGCTCTACGACCCCGACGCGCACCTCATCGTGCCGCTACCGCGGCCCAGCCGGACCGACGTCTACACGCTCATGGATTCGGTGCTGCACGACGAAGCGGAGCTCGAGCGCGCGGTCGATGCTCTTCCAGGACACCCCCAGCGGATGTGGCTCGCGAAGGAGTCCGTGGCCGAGCAGTACTGCGGCGTTCACTACCACCAGGAAGTCCTCGAGAGCTTCGTCGCCAAGAACTTCGAGGTCGAGTCGACCCACAGATTTTTCGGCTCGTCCTTGAGGTTGTTGCGTAGAAAGGCCGAGGTCCACTGACGTGTCCTCAAGCAATCGCGATCTCCAGATCCTGCCTCTCGAAGACCTGGTCAAGACCGGGCCCGTCGACCTCGCCGTCTGGAACTACCGGCCGGTTCTGGGCTGGATCCAGCGACTCCGGTTCCGTCTTGTGCTGGCGCTCTTGCCGTCCACGAAGGGACGGCGGCTGCTCGAGGTCGGGTACGGCAGCGGTGTCTTCCTGCGCGAGCTCGCCCGCCACACCGAGGAAGTCTTCGGCATCGACATCCACGAGCGCGTCCCGGAAGTCACCGCGGTGCTGGCGCGCCACGGTGTCCTGGCCTCGCTGGTCAGCGGCTCGGTCGAATCGCTGCCCTTCCCCGACGCGCACTTCGACCGCATCGTGGCCGTGAGCTCGCTCGAGTTCGTCGACGACCTGGACGCGGCGTGCCGCGAGCTCCACCGCGTGCTGAGCGCGGACGGGTCGTTCGTGGTCGTGACGCCCGGCCAGTCTCCACTCATCGACGCCGGCTTGCGTTTCCTCACTGGCCGCAGCGCCGAGGGCGATTTCGCCGGACGCCGCGAGCGCATCCTGCCGACCCTCGCGCGCCACTTCACCGTCGACGCGGAACGCCACTTCCCGCCCTTGGTCCCGGGCGTACGCCTCTACACCGCGCTCCGCCTGCGCCGAAAGGGCTGAGTTTCCCTGGGCGCTCGCGCGCTCGCACGAGATCCGCGCAAGCAGTCGGTTCGGGGACGACGCGAGTGGAAGGGTCCCGAACCGACTGACGAGGGAAGTCGTCACACGAAGTTGAACGCTCGCGCGCGAGGGACCGCGCGCGCTCCAAACGGCGCCCTGGAGGCCCGCCGGTCCCTCGGCGGGCAGCGCTCGATCGCGACTACCACGAAAGGCAGAGCGCAACCGCCACGCCGCCGTCGCGACGAGGGCCGGTACCTATCGTTTCCCGACGTCACGCCGCTCGCCGACGGGCAGAAGGTCCACTACCCGCCCGATCCGCCGACCACGACGACTCCGCGCTCGCCTGGCTGCCGCTGGAGCTGGTCGGCCGGGAGCGAGCAGCTACCCGACCACGACGAACGGCAGCACCAGTCGGTCCTGTGGCTCGAATCGAGCGGCCAGGTCTTCGACCGCTGCTACACCGGCTGGACGCCGCTTCGCGACGGCCATGCGCTCGTCATCAACTACGCCCGCGGCGACGCCCCGAAGCCGGTCCTCCACGCGTACCGCGTCGCGATCGAGTGAACGGCGTGAGCGCACGCGCCCAAGCCCGATTTGGAGGGACGTGGTCCCTCGCGTCCGACGTTCGAGCGCGCTTCAGCGCTGCGGCGGCGAGGGACCGCCGCCCTCCGGTCGGACGCCATGTTGCGCTCGTCGCGGCCGAGCCCCTACTCTCGATCGAGCGGTTCCTCGCCGCGCGCGGCCATGCGAAACGTCACCCCTCGGCACAACGCCTTCACCACCGTCCGCGCGGCGTTGCTGCGGCGGGTTCTCGTGTCTTGGCTGGCGCTCGCGCTGCCGATCGTCACCGTCGACGTGAGCCACGCCGGATCGCCGCCTCGCTTCGAGAGCTCCATCCACTCGTTCCAGCCGTTCGCCGGCCTGCACCTCAACGCGGCTCCCGCCTTGGTCGACATCGACGGCGATGGAGACGTCGATGCCTTCGTCACGACGCAATACGATTACGCCACCTGGTTCCTCGAGAACACGGGCACGGCGCAGTACCCCGACTTTGCCGCGCCCGTGCCGGGACCGTGGGGCGCCTATTGCTGCCAAGCCCTGGCGTTCGCGGACCTCGACGGCGATGGCGACGCCGACGCCCTCCTCGTGCCGTTCTCGGACCCCGTCCACCTCTCGGAGAACACCGGTAGCGCCCAGCATCCCGCCTTCGCCGCGCCCGTCGATCCT
>CAZYWA010000767.1:0-2874 GCA_964650975.1 uncultured bacterium
CCCGAGGTCGAGGGTCGTCCGGAGGTTGTCGCCGGAGCGTGGCGGAAGCGTGCGCGAGTCTAGCCTGACCCCGTCCGATCCGAGCCCGAATTTTCCCGCGCGAATCCCCGTCCAACCCCGACTTCCAGGCCCGCGCCCCACCATGAAACGCTTCCGGCCTCTCGTCGCGCTCGCGTGCCTGGTCGCGTCGGACGCGCTCCTCAAGTCCTACGTGCTGTCATCGCCAGCGCTGGCCGAGCACGCGGGCCTTTTCGCGCTGGGCGTGGGCACGGTGCTGGCGGGATGCGCGATCTATTTCTTCTGGCTGCTGCGCGACCCGGCCACCGGCGACTGGCGCGAGCCGGCGGATCCGGAGAGCTTCGTGTCGCGGTTCGAGTGGTCGATCGCGCTCACCCTGGTGGCGCTCGGCGCGGTGCTGCGCTTCTGGCATCTGCGCGATCCGCGCATGGGCCTCTTCGCCGACGAGGCCTACAACGGTCTCGATGCGCTTGGCATTCGCGACTTCGGTCAGCGCCCCGTGTTCCTGGAGGCGAACCTCGGCCGCGAGGCGCTGGTCGCGTACCTCGACGCGCTGTCGATCGGGATCTTCGGCAACACCGCGTTCGCGATCCGGGTGGTCACGGCGCTCGCCGGGTCGCTCACCCTGCTCGCCTTCTACGGGCTCGCCCGCAAGCTGGTGTCGACCGAGAACGCGCTCCTGGCGCTCTTCCTGTTCGCGGTGTCGAAGGCGGCGATCATCCTGTGCCGCCTGGGTCTGCGCTTCAACCTGATGCACCTCTTCGAGACCACCACGCTGTGCTTCCTGGTGTGGGGGCTCACCTCGACGCGGCGGCGCTACCTGCCGTTCGTGCTCGCCGGGATCGCGGCGGGAATCGGCGCGCACACCTACATCGCTTACCGGCTCTTTCCGGCGGTGGTGGTGGCATTCCTGCTCGACCGGCGTTTCCGGAGCGAGCTGCGCCCCAACGCGAAGCCGCTGGCGGTGGCGGCGTTCCTGGCGGTGCTGGTCGCGTCGCCGTTGCTCGGCTACTTCGCCCGCCATCCGGCGGCCTTCAGCGCGCGCATGGAGCGCACCGTGGCGTGGGGCGGCGAGCACGAGGCGTTGCCGGTGGTGCTCGAGGAGTCCACCTGGCGCACGCTCGGCATGTTCACGGTGAGCTCGGATCGCAACCCGCGGCAGAACGTGAACCTCGAGCCGCTGCTCTCGCCGTTCGCGACCGCCGGGTTCCTGCTCGGCTTCACCTTCCTGCTCGCGCGGCTCACGAGGCCCACCAGCGCCGCACTGCTCGCGTACTTCGTGGTCGCGATCGCGCCCGGGATCTTCAGCGCCGAGGCGCCCCACTCGTCGCGCGCCATCGGCGTCTTGCCGGTCACCATGCTCCTCACCGCGCGCGGCCTGCTCCTCGGCTACCGGCTGGTCCGGCGAAGCCATGCGCAGATCGCGAAGGGGCTCGCGGTGGTGGTGCTCGCGGGCACCGCGGTCACCGGAGTCGTCGATGCGCTGGTGCGCTACCGCACGATCATCGAGCACCAGGGGCCGGCCGCCACCGCGATCTGGGGATCGGACATCACTGAGGCCAAGATCGCGCGCTTCCTCAACTCGATGAAGGATCCGGCCGACGTCTACCTGTCGCCGCAGCTCTTCTTTCATCCCACCGTCGAGTACCTGACGTGGGGCCGGTCCACCCACAAGCTCTGGATGCCCGGCACCGAGGTCTCGCGCACCCGCCCGAGCCTGGTGGTGGTGGTGCTCGCGCGCCGCAACTTCTGGTGGCTCCGGAACGATGCGAAGAAGAAGCTCTTCGAGTTCTGGAACTACGCCTACGATCTGGACGATCGGACCATCGCCCTCGACCTGCGCCACGCCTACGGCGGCGAGAAGGACGTGTTCAAGGAGAACGATCAGCCGCTGATGAACGACCTGCGACGCGCCCATCCGGAGGGGGTCGAGCGGGACGCCGACGGGTTCACCACGTTCGAGATATCGCCCTCGCCGTGAGGGGCGAGCCGAGCCGGAAGGAGAAGGGACCATGAAGCTCGCGACCGCGCCGCTCGCGGCGCTGTTTCTCGTCGCCGCGGTGTGCGTGGCGCGCGCCGCGGAGGGCGAGACCAGTGCCACGCGCACCACGCCCGCGCCTTCCTCGCCACCCGCGACCTCGCCCGCGGCACCCGCCACGCATGGGGTCCTCGACGGCCAGACGTTCGTGGGCCAGCTGGGCGAGAAGGGAAAGCCCAAAGGCGATCCGGATACCCTGACCTTCGCGGGCGGGCAGTTCCACTCGTCGAGCTGCGACGCCTACGGATTCGGAAAGGCGGCCTACGAGACCGCCACCACCGGCAAGGGGGTCGTGTTTTCCTCCGAGACGACCAGCGCCAAAGAGGGCAAGATGGTGTGGACGGGCAAGGTAAAAGACCACACCCTCACTGGTAAGGCTCTATGGACCAAGCCGGGGCAGTCGACCGTGGAGTACTGGGTGAAGGCCGAGATCACGCACTGAATTCCTGAGGATCGACGAGGGGAATTCCCATGGACAAGACGATGGGCCTGCAGCAGGAACACGATCTGATCCTGCGCGGCACCATCGCGCTCGAGCGCTGCGCCGGCCGCCTCGGCGCACCAGGGGGTGCCGAGCCAGCCGAGCTGGCACGCCTCGCCACGTTGCTGGATTTCTTTCGCGAGTTCGTCGACGGTCGCCACCACGCCAAGGAGGAAGGGGTGCTCGTTCCCGGCCTGCTAGCTGCCGGGATCGCGCCCGATTCGGAGGATCTCGCCCGGATCGCGGCCGAGCACACCCGGTCGAGGGAGCTCCTGGCTCGCGCGACCGCCCACGACAAGGCGGCGATGCTGGTCGAGGCCCTGCCCTACATCGAGCG
>CAZYWA010000768.1:0-2833 GCA_964650975.1 uncultured bacterium
AACATCTCGGCCATCTTCGCGCGGTCCTGCCAGGCGGAGAGGTCGAGGATCGTGACGTCCATCAGCTTGGTCATCGAGGCCGCTTCATCTCGGGTTCTGCTCAGCCATCCCGAGCACAACGAAAGCCGAGGCTGTAGCCCCAACCCGCCGGGTCAAGGTAGTTGCGCTCTGACGAATGGAGGAAGTCTCCATTGCTGATAAACCATGGGCTGCCCCGATATACTCGACTACCGAAGGGGCTAGTCAGCGGGCCTGGTGGATTCGCGTAAGGGCTGATCGAATAGTAGGCTTCGTCGTACCAGTCGAGCACCCATTGATAGATGTTCCCTGTCATATCGAGCGCACCATACGGCGATGCGCCCGCGGGCTTAGTTCCGACGGGGTCAGTGTGGTTTGAGGCGCAGGTCGGGCCGCCGTCACCAGGGTAGAGCACGGCGTAGTCGCAGGATGGGGTCTCATCGCCCCACGGGTAGATTCGCGCATCGACCCCGCGCGCCGCCTTCTCCCACTCCGCCTCTGTCGGTAGCCGCTTGCTACCCCAGACGCAGTACGCCAGTGCATGGTCCCAGTCAACGCAGTTGATTGGCTGACCGCCTGCGCTCCACGGAGCGCCCCAATTGCAGTACTGACCCTCAGCCGTCAGGGCATACTCACCGTTGGGCGCGGCACATCCGCCCGCTGTCATGCACGCGGTGTAGTCATCAAGGGTCACAGCCGTCCGATCGATCCAGTAGGCGCTCAGGCTCACCGTGTGAACCGGCCCATTCGTATTTCGATCGTCTTCCCCCATCGTGAACTCCCCGGCCGGCACGAACACCATCTCGGGGTCGCACGTCACAGACGGCTTGGTCTTCGCCCACGCGCACGTGTCGGCCGACTCGAAGCCGTTCTGCCAGATGATGATGGTGTCGGCGTGGGCGGCGCCCGCCATCAGGAACGCGAGGCCGCTCGCCGCCAGCACTACGAACGACCGGAGGGGCTTCGGTGGCATGATGACCGGCGCGCGGGTGTTGGAAGAACGCGAGGACCGCGACCCGATAGTACCGCCGCGGTCTTGGTGAGCACCACCGCGCGGCAGACAGCGGACACGTCAGGTACGAGGCAAGATCGCCGGCGCACCGACGGCAGCTGCAGCTGGCCTACCCGCATAGGCGCCACAAAGGTTGCCGTTGACGGATACGAAGGTTGCCGGGCGCCCGGACCGGGTCGAACCGGTGCCGGATTTTCGAGCAAGTTCGCCCTGTATCATGGTCCCCTCTCGCGGCCCCGTTCGTGCTTCCTCAGGAGCCGTCCCATCCGCCTACGAGCAGTATCGAATCCGAGTGCTGAACCACCGCTTCCGCGTCGCCCTCATCGTGGTCGCTCTGGCCGCGTGGGTGACGACCGCGCACGCCGCCACGATCACCGTCAACAGCACCGCCGACGACTACGACCAGGGTCCGAACGGCAACTGCACGCTGCGGGAGGCGGTCATCGCGGCGAACACAGACACGGCTGTGGACGCATGCCCGGCGGGGAGCGGGGCGGACACCATCGAGGTGCCGGCGGGGACCTACCAGCTCTCGATCCTTGGCCCCGACGAGGACGCCGCCGCGACCGGCGACCTCGACATCCTCGTGCCGGTCACGATCCAGGGTGCCGGTCAGGATGTGACCGTGATCGACGGGCTGTATTCCGATCACGTGTTTCACGTGCTCACGACGGCCGGATCGGTGAAGATCACCGATTTGACAGTGACCCGCGCGTCCCCTTCGGCAATCTGGAACGCGGGGGGCGATCTCACGCTCTTGCGGTCCCGGGTCACCGACAGCGGGACCTCGACATCCTTTCCCGACGGGGGCGGGATCCTGCACCAGCACGGAACGCTGACGGTGACCGATTGCCTCATCGACGGCAACGGCGCGGGCGTGGACGGAAACGGCGGTGGAATCGCGAGCGACAACGGTTCCATCTCCGTCATTCGCTCACGCTTCACCGGGAATTTCGGCGGCCACACCGGCGGAGCAGCGTCTATCGAGGGCGGAGTCGCCACGTTCACCGATTCCACTATCGGTTGCGACTCCGACGTCGACCCGATCCCACCCAACACATGTGGGAACGCCACGAGCTGGGATACGGGCGGCGGCGTCTATGCGCACACAGCGGACTTGCGGATCCAGGGCTCGCGGATCTCGGGAAACTTCGCGGCCGGAGGCGCAGGCATCGCCGTCGACTCGGGCTCGCTCGAGATCGCCGACACTACATTTCAAGGAAACCACGCCACCGACATCGGTCCGCTCTGCGGTCGGTACTTCCCGTGTGGCGCGGGTGGCGGGGTCGCCGCGCTGGGCGCCGGCGTCACCATCGATCACTCGCGGTTCACCGACGATCCCGCCGGCGCCGGCGGGGCCGTCTATGCGGGTCCTTCGTGGTCGGGGAGCCCTGCAGCCGACACCTCCGTCGCGATCACGAACACCCAGATCGTCGACTGTGGATCCGTGGACGTCTTGGCGGACGCAGGAAGTGCCGTGAGCATCCAGAGCTCGACCCTCGCGGCGACGCCGGCGACGGACGGCACGGGCATCGCGAGCGCGGGTGGCTCGCTGACCGTGCGTTTCAGCACGCTGAGCGGCCATTCGTATGCGGAGATCGGCCACTTCGGGTACGGCCCACCAGGGCCGATCTCTGTCGCATCGTCGATCCTCGGGAGCAGAGATCCGCGGCAGGGTCCCGTCTGCTACCCCGAAGACGTACCGCTCGAGCTCACGTCGCTCGGCTTCAACCTGGCCTCGGACGCGTCGTGCGGGCTTCCCAACGCGACCGACCTCGTCGCCGATCCGATGCTTGCCCCGAT
>CAZYWA010000769.1:0-2833 GCA_964650975.1 uncultured bacterium
CCCACCGGGCCTGATCGTTGTCAAGACGCGGGCCAGAGGCCGAAGCAGAGCGTCTTAGCAGCGGATGCCCAGGTGCCTGCAGATGGCCTCTTCACAGACGGCCGAGAAGCTCCGGTCAGCGTGGCCGGCGAAGGCGCGCAGCTCGACCCAGATGTCGTCACGTACCGAGACCATCCGCTGACGAGCCACGCGGCCGCGAAGCGAAGGGCCTGGCTTCGCGGACGCGACGGAGGGCTTGGGCTCGCGCGGCCGGCGGTACGTCTCCTCCCACCATCGAACGTAGGCCGGCTCATCGAGCTCCAGGTAGCGGACGAGCGCTAGCTCTAGCACGTCAGCCTGACGACAGTGCTCGGCTACTGCTTGGCGGCGCAGCTCACGCCACACATCGGGATCGAGCAGAATCGTGCGGTGATTCCGCACCAGAAACTTCGGCGAGTAGCCATCCGACGTCTGCTTGACCGATCGAGATCGAGATTGGGCGGTTCGAGCGGAAGAGACGGTTCGCGGCATGATCGTGAGGCTGCCCGACGCGATCAGAGGATAGGAGACCGCGGCATGATGCACCGCCTTCGCTACCTACTCAACGCGCTTGGCGGACGCGCTACCGGACGCTCTTCGATCCTTCTCGCGGCACCGCGCGCTAAGACGACAACCTCTCCGCCACGTGGCCCTACGACGCCGGGCGGTCGATTGTGCGGCGAGTCGTCGCGGCGACGGCCGACAACCGCCACCAACCGAACGCGCGCAGGCTCCCGAGCCCCGCACACCTGACCGTCGGCGTGCACACACAGTCCGAGCGATCCGGTCCCGGACAGGAACAGGAGGAGCGTGAGCACGGCATCGACGAGAATGACATCGATGGCCTCCTTCGTGTCAATCAGCACGGCGCTGGCCACGGCTTCGCCCCGCCCCCGTTGACGCGAATGGGGCAGCGTCGGTAAGTATGTTCCCGGCGGCTGTGCCAAGCCGCCGACAGGTCGCAGCGATGACGCACGCACGCACGCACGCACGCACGCAAACGGCGGGACAGGACCCCGCGGTCCGGCTCGGACGATCCGCTTCTTGTAGGATCGTTTCTCGCACGGGGCGCCTGACACAACTCGCGACTTGCAGACCTGACGCAGCCGCGCAGAAGCTTCGGGAGCCGGGCGCGCACCGTTGTGCGTGGGTCCAGCCCCGGCGAGAAGCCTGCCGCAGCTTCCGCAGCAGCTTCCGGGCGGTCGTAGCCCGATGCAGATCGAATCGTCGTCGGCTGCCTGCCAGCCGCGGGTGGCGCAGCTCGTGATCGACGTTCCGCTCGCGGCGTCCAAGGAGGACCGGACCGCAGCGCCTCGGCTCGGCGCCCGGGCGGGCACAGGAACATCTGGTATGGGTCGAATCACGGGTGTGTTCGACGATGCCTTCTGGACACGCTTTTTCACCGTTTACGACCTCGTATTGAAAGTCACACCCTACCGGGATCTTTATCGTGAGATGGCCCAAGGGCTCTCGCTTCCGCCTGGGGCGACCGTTCTCGACGTAGGCGCAGGCTCGGGAAATTCTGGTGTGCTTTTGGCTGACTGCGGCTGGCGGATACTCAGCCTTGACCTCAACCGAATCGGTCTCGCTCGGGTGTTACAGAAGCGCGGTGTTCCGATCTTGGCTGACATCAGCCAACAGCACCTTCCGGTGCGGGAGCGGAGCATTGACGGGGTGATTGTGTGCAACGTCCTCTACACCGTCTCGGCGGCTGAGCGGGCGCGGATTGCACATGAGTTGTATCGAGTTATTCGCCCGGGGGGCCGGATTGCGATCCACAATCCCAAAGAGGGATTCACGGCTGTCGCGCTCTACAGGGCAACTCTGAACGACCTCTATCGTGAGCGGGGCCTCGGCGGAATGCTACGAGAGGCCGTTCAGTTCATCCGGCCGACCGTAACCCTGTTGAAATTAAATAGAGAGATCGTGGCGCAGGCCGGTGCTCAATTCATCAGTTTTGGCGACCAGGTTCAGCTCCTACGCGACGCCGGGTTCGTCACGATCAAGCCGGAGCGAACCGTTTACGCCGGGCAGGGGCTGTTGTGCATTGGAGAGCGACCGAGGACAGATGCCTATACGTCAGCCTCTGTCTCCGACATTACACCTCCGGAGAAGCAGGAGAAGCCACCGCCCACAAGTGGTGGACGATCACGACCCGGGGACGGTGCATTGTCGAACGCTCAGCGTTTCCCTGGGATACGCCCATCACTCTGTGTGCAGCTCGAAGGTCAGTTCAATGAGTATCGATCCGGATTCCTCGATGAGGTAGACAAGGACTCCCTCGTGCTCTTGCTTTCTTCTGGACCAGTTTCCACACTTCCCGGGTGTCGGATCAGCGTGTCGTTACCTGACGCATTCGGCCGCGCGGCTACCGGCATCGTTGAAGTCCAAACGGTTACCGGAGAGGCGCCCGGCGGGTTGCGGGTTGTCTGTGTCGTCCGCGCAAACTGCGAAGCACTTCGTCAATCCGTGGCGTCTCACCTCATCCGAATGGGCGCCACGCCAGCAGAAACCAAGCGGCTCGGATTCAGGCTCGCCGAGATCTCTCCATTACTGACATTCACGACGATGCAGACCGCCGAGGAGTTCGCTCAAGTCCGCCAGCTGCGGTACCGCGCCTACTCGGCCGAAGGCAAGATCCCGGCGGGCTTGACCGCTGCTTCGTTCACGGATGAGTACGATCCTCAGTCGGTCATTCTGATTGCCAAGCATGGGGATCGCATCGTGGGGTCGCTACGTCTGTTCTTCCCTAAAACTGAGGACGACATCCTCGAACTTGAGCACTACGTGTCAATGCGGCTGCCACCACGCGCTT
>CAZYWA010000770.1:0-2829 GCA_964650975.1 uncultured bacterium
GCGGCGCCGGGAACGCCACCTTGCTGTCCGCGATCGCGCCGCTCTTCGCCAACGCCGGCTGGGTCGACATCCAGCGGCTCAGCCCCGACACCGCGTACGGGAGAAACCGCTGGATTTCCGTCCTTCAGCGACTCCTCAACGACCGCAGCTCGCCGGGCATTCGCAACAACGTCGCGACCACGCTGGCGCGGTCCTTCATGGGTGGCCGGCTTTTCGGCGCGGATCCCGACGCGATCGTGTTCGACGGGCTGACGCCGGAGCTCGCGCGACTGCTCGCCACCACCAACACCCTCGGCGCTCACCTGGTGTCGCTCGGCCACGACTTCGCACGAAGCCGTCCAGACCTGACCGAGGTCGAACGCCTCCTGACACTCGGCTCCGGACGCGTTTCCTCCGCCGATCACGGCCAGGACGACGGACTGTCGCGCGAGCTGCTGTTTGCCGCCGGCGGAGCAAAGCCCCTACGGATGCGGCTCGACTGGCCGGCGTGACCCGATCGCGAACTTCCGCCGCATCACCGCGGGCCGAGGCGCGCCAGCACCCACTCGGGGTCGTCGAGCGGGAGATCGTGGCCCGCCGTGGGATGGCTCTCGAGTGGCGCGTCCCAGGCACGGGCGATCGCCTCGCTGCAGCGCGGGTTCACGAGACGATCGCCGAGGCCGCGCAAAACCAGCACGCGCTTCACCGGGGCGCGAGCGGGAAATCGGTAGCGGCTCGCGGCCCAGACCTGGCGGGCGAAGCTGGCCGGCGTGGGCGTCGGCAGCGCGGCGAATTCCGCGACCCAGCGCTCGAGCGACGCGGAGTCCCGGTTCGACACCAGCCCGAGCACGGCCCGCTCGCGCTCCACGGCCGCTTCGCGCCGCACGAGCCCGCGCACGAGCACCGGATACGAGCGCGGCTGAAGGCGGTGATGGAGCGGCGAGTAGTTCGCGGCGCTGGTGTTGATGATCGTGAGCGACGCGACCTCGCCGGGAAACGCGCTTGCCCATGCGGTGGCGATCATGCCGCCGAGGGAGATTGCGCAGAGATGCACCGGCCCGTCGGCGAACGCCTGGCAGCGCCGGCGCAGGTCGAGGACGTACTCGTGGATCGTGCCGAAGCTCTTCCGGTGCCGCTCGGTGCCATTGCCCGCGGCGTCGAGGCACTCGGCCACCGCGCGTGGGCGGCCAGCGCGAAACCGCTCGACGAAATCGCCCCAGTGCCGGCTCTCGCGCGTGAGCCCACGCAGGAAGATCCATCGCTCGCCGTCGGTTTCGCTCACCGGGTCCCCCGTCACCGGCCGAGGGCCGCGCTCAACCGCTCGCCCAGCCGGCTGTAGCGGCGCTCGACCTGCGCTTCCTGCACGGCGATTCGCCGCGCCTTGGCGCTCCCGACGATCACCACGACCTTCTTGCCGCGGGTGATCGCGGTGTAGAGCAAGTTTCGGCGCAGCATCACGTAGTGCTGGGTGTGGAGGGGGATCACCACCGCGGGATACTCGCTGCCCTGCGATTTGTGGATCGAGCACGCGTACGCGAGGTCGAGGGAATCGAGATCGGTGCGCGGGTAGCTCACCACGCGATCGTCGAAGCGCACGCGCACCTCTCCTCCGGAGCCCACCGCTTCCTCGATCCGCCCCACCTCGCCGTTCATGACCTCGAGCCGGTAGTTGTTGGCGAACTGCATCACGCGATCGCCGACCCGCAGGCCGCGGGCGCCCGCGCCGATCGCCACGCCTTTCGGATTGAGCCGCTCGCGCAGCGCCTCGTTGAGCGCCAACGTGCCGAGCGCACCCTTCCGCATCGGCGCGAGCACCTGGATCTGGGTGGGATCGATCCCGAACTTGCGCGGGATCCGCTCCGCCACCATCTCGATCACCAGTTTCCGCGCTTCCTCCGGATCGCCGCGGTCGATCGTGAAGAAGTCGGGCCACTCGTCGCCCGCGTCGCCGCGCGGCACCTCGCCGTGGTTCACGCGATGCGCGTTGACCACGATGCCGCTCGCCGCGGCTTGGCGGAAGATCTCGCTCAACCGCACCACCGGCATGGCGCCGCAGGCGATCACGTCGGCGAGCACCGCGCCGGGGCCGACGCTCGGCAGCTGATCGGCGTCGCCCACCAGCACCAGGTGTGCGCCCGGTGGAAGTGCCTCGAGCAGCACGCCGAAGAGCGGCAGGTCCACCATCGACGCTTCGTCGACCACCAGCCACTCGACGTCGAGCGGCATCTCCCGGCCGCGCTGGAACGCACCGGTGGGTGGATGGAACTCGAGCAGCCGGTGCAGCGTGGTGGCCGCGCTGCCGGTGGCCTCGGCCATGCGGCGCGCGGCCCGCCCGGTGGGTGCCGCGAGCGCGAAACGCTGGCGTCCCCGCGTCAGCACCCGCACGATCGCGCGAATGATCGTGGTCTTGCCGGTGCCGGGCCCGCCCGTGATCACCACCACCTTGCGCTCGATCGCCGCGCGCACGGCGTCGCGCTGCAAGGGCGCGAGCTCGACCTGGAGCTCGCGCTCCACGGCCGCGAGGGTCGCGTCGATGGATTCCCGGGAGGCACCGGGGCCCGGATCGGGCGTTCGCAGCAGCGCGGCGAGCGCTGCTGCCGCGCCGCGCTCCGCCGCGGCCAAAGACGGCAGATAGATCGCGCGGCCGGCCCCGGACCGCAGCGGCTCCGCGATCAGGCGCGAGCTGCCGGTCAGCACCCCGACCGCTTCCTCGACAGAGGCGGGATCCGCACCGAGGGCGCTGGCGACCTCGCGCACCAGCGCCAGCTCCGGCACGTACACGTGTCCCCGCCCGGCCATCTCGACGAGGCCGTGCAAGACCGAGGCGCGCACCCGGAGCGGTGAATCCTC
>CAZYWA010000771.1:0-2822 GCA_964650975.1 uncultured bacterium
CTACTCGATATAGGCGATCCCGCGCATCGCGCACATGTCTCGTGCGCAACATCTGCGTGAACTAGTTTCATGCTGACTCTCCAGAAATGGCCCGCTCACCCGACGATTCTAACCGCCGCGTTCTGCTCGAACAGAATCGCGCGATGGAGTACCCCCTTGCTCGCTGGAACACTCGGCATCGAGCCCGGCGGCCCAACGGAGTCCGGAGATTCGAGCGAGCCCTCCGAGCGCGTCACGCCTCACCGGTCGTTGGATTCTCACCAAGCAGGTCGGCAGCGAGCCGGGCGAGGGCGCTCTGTCGCCGGAGCAGCATACCGATTGAGGAGACCTGTAAGCCCAATACGGACATCACAGCGCTGTTCCACGGTGCGATTCCGGTGGTGTTGCTGAGCTGGTGGACTCCGAACTCCAGAAACAGCAGAAGAGGGAGCCCAAGCACCACCGCGGTATCCCACCAGTGCCCCTTGGCTTGCCTGAACAAGCGTTGCCGGCGAGCGCTGTCTGACTCCATGGCATCAGCCTCCAAGCGGGTTACTGCGACGCCTCCATGATCGCCACAGCGGCGTTCTCGTCAAGCAAGTCGCCCGCCTGTGTGCCCCGCAGCATGACCATCAATCGATGATCGATGCCCCGTCTGGTTGGCGATCGATCGCTCGGAGCACCCGGGACGCGCCGCCGTAGTCACGAACCCGAGCCGCAGCGAGTGCCCCGAGAACCGCTCAGGATCGAGCCCGGCCGCGAGCGCCGCCCGCTTCACGACCCTGGCCACGGTGAGCCCATCGGTCCGCCCGGCGCCGACGTGTCCCTGCCGATCGACCGAGCGGAAGAGCGGCCCGCTCGTGATCCGTGCCGCCTCGAGACACGCGCGGAGCACCCGCACGGGGAACTTTCCGGCGTCGCCCCGAAGGGCATCGCCTTGGCAAACCCGGTACTTTCCTGGTGCGTCTCGGACCTTTCGAGGGAAATCGTGGCTCCGGCGGGGTCGTTTGCGACGGATTCGACGTCCAGGGCGACCAGCTCGCTGCGGCGGAACGCGCCCACGAAGCCGACCAGGAGGATCGCGCGGTCGCGGATCCCGACCAGCGTCGGCGGCAGCGTGGCGAGCATTGCCTTCAGCTCGGCCTCGGTGACGGGCGCCTTCTGGCGAGCCGGGCGACCCAGCTCCCGACGCAGCCCCGCAGTGAACCGCTTCACCCCCGGATGCTGGCTCCAGCGGCGCCGGGGATTATGGCGCTTCGCTCACGAAGCTTGGTACCGCAGGTCAACTCGATCCAGGCTGGCCGACGAACCCGCGCACGTTCGGACACGATCGCGCCCAGGCGAGCCGCCAGACGTCAGACCGCGGGTTCGTATTCGCCGGACGAACCACTTCCTTCGGTGCGAACGGCTACGACGCGTACGTTGTCAAAACAGACCCAACCGGGAGCGCGCCTGAGCCTGAGGCTCCTGACCTCCCCGCTGCGGCGGGGGCTACGGTCCCGGGGCCGAAGCCTCGGTCGTGGTTCAATAGGCAGACTCGCGCATTCGAGTTTCGAACGAGCGCGAGCCGGTTGCTCCGTGCGCTGTTAGGGCTCGCATCAGTCGTACACCCGGAACCACAATGAAATTCGATCTACCAGAGCATCCGCATTTCGGCTCCGGCCCGGCACCAGCATTGCGTACAGCCGCGTCGAGCATCTCGCCCGGGATCCCCCCGAGTGAGTTCACCTGCGAGAGACAAAATGACCCAGCCCCCCAAAATCTCCTTGAGTCAGTTCACATCTGCGGTCCAGAGCGCCGTCACCGGGGCCATCGCAAACCATCCGAAGTTCAGCACGATGCAGGCTCCGCCCGGAATCACCGTCTCCTACCTGATCCGAGGCATCCCGGTGCCTGATTCGCTGCTCACGAAGGTCACCCTCGCAGAAACCCAAGCCTTCGCGGATGAGGTGGCGACCGCGATCGGAGGAGCCCATCCCGCCGCCGTCGCAGCGGCTCGCGGTGTTGCTACCGGGGGTGCCATGGTGTCGGCCGGTCGCCACGTGATCATCGGAGTCCTTCCCCCGCCCGAAGCCGTCACGTTCGAGAAGTAAGGGAGCCACCTATGCCCACGAAGCTCTGCCCGAGCGCGCAGCCGGGCATGGATCGTTCTCAGGTCATAGGCGTTGTCGACCACGGCGGGCCGAAGCCTCGCGTCGGATACCTGGATCACTACCGCCCGGCGACACCCGAGGTCCTGGCCCTCGCTGCACCGCTGAGGCCGACAGAGGTCTTTCGGCTCGCTGGAACCTGCGCTGAGGGGCGGTGTCCCCACTTCGACGGGGCGGATTGCCAGCTGGCCTCGAGGATCGTCGCCTTGGTCCCCCCCGCAGTGGACGTACTTCCGGCATGTCAGATTCGCAAGGAGTGCCGCTGGTTCGCTCAGGAGGGTGGGGCCGCGTGCCAACGGTGTCCCCACATTGCGACCGTGAGCCATGACCTTTCGCCTCGTTCGCGCGAGATTTCCGGACTACCGGTGATGCAAGACCCGAGTTAGCCACCGCGTGCGCTCCACCTACCTGCGCATCCGTCTCATCTCGAGGGAGGTCCCGATGGTCGTACGATCAAGCGTAGGTGTCTGCCTTCTCGCGCTGCTGGCCGCCTGCGCTCACGAGTCTCCCCGGGAGCCAGAGCTACCTCAGCCGCCCAGCGCTCCACTCGCTGTCGCCACACCGTCAGCGATTATGGCGGCGGCCCCGCCGAAGCCCGCGTTGACGCTCTTCGAGACGCCGCGCGATGGCGTCGCGCCCGTCGTCGATGCCATCAAGAGTGCCAAGCACTCGGTCGACATCGAGGTCTACGAA
>CAZYWA010000772.1:0-2812 GCA_964650975.1 uncultured bacterium
TGAGTTGATTGATTTTGATCGTGCGGTAGACAATTTCCGTGGAGTCGTCAACGACCTATTCGGGGCGGTACCTGTCCCATCGCGGATGGCGCTCGCGTACTTTCCATCAGCACTTCGGTCTCCGATCCTGGAGGCCGGAAGCGAGCGGCGGCTGCTTAGGCTGAGTTACGACGGGGTAGTGAGGGTGGTGGAGCCGTATGCTCTGACTTTCAAGCGGAGAAAGGACGGGCACGGCGAAGAGTATCTATACGTATGGGATCGTACGGGTGGCCGCAGCTCCGGGCCTGGAGTCAAGTCATTTCTCAATCACAAGATTCACGGCCTTGAGATCCTTGACGATCGGTTCGACCCGCGTTTCCCGATAGAGCTGGCCAAGGCGGGCGAATTCATCGGGCGTGGCTACTTTGCAGGACATGGTGGTGGTGGCGGTCGCCGGACCACATCTGGTCGCTTCCGTGCTCTCAGGCACGGCTGGCGCTACACGGTTGAGTGCTCGTACTGCGACCGGAAGTTCAGACGGATGCGACGCTCGGTCACTCTCAAGCCTCACAAGGATAGCCATGGCAACGCCTGCTTCGGTAGGCGAGGCGCAATCGTGGACAGCGAATTGGTGTAGCCGGGCACCCCCGCCTCCGGGCGCGCTGTGAGAGTCCAGAAGCGACGGATGGGCACCCCTAGTCGACCCGCACCCAGACGACCGGCGCTCAGCCTTACTTGATCGCCAGCCGATGCGCTAATGAACCAAGTAGGCGAGCGACAGATGCGCGTGCATGGAGCCGCGGTCCGAATGATCCGATAAGAAATTCGACGAGGTCTTCAAAGCCCTCGCTGAGTGCCCACTCGGTACCATCAAGTGAGATCCGAATGTGGTCGTCGATCGCAAACCAAGATCGTTTTGGGAAGCCGTCGCTAAAGCCAAAATCAATATTGCGATAGATCTCGGTATTGAGGGCCTCGTGGTAATGCCTCTCCGTCGCGGCCCCAACGCGGATGGAAGTATGAATTGGGTGCGAGGAGCCAGACTTCTTTCTCATCGAATGCCGCCATGACACGGTGCTGTCGGGCAACGGTCGTTTCAACGTGGCGCCGCCAGTGACCGGCAAGCTGACACCAGTACATCAAGATCTGGTACGTCGCCTGGGTGGCGCGTTCGTTGGAACCGGCGCACTTCAACTCCGCGTGGACTATCCGGATATCCGCGCTGCCGATGCCAAGGAGGAGATCTGCTTCGAAATCGTGGCTCGGGCCAGTTTCGGTGGGCTTGGTTGGCTCATCGAAGTCGCCGGATGGTACCGTCACCTTCCGAGCCAGGATGTGGATCGGCTCGGCACGATCCCTTATCCGGAATCCGGATGTTCCTAGCAAGGCGTTTTCGAGATCGGCCTCATTGAATGTGTGGAAATGTTCGCTCAGATGGGACGGAATCGCGGCGTGTGTCGCAGCAGCAATGCGGGGTGGCTTCTGGTAGGCGGTGGCTAGGGCACCTTCGAGGAAGTCGCTGGGGGGAAATTGCCCTGTAGCAACCGCGGACTCGAAATCTCGTCGATTCCCTTCATTCCACGGTTTCTGCCGCCGGGGTATCTTCAGGTGGACTCGACCCCACGCCAAGACAGGATTGACTTGCTCTGACACGGATTTCTCGCTCGCCTTTAGGTAGCGATAGGCCCGGAGGTTCGATCTACATTCAACTTCAGGAGGTACCACGATTCGAGGGCATAGCGTTCGTGGCACTCTGGACAGCTCACGACGCGCCCAACCACGGCTCGACGAGGATCGATCTTGAAGCGGTGGCCGCATGAGCAGTCGTACCACTGGACGAGTGGTGTGAAGAGACACCCGATCCCTTGCTCTCGAACCGCCCTATACGGGGCTTCGCACTTGACGTTCAGACACTTCGCTACGAAGTCGCCCTCGTCTCGAATCGCGTCTTCGGACACCCGCACCTCGGTACCACACTCGCCGCAGTTGAAGACGATCGGTTGGAACATCAGTCCATCGGTGGTGGTAGCTTCGAGCCGCTCGCGCAGATATGCGATCGCTTCGAGAAGGAAAGCCTTCAGCCGGTCGGGGTCCGGCTTGGCGCCATTCAACATCGGCGAGTGAAGCAGCCCGCCGAGCTTGTTGTAGGTGCCCCGAAGCCATCCGAGGCCGATGGGCTTGAAGCGGCCGAGCACGTGTGTCGGGGGAACCGGCACGCCTGGGATCTTCTCCATGCCGATCGCGATCACCTGCTCGCTGTCTTCCCAGGGGGAGATCTGAAGGAGGGCCTGAAGAAGCTGCGGCGCTTGCCACTTGGACAGGAAGTCGGGCGGTGCGGCGCGTTGGTCGACCCAGCGCTTGAGCTTGTCGTACACGACAGCTTCGAGGAACAGACGCATTTCGAGGGCGGCGTAGCGCAGGTCGGACAGCTCGCCGCGCTCGGTCAAGGCGGTGGCTCGGTCGAGGTGATCCACGTGGTCGCGATACATCGACTGGCTCCTCCGACTGCCGATGATAGTGAACGTTAGGTCACTCCACAAGGGCCGAGCCTCTTCCGCGTTCGACCCGGTCAAGATCTGACCTTCTGGGCTGCGATAACTGTGGTTCCCGCAACCCAGGAGGCCACGCCCGATGGAGCATCCCGAAGCTGCTCTCGTCCGTCTCGACGACAGTGATCACGTCCTCGACGTGGACCTGATCCGCGTCGAGATCCCGCCCTCCCAGAATCCCGCCTTCGTCTACCTCTCGGGGCTGGCGCCGAATTCGAAGCGAGCCATGCGGGCGGCGCTCAACCGCGTCGCTGGGGAACTCTCGGGCTGGGCAGGTCAGGGCC
>CAZYWA010000773.1:0-2791 GCA_964650975.1 uncultured bacterium
CCGTGCATCCGCTGGTGCTGGTGTCGGACAGCGACGTGCGGGTCGCGCCCGCTTACCTCACGGCCACGGTCGCGCGGCTGCTCGCGACCGAGGCCGCGATGGTGACGTCGATCTACTCGACTCGCGCCGCGGGCTGGCCGGGACGCCTGCAGGCGCTCGGCACCGCCGTCGAGTTCCTGCCCGCGGTGCTGGCGGCGCGGTTGCTCGAAGGCGTGCGTTTCGGGCTCGGCGCGGGCATCCTGATCCGTCGCGCGGCGCTCGCGTCGATCGGCGGGTTTCGCGCCGCGGGCGACTATCTGGCCGACGACTACCAGCTCGGTTATCTGACCGCACGTGCGGGTTATCGCGTAGAGGTATCGCGGGAAGTCGCCGAGCACTACGTGGGACACCCGGGCCTCGGCGAGTGGCTGGCGCGCGAGCTGCGATGGAACCGCGGCATCCGCGCGTCGCGTCCCGCGGGCTACGCCGGACTGGCGTTCGCGCAAGGCGTCGCCGCGGCGGCGCTCTTGACGCTCCTCTGCGGCGGATCTCGCGCCCTGCTGGTGCTCGCCGGCGTCACGCTGGCGACGCGGCTCGCGACTTCCTGGACGATCGGCACGCGCTTGCTTCGCGATCCCGCCGTGAGGCGCGACTGGTGGCTGGTGCCGGTGCGCGACCTGGCGGGCTCGGCGCTGTGGGTCGCGGGACTCTTCGGCCGAAGCGTCACGTGGCGCGGTCACCGTTACCGGCTCGGCCGCGACGGACGCCTCTCACCCGAACCCAGTCCGCCGCTCGTCGACCGGCAGCGCGCGGCGCCGGGCCAGCACGGGACGCTCGCTTCGTGAAGACGTTCGAACGGCTGCTGCTGGCGGCCGGCGCGGCGGTGCTGGTGGTGCTCATCCACCGGATCGGTCTCGGCTCGATCGCCGGCCAGCTGGCGCGGCTCGGGCCGTGGTTCGCCGTGGTGCTCTCGGTGCAGGGCGGCATGCTGGCGCTCGACACGATCGGCTGGCGCCTCACCTTGCCCGCACCGGCGCGGACCGACCGCTTCGCGTCCATGTTCCAGATGCGGCTCATCGGCGACGCGGTGAACTACCTGACGCCGTCCGCGTCGCTGGGCGGCGAGCTGGTGCGATTCCGTCTGCTGTCGAGGACTCAGCCGCAGGCCCTGGCCGCGAGCTCGGTGGTGCTGATGGTGGTCGACCAGTTCCTGTCGCAGGCGCTCTTCGTGCTGGCGGGCATTCCGTTCGTGATCGCGGCCACGGGTCATCACGCGCTTCCCTGGTCGGGAGCGCTGGCGCCCCTCGCGGCGATGGTCGCGGCGCTGCTCGCCGGGCTGCTGTTCCTGGGCCGACGTGGCGAGGCCCTCCAGCTCCTGCACCGCGCGGTGCGCCGGCTCGGCTCCTTCCCGGACCAGGGCGGCGGGCATGAGGGCCCGTGGCGTGAGATCGACCGGCGCGTCTTCGGCGCCTTCCGCGAGCGGCCGCGAGACATGCTGCTCTCGGTGGGGTGCTTCTTCGTCGCGTGGTCGCTGGGGATCGGCGAGTGCGTGTTCGTGCTCGGGCGCCTCGGGCATCCGCTCTCGTGGAGCAGGGCCGCGGCGATCGAATCGCTGTCGGTGCTGGTCGAGACCGGGCTCTTCTTCGTGCCCGCGAAGATGGGCACGCAGGAAGGCGGCAAGTACTTCATCTTCCTGGTCCTCGGCCTCGATCCCTCGCTGGGCTTCGCCTTCGGGGTGACGCGCCGGATCCGCGAGCTCGCCTGGGGCGCCCTCGGGCTCGCGCTGTTCGGCCGAGAGCAGCGCCGGGACGCCACCCGGTGGGCCGCTCCTGCCGCGAGATCGGCGCCGTTCGATCCCCTCGACCGCCTCGATCCGGGCAAGCCGGTCTATAGTCGTCCCTGACCGAAAGTCAGGCCGGGAACCGGATCGTCCGATCCGTGTTGCAGCCTTGGGAAAAATACTTACACTTCTCGGCTGACTCGAAACGGCGAAGGGCCGGGCGCCGGCGGCGCCCGACGCGAGGGGCAGGCATGAGCACCGGGACCGTCGTTCTGATCGACGACAGCGAAGCCATCCGCAAGACGCTCGCGGCGGCGTTGCAAAACGAAGGCTACCAAGTGGTGATCGCGGCCACCGGCGAAGCTGGGCTCCGGGTGGTGCTCAATCAGCCGCCGGCGGCGCTCATCACCGACTACGAGCTGCCCGGAATCAACGGCATGGCGGTGATCCACCGGGTGCGGTCGAATCCAGCGCTTCAGCAGCTCCCCTGCATCTTGCTGACCGGCGCCGACGCCGCCCCTCCCGAGGTCCGGGGGCTCGAGGGCGGGGCCGACGCCTACCTGCGAAAGACCGCGCCGATCGACGTGATCCTGGCGCGGCTGGGCGCGCTGATCCGCAACACCAACCTCACCGGAGCGATCGCGCCGGTCCGGCAACGGGCGCCGGAGTCGCCCCGCGTGCTCGCGTTGGTGATCGAGCCCGCTTCACCGGAGGTGCGCGCGCTCCTGGCCGGGCTCCGGAACGAAGGGCTGGAAGTGATCGAGAACCCCTCGTTCGAGGTGCCCGCCGATCTGGGCTCGATCGAGTGCGTGCTGCTGGTGGAGGACCGCGACACGCCCGCCCACGTGGAGCGCATCCGCGGAAGCTCGCGGACCGGCCACGCCCCGGTGCTGGTGCTGGCCCCTCGCGACGATCACGCGGCGGCGATCCAGGCCCTGCAAGCCGGCGCCGACGACTGGGTGCCGGTGAGCAGCGGCTTCGAGGTGGTGGCGGGCCGCATCCGCGCACATCACCGGCGTCGGCAGGCGGAGC
>CAZYWA010000774.1:0-2789 GCA_964650975.1 uncultured bacterium
GTCGTGGAGATCCGCGTCGCGGCGACCGGCGCGCTGACCAGGTTCGAGGTGCGCGACACTGGTCCCGGAATAGCGGTAGGCGACCTGCTTCATCTCTTCGACCGCTACTGGAAGGGACGCTCGAGTGGCCACAGGGGCGTCGGGCTCGGTCTCTACATCGCCAAGGGCATCGTCGAGGGACATGGCGGTGAGATTTCGGTGGACAGCGTGATGGGGCGGGGTTCGACCTTCGTCTTCACCATTCCGGCCCGCTCGGCGCGGCCCATGCCGGCAGGCGAGCCGACACCGCCGCCGAGCCCGGCCGCGCCGTTCTACCCACCCCGTCCGCGAGGTGGGCCCGCCTCCGGTGACCAGCGGCATATCCTGCCGCCGCCGCGGGCCCACTGAGTGGCCGACGGCTGCCGGATTTCCCACCCGCCGCCAGAGTTCAACAGCGCGCGGAACCTCGCTGGAGATGCTGCGAATGGCTCCTTCCCTCGAAGTCTTCGTTCCCGATTCGCTGTGGCTGCGGGAGTACTTCGTACGAATGGGCGGCGCTCGGTTCACCGCGCGCATGACGGTGATCAAGCTCCGGAGCGGCGAGATTCTCGTCCACTCCCCTTGCACGTTCGACGAGTCGCTCACAGCGGAGGTCGCGGCGCTAGGTCGGGTTGTGGCGATTATCGCCCCGGGCAACCTCCACTGGCTTCACGTTCGCTCCTGCCAGAAAGCGTTCCCCGACGCGGTGACCTACATTTGTCCCGGCGTCGAGAAGCGGGCCAAGGGGCTCACCTTCGAGTTTGTCCTCGGTGACGAGGCCCCGCTGCTCTGGGCCGACGAGTTATCGCAGGTCGCGCTGCAGGGGACGCGCGTCATGCGCGAGGTCGCCTTCTTTCACCACGCCAGCAGCACCCTCATCCTCGTCGACCTGGTCGAGAACTTCACGCCGGCCACGCCCGGAACCAGCTTGTTCCTGGGGATCGTGTTTCGGGCGCTCGGCATGTGGAACCGACCCAGCCCGGCCCCCGAGTACAGGTTCGCCTGGGGCGACAAGGCGCGAGTGCGCGACTGCATGGCGCGCATCCTGGCATGGGACTTCCAGCGTGTGATCCTCTCGCACGGCGACATCATCACGCGCGACGCCAGGCAAATCGTTGCTCAGGCATGGCGGAAGATCCTCCGCTGAGGCGACAGTGAGCATCTTCTTCCACAGCCGCTCGCGGCGCGCGATCACGGTGCTGCTACGAACAATGCGATTGAATCACAGACGGTGATCAGCGGTATATGCCGACGCCGCGGTCCCAAGGACCGACGGACGGCGTTGGACCAAGGACCGGACCCGCAGGGCCCCACGCCCGGCCGTCAAGGACGCGTTGCCGCCTTGTCAGAGGGGCGGGCGGATGCGGCGCCCGCGGACCCCGGTCGCATTGCTGCCGCGGCCGTCTCCGAGAACGCCAGCGTCCTCACCGCAGGCTCGTGGGCACGGCTCGCATTCGCGGGCGCTAACTGCGTCTCGCTCGGCAGCAGCTCGGCCAGTGACGTCCGGGGTTCGCCCGCTTGAGGACCGAGACGCTCTGCCAGTTCCGAGACCGTCTGTAGCTGTTCGGCCCGCGTGGTGGCCACGCGCGCGAGCAATCTCCGCATCCGGTTGTGCTGATCATCGGCTTGACGCGAACTGGGGTCGAGCTCGGTGGCTGCCCGGTACGCGGCATGACCGGCGGCGTCTGCGCGAAGCGCGTCGAGGGTCCGCGTGAGCTGTGTGAGCGTGTCACCGTCCATCGCCGCGCGCTCGTAGAGCTTCAGCCCGCGCGCCGAGCCCCACCAGATCCTCCCCAGCTCGCCAAAGTCCGTGGGGAGCGCCGCGGGAAGGTCCTCCATCACGAGCAGGGGCTGCGGCGCGCTCGGAAAGTCCTTCGAGAACAGGGCGAAGTACATCGCTCCGTGCGCGGCACCACGGACCATCGCGACCTGCGCCCCGAACGGGAAGAACATCTCGGCGAGCGGTCCCAGCGCGGCTCCCACGAGAGCGCGCGTTCCGCCGTCCACGGTAACTGCTTCGTTCGTAGGGTCGTGAGGGCTCACCTTGAGCGTCGTCATGAGATCGCGGACCTGATCGATGCCAACTACGACGTTGAGGGCGCTGCCTGCCGTGTAACCAGCGTGGTAGATGCCAACCAGTTCGTACTCGCCGGTCGCGCACGAGATGGCGAGCACGGGCGAGCCCGAGTTGCCCGAAGATAGCAGCGCATCGACGACGAAATCGTCGTGGTCCCACTCTCCGTAGTCGTCGTGGTCGTGCGGGGAGATGACCTTGCCCACGTTGGTCGCGCGAAAGGCCCCCAGCGGAAAGCCTCGCACCTCGACCACGTTTCGTTCGGCGAGCGCCCCACTGTGCCCGATCTTCCAGGGCATGACTGGGAGCGCGCCGGGGGCGCGAAGGATCGCCACGTCGAGGCGCGGATCGGCCACGATCCGGGTCAGCGGGACATCGTCGCGTGCGTAACTGTCGTGCTCGTCGTCGACGAGCGCGATGGATTCGGACACCTTCTTACATCCTGACTGGATTCCGTCGACGCGGTGCTGAGCGTCGGTGACGGCAGGCCAGACTGCGACGTGCTCGTTCGTGAGAAAGAGGGTATCGGGGCCTTGCCGCCGGTAGGCAAATGCGGTGCCGTGTAGCACCGCGCTGGTCCGCTGACGGCGGATCGCTCCATCCGCGCCGTACGAAAGGCACTCGTAGACTGCGGTGTTTCGTGTGCAGTGGGAGAATACGGCCTCGGGGTGGCGATCGAAGTCGCGTACTTCCGTGC
>CAZYWA010000775.1:0-2771 GCA_964650975.1 uncultured bacterium
GCTCTCCTTCACCGGCGCGGTGCGCTATGTCGCCTCGGACTACTTCAAGAGCTCGGTCGATCCCAAGGGTGCGGTCCGGCTCTCGCTCTCGGACGACGTGGCGCTCAAGTACATCTACGAACAAGGAGTGCGCCAGCCCTCGGCCTTCCAGCGGAACATCTACCTGCAACGGAGCCTGCAAAGCGCCGACCCGGGCCTGACCCCGGACGAGATCCTGGAGATTCAGGCCGAACAGCGCCAGATCGGGAACGAGCGCATCCAGACGCACGAGATCGAGCTCTTCTGGAAGCCCGCCCCGCAGTTCGAGACCGCCGCCACGGGCTTCTACAGCCGGCTCGGCGATCTGATCAACTTCGACACCAACCGGCAGAGCCGCCGTTACTTCACGTTCGTGAACTTCGGCGACGTGGAATCGTACGGGGCCGAGTGGGAGGCTCACTGGAGCTTCTGGAAGATCCGCGAGGACGCGACCTTCTCCTACGCGCGCGCGGCGCTCGTCCGCAGCAGCTTCGGCGACCTCACGACCGCCGGTCCCGGCGGCGAGCTGCTGAGCTACCCGCCGCTCGCGGGCAACTTGGCGACCCGCGTGCTGCCCGACCGGGACCTTTCCTTCGCTGCGATCGTGCGGGTGCTAGGCCCCACCCCGTATTTCGTGAACCAGGACGACCGAATCTTGACGCGGCACGTCTCGCATACCGAGACGACACCGCTGCTCGACCTCAACGCGCGCTGGCAGCATGCGCTGCTCCAGGACCTGACGCTCAACGCCACGGTCTTCAACGTGTTCGACAACGCGAACCGGCAACCGCTCGCGGTCAACGAGGGTAGTGCCACTCCCGAGCGATTCACCTTCTTCTTGAGCGCCTCGTACAAGTTCCTCTGACCACCTTCCCCTCGGGGCTCAGGCCGCCGTTTCTGGCGGTGGCCTGGGTAACGGCACATCCTCTGGCACGGACGAGCGGCCTCGCACTTTGCGGTGCAGCACGTCGGACCAGCGACGCCACAGCGCAACGGGAAGTGCCGCGAGCTCGCGGGCGGACGCCGACTGGCGCGTCATCTCGATCCGCGCTCGGTTGCGCACGGCGGGCGACGCCTTGCTCATGTGACCGGAGTCGAAGGGCGGCTTCGGGTCGTACTCGATCAGGAGCTGCAACATGCGGGCGGTCTCCTCATCGGCTAGCTCGGCCGCGATCGAAAGCGCGAGATCGATACCCGCCGAGACACCGGCGGCGGTCCAGACCTTGCCGTCGCGCACGATGCGGTCGTCGGGACGCGCCTTCACGCCGAGCGCCGAGAAGAACGGCAGCGCCGCCCAGTGGGACGTCGCGGACCGGCCTTCGAGGAGACCGGCCGCGGCGAGGATCAGGGATCCCGAGCACACCGAGGTGGTGAGCCTCGTGGTCTCGTGGCATGCGCGGAGCCAGTCGAGCACCTCCCGATCGGCCATCGTGGTGACGGTGCGGCCGCTCGAGCCGGGGACCAACACGACGTCCGGCCGGGGCGTTTCGCTCAACGAATGCGTGGCGCCCAGCACCAGCAGGTTGCTGTCGGTGACGATCGGGCCGATCTCCTTCCAGACCAGGCGCAGGTCGCAGCCCGGGAGGCTGCGCAGCACCTCGTAGGGTCCGATGGCGTCGAGCGCCGTGAGTCCCGGATAGACGACGATGGCGATTTGCATGGCACGACCCTAGCAGCGGCGCCGCGATGGCGGTATAACAAAGAAATGATCAATTCTGCCACGGCAGTTTCCGCCGCGCGGCGAGTGGTGGTGCTGGCGTTCCCGGGCGTCGAGCTGCTCGACGTCGCGGGCCCGGTGAACGTGCTCACCGCGGCCACGCGGCTCGTGCCGTCCAAGCCGGGATATGCGATCGAGGTCGCCGCGCTCCGCGCTGGGCTCGTCCCGACCGCCGGAGGACTCGAGATCGGGGCGTCGCGAAAGGCGTCCGCGCTGCGCGGATCGATCGATACCTTGATCGTCCCCGGCGGCCTGGATCCGCTGGAGGGCGGTCGCGCGCTGGTGGCGCCGCTCGCGCGGCTCGCGCCTCGCGCGCGGCGCGTGGTCGGTGTGTGCTCGGGAGCATTCCTGCTGGCCGAGGCCGGGCTCTTGCGCGGGCGCCGCGCGGTTTCGCACTGGGCCGGTTGCGCGGCGCTTCAGGCGAGGCACCCGGACGTGAAGGTCGAGAGCGATGCGATCTTCGTCCGCGACGGCCACGTGTGGACCTCGGCCGGCGTCACGGCCGGAATGGACCTGGCCCTGGCGCTCGTCGAGGACGATATGGGCGCCCGCGTGGCCCTCGCCGTGGCCCGCTGGCTGGTGATGTACCTGCGTCGCCCGGGTGGACAGAGCCAGTTCAGCGCGCCGCTCGCGGCGCAAGCGGCGGAGCGACCGCCCCTTCAAGCGCTCATCGCCTGGGTGCGAAACAACCTGCGCGCCGATCTCTCGGTGGGCTCGCTCGCGCGCCGGGCGGCGATGAGCGAGCGCAACTTCGCGCGGGTATTCACCACGGAGGTGGGGCTCACCCCCGCCGCGTGGGTCGCGCGGGTGCGGCTCGAAGCCGCGCGCTCGGCCCTCGAGCTCTCGACGCGACCGGTGAAGGGAATCGCGGCGGCGTGCGGCTACCACTCGCCGGAGGCACTCCATCATGCGTTCCAGCGCTCGCTCGGCGCGACACCGCTCGCCTACCGCGCCCGCTTCCGGGTGCGCTAGTGTCCTGTCTCAGAGATTCGTTCAATGCAGAACGGTCGCCGCGAAACGATGAAGTCCGTGAAAT
>CAZYWA010000776.1:0-2767 GCA_964650975.1 uncultured bacterium
CAGCCCGCTGCGCTCCAGCGACTCGCCGAACTTGTACTTGGGGTTGGGCTCGCGCACGAAGTTCGGGTGGCCGCGGAACAGGTAGAGCTCGCGCCAGTCGGCGCCGTTCTCGATGCGCAACAGGCCCGAGCGCTTGTCGTTGTAGAGATCGCGCAGCAGCCGGTGGATGGGCTCGTTCTTGAGGCTGCCGGTCTCGGTCTTGCCCTTGGGCTTCCATTCCTCGACGCGTCTCTTGCGCGCCGGGGCGGCGGGTGCCGTAGCGGGTGCGGGCTCCTGGATCGCGGGATCGAGGTCGGGATCGAGGTCGAGCCGCTCCAGGAACTCCGACTCGGGGCTCTTCTCCCAGGCGGCGGGGTCGGCCGCAGGCTCGGCCGGCGCTCGGATCGACGCCTTGGGAGGGGCCGACGCGGACGGTGCGAGCGCGTCCCTCACCCAGGTGGGAGGACTGGCCGCGACGTCGTCGGTCTTGACCTCGAGGAACGGAACATCGTCCTCGTGCTCCATAGGCTCGGGCTCGAGCGGCGGAGGGGGCGGTGCGACGCGGGCTGGGGGCTTTGGCGTGATGGACCGCGGCGCCGCAGAATTCGACGCGGGTGAGGCGCCTTCACCCGGGACCTGAAGAACGCCAGCCTCGCGCAGCCGCCGCACCGCCTCGAGAACCTGATCGCGCGGCAGCGACGCCGCCTTGAGGATCGCCTCGACGCTGCGGCTGCCGTCGACCAGCGACAGCACCAGGCCGTCGGCCGAGCTCAACCGGACGCCTTTCAAGGCACCCATGTTGACGCGCGGCTGAAGCTGCAGCAGGTCGGTATCGCTCATGGGGGGCCGCTGGCAGCGATTTTACCTGAGGTGCCGCGATCGGAGCAGCTAGGGGATCACCTTGTTGAGCGGGTACTCGATGATGCCGGTGGCGCCGTGCTGCTTGAGTCGGGGAACCAGGTCGCGGACCAGCGGCTCGTCGACCACCACCTCGAGGCTGAACCAGCCCTGATCGGAGAGCGTGGCCATGGTGGGCGTGTGCAGCGCGGGCAGGATCGCGGTCACCGCGTCCAGCACCTTCTGGTGCACGTTCATCTTGAGACCGACCTTGGTCTCGGCGCGCAACGCACCGCCCAGCAAGAGCGCCAGGCTCTCCATCTTGCGGCGCTTCCAGGGGTCGCGCCACGAATCGCGGTTGGCGATGAGCAGTGTCGTCGACTCGAGGATCGTCTCGACGATGCGCAGATGATTGGCGCGTAGCGAGCTGCCGGTCTCGGTGAGCTCGACGATCGCGTCGGCTAGCTCGGGTGGCTTGACCTCGGTGGCGCCCCACGAGAACTCGACCCGCGCCGTGACGCCGCGGCTCTTCAAGAAGCGCCGCGTGAACCCCACCAGCTCGGTGGCGATGCGCTTTCCCTGCAGATCCTCGACCTTCTGGATCTCGGACGCCTCGGGCACCGCGATCACCCAGCGCACCTTGCCCAGACCGGCGCGCGCGTATTGCAGCTCGGTGACCTCGTGGACCTTCGCGTTCTGCTCGAGCACCCAGTCGCGGCCGGTGAGGCCCACGTCGAGCAGCCCGTCCTCGACGTAACGCGCCATCTCCTGGGCGCGGATCAGCCGGGCCTGGATCTCGACATCGTCGATGGGCGGGTAATAGCCGCGCCCGCCGGCCACCACGTTCCAGCCGGCCTTGGCGAAGAGCCGGACCGTGGCGTCATGCAGGCTGCCCTTGGGCAGCCCGAGCTTGAGGAGCGGTGGAGCGCCGCTCGGGGCCGCCGCCGCGGTCGTGAGGACCGGGCCTTTGGACGACCTGCGCGAACCGGATCGGGTGCGAGCCATCGACAGCCTCTTTCTCGGATGGGCGAGCGCGAGAGAGTAGCGTGAGCCGCGCGGCATGTCTCGCCGCGCAAGCGCCGTTCGATCGCTGCCCACCGAGAGACCGGTGGGCGTCCAATCGGCTTGGAGCGCGCGCGGTCCCTCGCGCGCGAGCGGTCGCGCGCCGCCGTCGGGTGCCCGCCTACTCGGCGAGCTCGTCGTCGGTCTCGTCGCCCAGGCCGCGGTTCAGCCGTTCGAGCAGGGTGCGCGCGTCCTTGCTGCGCGGGTTCACCTGGATCGCGCGCTTGAAGGCCTCGGCGGCTTTCCCGCGAGCGCCTTCGTCGCGGTAGATCATGCCCAGGTACATGAAGGGCAGCTCGGACTCGCCGCGCAGCTTGACTCCGCGCTCGATGTGGCTCAGCGCCTCGGCGAGGCGCTTGCGGTTGGCGCGGTAGATCGCGAGGCCGAGGGCCGCGTGGTAGTCGGGGTTCTTGGGATAGAGGTCGATCGACGAGATGTAGAGCGGGATCGCTCCCTCGGGATCGCGCTTCCAGAACAACATCACGTCGCCCTTCTTGAACTGCACGTCGGCCTCGAGCGCCAGGTTCGATTCGCCGAACAGGTTACGCCGGTACTCGATGCGGCGCGGCTCGTCGCGCAGGAACTGCCACGCCTCGTCGATCACCTTGCAGATCTCGCTGGCGAGGGTCCGGATGTCCGGGGGCATGGTGCCGTAGCGGTGCCCCTCGGGATCGAAGCTCGAGCGGCGCTTCTGGTAGCGCTCCTCGAGCTCCTCGGTGGTGAGCGACTCGTGGGCGTCGAGGATCTTGAAGCGGTGCTGGTGGCTCATCCACTTGAGGGTCTTGGAGAGGTTGTCGCGAACGAACTCGACGTCGACGTCTCCTTCCCAGGCTCCGCCCGCGATCTTGTCCTCGAACTCGGCCGTTTCGCCGAAGCCCGTGAGGCGCGG
>CAZYWA010000777.1:0-2756 GCA_964650975.1 uncultured bacterium
GCCAGTCGTCCTCGCGCATCATGCCGCGGCGGATCTTCCAGGCGTCGGTCTCGGCTTCCGACATGAGCAAGCGCATGCCGAGCTGCACCTTGCTCATCTCGAGAGAGAAGACGGCCGTGGGGATGCCCTCGCGCACCGATGCGTGAGTGGCGATGTTCATCGCGAGGCTGGTTTTCCCCATGCTCGGACGGCCCGCGATGATGATCAGGTCGGACTTCTGCAGGCCGCAGGTCATCTCGTCGAGCTTGCGGAAGCCGGTGGGGACGCCGGTGGCCTGGCCGCCGTGGTCGACGATCCCCTCGATCATCCGGAAGCTCTCCTTCATGACCTTGGAGAGCGGATGGTACGAGGGCTTGACGCGCTCGTTGGCGATCTCGAAGAAGGCACGCTCCGAGTCGTTCAGGAACAGCTCGAGGTCGGCGACGTCCTCGAAGCCGCGGCTCGCGATCTCCGACGACACCCGGATCACCTTGCGCAGCAGCGACTTCTCCTTGACGATCTTGACGTAGCTCTCGATGTTCGCGGCGCTGGGAACGGTGTCGGCGAGCCACGAGAGGTACGTGGCGCCGCCCACCGAATCGAGCACCGTCTGGCGGCGCAGGAGATCCGTCAGCGTGACGATGTCGGTGGGCTCGCGGCGGTCGCGAAGCTCGAGCATCGCCTCGAAGATCTTGGCGTGCGCGGGCTTGTAGAAGTCGTCGGGGAGCAGCCGCTCCTGGACGTGGTCGATCGCCTCGTTGTCGATCAGCACGCCGCCCAGGACCGCGGTCTCGGCCTCGAGATTGTGCGGCGGAACGCGCGCCATGCCGGCGGCCGGCGCCATTCGTGCGGGGAGCGATCGAGCCACGACGTCACTCTACGTTTCCACGGGGAGCTGTTCCAGCCCCCATGCCGAGGCCTGGATTCGAGGCAAAACCGAAGGCGCGCGGCGACCGAGCCACGCGTTGCCGAAACCGCAGGTTGGTTTGACCGCGTGCGGTGACTGCCTAAGCGGCGGGCTTGGGCTCGGCGGCGGGCGCCGGCGCGGCGGCGGGCTGTCCGCCGAGGGCGGCGACCGTCACCTTGATCGTGGCGATCACGCCCGAGGCGAGCTTCACCGGGACGTCGAAATCGCCCAGCGACTTGATCGGGTCGGGAAGCTGGATGCGCTTCCGGTCGACGTCGTGGCCGCGCGCCTCGAGCTCGCGGTGGATGTCGATCGAGGTGACCGAGCCGAAGAGCCGCCCCTCGCCCCCCGCCTGGCGCTCGAACGTGAGCGCGACTCCCGAGAGCGACGCCGCCTTGCCCTGCGCTTCCTTGAGCACCCGCGCGTGGCGAGCCGCGACCACCCGCTTCTGGTGCTCGAGCAGCCGCACGCTCCCGACCGTGGCCTCGGCGGCCATCTTGCGCGGCAGCAGGAAGTTCCGGGCATAGCCCGGCTTCACGTTCACGATGGCGCCGGCGGCGCCCAGGTTGTCGATGTCTTCCATCAAGATCACGCGCATGTCGGACTCCTTGTCACGCCTGGCCGGCCATGAAGGGCAAGAGCGCCAGGATGCGGGCGCGCTTGATCGCGACCGTGAGCTTGCGCTGATGACGCGCGCAGTTCCCGGAGATGCGGCGCGGGATGATCTTGGCGCGCTCGGTCACGAAGTGCTTGAGCAGGCCGGAATCGTGGTAATCGATCTTCGCTTCCTTGTCGGCGCAGAAGCGGCACACCTTGCGGCGCCCGAACCGGCGCCGGAAATCCGGGCGACGTCCGCCCGCCGCCCCGCCGCGGCCACCCGCGGCCTTGCCCCGCTTCTTGCCCTTGCCACCACTGGTCGCGCGACTCATTCCTTGCCTCCGTCTTCCTCGTCACCGGGCATGTCTTCCTCGCCCCCGACTTCACCTTCCGGCTCGAGCTCGGGGGGCCCACCGCGGTCGCCCCGATCGCGGCCCCGGCGGCCACGGCCGTCGTCGTCACGGTCCCGGTCTCCGAACCCGAACGCTTCTTCCTCTTCCGGCGGAACCTCGACCGGCCGCTCGCGCAGCAGGTGCTCGATGCCGCCCGACCCGAAGTCCGGCGCGATCCCTTCGGGGATGCCGAGCTTCTGGCCGCTCGCCTCGGCGACGCGCGCGGCGTCGACGTCGGCCACCAGGCGGCTCGACAAGTAGCGGAACACCCGGTCCGAGATGCGCAGGTTCCGCTCCAACTCGCTCACGGTCGAGGGACCGGCCGTGTAGTTCACGTGGAAGTACCGGCCCCGCGTCAGATGCTGGATCTGGTAGTTGAGCTTCTTGTTGCCCCAGTCGTTGAGCGCCAGCACCTCGCCGCCGGTGCGGCGGATCAGGTCGGTGGCGGCGGCCACCACCGATTGCACGTATTCCTCGCGCAAATCGGGATGGACGACGAAGATCGTTTCGTAGTTCCTCACGTCGAGCCTTCCTTCCTCACCGCGTGCTCATGCGCGCCGGTTGAATTCGTTCATCGCCGCGGTGACTCCGCGCCGCAGCACCGCCTCGACGGCCTGCGCCGCGCGGGCCAGCGCCTGGTCGCGGATCTCGGATTCCTGGGCTTCGAACGGGCTCAGCACCCAGTCCTTGACGTCGCCTCGCGGCGCCGGCCGCCCGATCCCCACTCGCACCCGCGCGAAGTCGCCGGTCCCGAGCTCGCTCACGATCGACTGGATTCCCCGATGTCCCGCGTCGCCTCCGCCCATCCCCACCTTGAGCTTGCCGAGCGGCAAGTCCACCTCGTCGTAGGCCACCACCAGCTCGGACGGCTCCACGTCGAG
>CAZYWA010000778.1:0-2753 GCA_964650975.1 uncultured bacterium
ACCCGCCCGCCGGCGAGCGCGTCGACCACGTCGAGCTCCCACAGCGGGTGATTGCGGTCGAGACGCTGCGAGAAGAGCCGCGCCACCAGCGAGCGCAGCGCGGCGTCGTCTCCCGGCGCCGGGAGCGCGGAGAACCGCACGTGATAGTCGAGGTTGAAGTGCGGATCGTCGATCCAGAGCGGCCGTCCCTGGCTGAACGGCACGAACCCGAGCTTCTTGCGGAACCGCGGCACTCGCTTGAGCCGGGCACCGACGTGACGGGCGATGCGCTCGCGGTCGAGCCACCCGTGCCGGTCGCGAAGCGGCGCCCCGTCGAAGAGGCACACCGCCCCGACGTGCATCGGGGTGTTGGGCCCTTCGAGGTGCAGGAACGATTCGTCGAGCGCGCTCAGCCGATTCGGGTCCGCGTTCATGGCCCCGTCCCGGACGCGCCCACCCACCCGACTACGGCTTCTGCGATTTGGGGTAGGTCGAATGCAAAGGCGGCGGAGGAGCCGGCACCATCGGCGGCATGGCCGGCGGCGGCGCGCTCGGTTGCGCGCTCGACGGGATCGGCGAGCTGGCGGGTGCGGTGGGCTGCACCGGCGCCTGCACCGGCGGCGTCGAATCGGCCGGCGTGGGCGTGGCTTGCGGCTCCTCGCCGATCAGCGACCTGGGCTCGTTCGAGGCTCCCGGCGGCGAACCGAGATCGCCGAGCTCGAACACCAGGAGCTCGTCGAATCCCACGGCGATCCGCTCGCCGGAGTGCGACCACACCAGTGCCGCCGCACGGTCCTGGCCGGTGGGCGAGCCGCCGACCTCTTCCCAGGTGTGCGTGTTCCAGACCGCGATGCGGTAGCTGGGCCGCCCGTTCTTGGGCGGGCCTTTCGCTGGCGTCTCGCGCAAGAATCCGGCCAGCACCGGTGCTCCGACCTTGGGGTTCCACGCCAGATCGAGCGCGCAGCGGCCCGGCTCGGGAATGGTCTTGGTGACGGTCCAGGTGGCTGCGTCGAAGATCACCAGCTGGCTGCCCGATGGGTCGGTCTCGCAGCCCTTCTCGCTCTCGGTCCATGCGGCGAGGAAGGCGCCGTCCGGGCTCCACGCCACCTGGCCGATCCGGCCCTCGGGGCGGCGGATGGATTTGAGCTGCGTCCAGTCGCGGGCGTCCCAGATCGAGATCGCGTTCCACGAGAAGATGCCGAGGCGGCGGCCGTCGCCACGCCACAGGATTCCGCCCCAGTCGTCGAAGCTGCCGACGAAGTTGAACGACGAATCGTAGATCATCACCTGGCTCTTGGGCGCGGCGCCGAAATCCTTGAGGTTCGCCGCCACGTGCTGGCCGTCGGGGCTGAAGCGCACCGCCGTGAAGTGGCCGCGCGGCTCCTTGATGCGCCGCAACGGTGCCTGGCCGACGATCCGCATGGTGCGCAGCTCGGGATCGATGCCGGAGCAATCGGCCGCGATCTGCCCCGGTTGGGTGTAGGCGAGCACGCTGCCGTCCGGGCTCACGTCGAAGTCGAGCGCGCCGGGGCCGGGGACCTCGACGAGCGTGGTGGTGGCCGATCCGTCGAGCATCATCTGCTCGATGCCGCGGCCCTTGTTGTAGATGAGCCCCGCGTCGTCGGTGGTCCACACGATGCGGCGCCGGTCGCCAGTCGGAAATGCGCAAGCTCCGACCGGCACCGCGGCGCGGGCGGCCGGGGCCGACACAGCCGCGGGCGACGCCGCGGCCGCGCCCGACGGCGCCGGTGCGCCTGTGGCGCTTCGTCGCGAGCTGGCGGCATCCGCCGCCGGCACCGCGATCAGCAACGAGGCGGCCAGCAGCAGCCCATGGGTGGTGCGGGTCGCGTTGGTCATGAACGGCTCCGATCGAGGCGCTCGACCTCGGCGGCCATCCGCCCGGTGAGCGCGAGAGCGAGCATCACCAGGTCCGCCCGCAGCGACCATGCGGGATGAGTCCAGGTCGCGGGCCGATTCCGATCCGCCAGCCCGTGACCGACCCACGCCGGTAGATACCCCAGCAGCGGCGCCGCCAGGATGAAACCCGGGCTCCGGGACCACGCTCCCGCGAACAGTGCCACCGCACCGCACACCGTTCCCACACCGTGCAAGAACCGGTTGAGCGGATCGCGATGCAAGCTCACGTAGTGCGGCCAGAACTCCTCGAAGCTCGCGAATCGGCGCGCTTCCATGACACGGGCTCCAGCTCGATTCGCTCACGCGCCGCCGGTCAGGCGGTCGAGCGCCTCGCGGTACTTGGCCGCGGTCTGACTCACGATGTTGGCGGGCAGCTCGGGCGCCGGCGGCTTGTGATCCCAGCCCAGCGAGTTCAAGTAGTCGCGCACGAACTGCTTGTCGAACGACGGCGCAGACTTCCCCGGCTGGTACACGTCCATGGGCCAGAAGCGCGACGAATCCGGCGTCAGCGCCTCGTCGATCAGCGTCAGCTCCCCGTTGCGGACGCCGAACTCGAACTTGGTGTCGGCGAGGATGATTCCCCGCGGCTCGGCCCACGCCGCGGCACGCTTGTAGAGGTCAAGGCTCACGTCGCGCACCCGCTTCGCGAGATCGGCGCCCACGATCGACTGCGCCTGCTCGAAAGTGATGTTCTCGTCGTGCTGGCCCGCGGGCGCCTTGGTGGAAGGCGTGAAGATGGGCTCCGGCAAGCGCGCGGACTCGGTGAGCCCGGCGGGCAGCTTGATCCCGCACACGGTGCCTTGCTTCCGATACTCGGCCCACCCCGAGCCGGCCAGGTAACCGCGCACGATCGCCTC
>CAZYWA010000779.1:0-2751 GCA_964650975.1 uncultured bacterium
AATGTCACCGGCGCGAGCCAGGCCGGTCTCCAGCCAGCCCGGCAATGCCGTCCCGTTGAGATGGTGGAAGAGCGCCAGATCCACGATCACCAGCTCGGATCACCAGCTCACTGGTTGAACGTGCTCATCTCGCTCACCAGCCGGACCAGCTCGGGCTGACGCCGCTGCAGCGCGGTGCGGGGGTTCTTGAGCTCCTTGTAGTCGTCGTCGAGCACGCTGGTCTCGGAGGCGTTGTAGACCTCGGTGCCGAACACGAGCGCGCCGTCGTCGTCGAGCAGCGCGCACTCGTCCCACGAGCAGCTCACCTGGAACGGCTCGGGCTCGTCGTCGAAGATAGGCCGGCCCTGCGCGAAGTCGCTGGTGGGGCTCTCGACACCCAGCATCCCCAGCAGCGCGGGCGGAAGGTCCTGGTGCTCGGTGCGGCGCTCGATGTGCCGCGGCTCGGCTCCCGGCACGTAGATCACCATCGGCACGTGCACCTGCTCCGGCGTGAAGGCACCGTTGTGGCCCCAGTAGCCGTGCTCGTGGAACTCCTCGCCGTGATCGCCGGTCAGGATCACCAGCGTGTCGGCCATCCGCCCTTCGCGGTCGAGGCTCTTGATCGCGTCGCCCACCAGCCCGTCGACGTAGTGAACCGCGTTCAGGTAGCGGTTCCGGATCGGCTCGCGGTTCCGCTCGTCGGTCATGGCCGTGTACCGGAAATTCTCGACGTAGGGCCGGTAGATCGCCGAGTCCGGCTCGAAGTCGTAGGGCGCGTGGGTCGACTCGAAGAACAGGAAGGCGAAGAACGGCTGGCCCGCCGGCGAGCTGGCGACGAACGACTGGAGGTCGTCGATCATGGCGCGATCGCGGCTCCGGGAGGTGGGCTCGGTCCACTGGTCGCGGATGTCCTGCGGCACGTCGACGAACACCGTCTCGCGGAACTCCGGGAACTGGAGGGTGCTGCTCGAGAGCACCCGGATCCGGTAGTCGAGCTCCTTGAGACGTGACATCAGCACCGGACCTTGCCGCCAGTTGAGCACGTTCTGCCAGTAGTTGCCGTGGATGCCGTAGAACATGCTGAAGATGCCGTAGCGGGTGCAGTTGCCGCCGCTGATCTGCCGCTCGAATACCTGCGACCGGGCGCCCAGCGCCCACATCTCCGGCGTGGTCTCGGCGTTGAACGAATCGTAGCGCCAGCTGTCGAGCACCAGCCACACGATGTTGGGGCGCACCGCGGGTGCCTTGGTGTGGAGCGGATGGAGCGGGTACTTGAGGAGATCGGTCGGTTTCGCCTGCTCGAAGTGCAGGCTCGCGGCGTTCGCGTCGCCGCCCAGCCGGCCGGCCAGCGACTTGATCGTGAGCGGCTGGTAGAGCGGCACGAGCAGCCGCGCGCTGCGGGTGGTCTCGCGGTCGTTGTGCAAGTCGCTGAGCGCGTAGACCGTGCGGTCGGCGAGCGCCGCGCATACCGTCACCGCGAGCAACACCCCCCACCGCTTGGTCACGCTCAAGGTGGCCGGCGTGCGCGGGCGACAAACCCGCACCAGCACGCCGAAGCCGGCGAACTCGGCGAGCAGCAGGCCGAGACCGACCACCACGAACTGCCGGATCTCGGCGGGCGCGATGTGCATCGACTCCCACCCGCCGGTGGTGGTGAGGACGTTCACCACCAGCCCGTTGATGTGGAACTTGAAGAACGAAAAGATCAGCTGGTCGACGTAGAGGAAGGCCTGGACCGTGGTGAACGTCGCCGCGGCGAGCACCCGGACCGGCAGCGGCGAGCTCCCGACCTGGACCAGGAGCAGCAACAGCGCGCCCAGCGCCAGGCACCCGGTGGCGAGCTGGTCGAACAGCGCTTCGTTGACGAACCACCACCGCGAGGACCACGCCTCGCCCCCCGCCGTCCGGATGTAGCCATGCCCGATCCCGTTCGCCAGCACGAAATTCGCGACCACGAACCACAGCAGCGCGTGGCGATGGACACGGCGGACGGCGGAGAGGGCGGCGGGAGGGGGCGATTCACGCATCGGCGACGCCCGCAAGGAAGCCGGACCAGGGCCGCTTCGTGGTGGTGGCGAACGAGCTCGTGTTTGGAGCCCGGGGTGCGGTCGAGGGTGCCCCTGGGTGGTGACCGTGTGCTGACACGGCCCGTCATCGTGGTGTCAGACTGGGTCGCCGGGGAGGCGATTCCCCGCGCGCGCTCGGGTCGATCGGGTCGACCGGACTCGAGAGCGCGATTCGCTCAGGCCGTGCGGAAGCGCGAGCGGGCGAGAAACCGCGCCAGCAGGTTGAGCGTGCCGATCAAGAGCAGCAGCACCAGCGCCGTCGCCCACGCCTTCCGGTGCCAGTCCTCGTAGGGGCTGATCGCGTAGTTGAACATCTGCACGGTGAGCGATGCGGTCGGCTGATCGGGACGCACGTTCCAGTACTGGTTGTTGAGCGCGGTGAAGAGCAGCGGCGCGGTCTCGCCGGCCGCGCGTCCGACCGCCAGCACGATCGCGGTCAGGATCCCGCCCAGCGCCGTGCGCAGCACCACCGACAGGCTGGTGCGCCACTGCGGGACGCCCAGCGCCAGCGCCGCTTCACGCAGCGTGTTGGGCACCAGCCGCACCAGCTCCTCGGTGCCACGGGCCAGCGTCGGCACCATGAGCAGCGACAGCGCCACCCCGCCCGCGAGCGCCGAGAAATGCCCCATCGGCCGCACCACCAGCGCATAGGCCACGATCCCGACCACGATCGACGGCACGCCCGCCAGCACCTCGGCGGTGAACC
>CAZYWA010000780.1:0-2744 GCA_964650975.1 uncultured bacterium
CGGCGACACCGCAGCCGCGCCTTGCGCCCCCATCTGCTCGAGCGCCGCCACCGCCCAGTAGCGAAGCTCGGGATCCTCGTCGTGGAGCGCCTGGATGAGGCCAGGCACCGCGCGCGCGCCGTGTTCCGCCAGCGCCTGCACTCCGGCGAATCGGCGTTCGCCCTCCGGACCGTGCAGCCGATCGAGCGCCTTCTCGATCGATCGTCGGGCCTCGGCGAAGCCGAGATCGCCCGCGCCATCGCCGGCTGTGCCCACGGTGGCGTGCGAACCCGTGTGCCCGTGGGCCGCGCGACGTCGTGCGCGCGCGACCAGCGCCGCGATCGCCAGCGTCATGCCGGCACCGCCGGCCGCCGCGGCGACCCAACCGGTGGGGACCGGCAGCACCAGCCACGTGCCGCCTGGCGCTGACGCCGGAGCCGGGGGAGGCTGAACGGGCTCGGGAGCGGGTGGCTGGATCGGCGCCGGCGGCGGTCCGAGCGCGGTGAGCGCCCACTCGGCGGCGGTTTCCACGTCGTGGTTCGGATCGCCGCGTAGCTTCTCGAGAGCCAGGCGCGCCGGCTCCGCCGCGGGACCGATCGAGCCCAAGGCGAGCGCGGCCCCCTGGCGGCGCCGGACCGTGCTGCTCTCGAGCGCCGCCGTGAGCTCCGGAACCGCGGTGACGCCTTGCGCCGCGATCCCGTCGACCGCCGCGCGCTGCACCAGTGGATCGATGTCACCCAGCGCGTAGATCCAGCCCTCCGACGTGGCCCACCACGGCGGCGAGAGAGCCGCGAGCGTCTGCACCACCGCGCGGCGCACACCCGGATCGACGTCGTGCAACGCGTTGATGAGCGCCGGCAGCGCAATCCGCCGCGCGTCGTCGCCGTAGGCGGCGAGCGCCTCGGCGCCGATCTGGCGGACCTGCGGATTCCAGTGGTCGAGCTGCGCCAGCCGCTCGCTGATCGACACCTTGTGCGGCCGCGGCGCCGCCGCTCCCGGCGCCGGCCTCTGCTTGGGCTCCGCGGCACGCGCGGCCGAAACGGACAGGGCCGCCGCGACCAGCACGATCATCGCGATCGTCAGGGCGCGTCTGATCGTTTGCACGCGCCCATCTTGCCGCGACGCTGGTCCGCCGGTCCACCTGCGGGCGATCCGCGCCCGATCGAACCGCTGGACCACGCCGGGCGATGTCTATCCCTAGCGACGGGTGTAGCCTGGCAGCCCCCCCTGTCGCCGGTCACTTCGAACGATGCGCTCCCGAACCACGACGACCGCCCTGGGCGTCGGTTTCGTGCTGGTCTCCGCGACCAGCCTGCCGCTCCTGCTGCAGCCGGATTACGGCCAGCGCTACTTCTGGTTCGTGTTCGTGCACTGGATCCTCGGACTGGTGCTGCTGCCGCTCTACTACTTCGTCCTCGCCTCGCACCTGAGCACGATCCTCGGGCGCTACCGCACTTTTCTGATCTTTCTGTTCCTGATTCCGGTCACGTTCGCGGGTGGGATCGGGCCGCCGTTCGTGTCGCCTTGGCACAACCCGCTGACCGTTCCGATCGCGCTGCTCACGTTCGCCATCTACTGGTTCCTGCGCCGCGGTCCTTCGATCTTCGGCCGCAAGCTCCGCCCGCTCCGGCTGTTCCAGCCACTCGACCCCGAGGAGCACCCGCTGACGGTGTGGAGCGGCGTGGGTGCGCTGGTGGCGTCGTGGATGATCCTCAACACCGGCTTCGCGCTCACGCTCGCCGACTTCAAGTTCGCCAACGACAAGTACTTCCTGCATGGCCCCGTGGCGATGCTGCTCTTCCCGCTGCTCGCGGTGCACTTCGCGTTCTGGGGACGCCGCTACGGGCGCCGCCCTGCGGCCAAGACCAAGGTGCTGCTGGTCGGAGTCGCGATCGCGAGCGTGGCGCTCTGCGGGATGTCGATCTACAAGAACCTGGCGCCACTCGATTACCAGCGCGGCGAAACGATCGTCCGCGTCGCCACCCAGGGCGTCGGAACCGGGCCGCCGAAGCCGTTGCCGGCCGGCGCGCTGGAGGTGCTCGACGATTCGAAACCTTGCCAGGCCTGCCACGACGAGATCGCCAGCGGTGGTCGATCTCGAGCCACCGGTTCGCGGGCCTCAACAAGCTCTACCTCGCGCTCTTGCCCGAGGTCGCGAAGGATCTCGGCGTCGAGGGCGTGCGCTACTGCGACAACTGCCACGAACCGGTGCTGGCGCTCGACGAGATGCTCGATCACCGCTTTGACCCCGAAACCCTCGCGCGCAGCGAGGGAGTCAGCTGCAAGGTCTGCCACTTCCTGGAGCCCGAGGCGCATCCGCAGGGAAACGGCGTTTTCCCGCTGGTGCTGGTCAAGGGGCTCGGCTTTCCCGGTGCCGTTCCCAATGCGAGCAACTTGACCGCGCTGGGAAGACAGCAGGTCTCGATCGACGCGCGTCTCCACATCCGCTCCACCCGTCGCCCGGAATACCAGACGACCGCCGCCTGCCGGCCCTGCCACGTGGTGGAGATCCCGGCCGCGTTCAACGGCGTTCGCGACGTGGAGCTGACGCCGCTCTTTCGCTCCCACGAAGCCTGGAGCGGGAGCCGCGAAGTGGGATGCATGGACTGCCACATGACCAACGTCGATCGCGACCGCCAGGCGTACCGGCAGTGGGACCACCGCTTTCCGGCGGCGAATCAGGCGCTGGCGCTCATGGTGCCCGAGCAGTACCGCGAGCAGACGAAAGAGTCGGGACCCTTCACCGAGAGCTTCCTCCACGGAAC
>CAZYWA010000781.1:0-2743 GCA_964650975.1 uncultured bacterium
ACGGGCCGTCGGCGAATCACCAACCGGGCTGTGTGGGTCGCCAGGGCTGTCCGCCGCTTCGTGGTGGCGGCGATGGACGCTCACCCAATATAGCGGAGGACCGTGACCTGCAAGAGATCCGCACAGTACCAGCGGCAGCTTGACCCACGTCAGAGTCTCGAACGCGCGATGGGCGAGCAGCCGGTGGTAGCCGACAGTGATACCGATCATCGAGGCGGCGCCGATGGCGAAGGCTATCCCGATCACGAAGCCCGTGGGGACTACAGTCGTGGCAAGGGCGGCCGCGAAGCCGGTACCTATCAGCGGTACCCCGACGGTCATCGAGGCAGTCAGGAGGTGCCTGCGTCGAAGGCGCAGCGCAATTGTGGCGCGGGCGTCAGCGGCGGAGGGTTGTGAATGTGCATTCATGAATGACTTCCAGCTCTGCACCAAGCAGACGATTCCGACAGAGCGCCCGCTGGACCTTGCCGCTCGTAGTTCGCGGCACGCCCCCACCGTTCACTAGGACAACCCGGTCGACGCCTACGTCGAGTTCCTGGAGGACCGCTTCGCGAGCCAACGTCGCGATGGCGTCGAGGTCAGGCGCCCCATCCGGTCTGCGGATTGGTGGGTCTTTGGCCTCTAGGACTACGCAGAGTTCGACGTCCTGGACGGACTCGAGCCCGATCGCGACCACGCTATTCGGAGGCACGAAGGAAAGCCTCGCCTGTACGGCGAGTTCGACGTCGTGGGGGTAGATGTTCCGGCCGCGAATTATGATCACGTCCTTGATTCGGCCCGTCACGTACAGCTCGCCGTCGTATGTGAAGCCCAGATCGCCACTTCGGAGGTACGGGCCGTCGGTGGCTTCCCCAGCTACATAGCCCTCGAAGGTCGCACGCGTTTCTTCGGGGCGGTTCCAATAGCCGGCCGCGACCGAAGGGCCGCGGATCCATATCTCGCCGGCTTGGCCCGCAGGGCGCGCCACCATGGTGTCGGGATCGACGATCCGGATCTCCGTGTCGTGCCATGAACGGCCACAGCTGACCAGGGCGCCGGTGGGCTGGACGTTCTGCTGCACTGGTTGATGTCGGATGCGGATGGGTCGCATGGGAGGACCACCGGTGACGAACAGCACGCTCTCCGCAAGGCCGTAGCAGGGGAAGAAAGCCTCAGGTCGAAAGCCGCATGCTGCAAACTCGCGCGCGAACCGGTGGAGTGTCTCGGCATGGACGGGCTCAGCCCCGTTGTAGGCGATCGTCAACGACGAGAGATCCAGGCTTGCCTTATCAGCCTCGGTCACTGTTCGGACACACATCTCCCAGCCGAAGTTGGGCGAGCCAGCGCAGGTGCCGGCGAACTTCGAGATAGCGCGGAGCCAGCGGATCGGCCGAGTTAGGAATGCATGGGGAGACAGCACAACAACATGGAAGCCGACGTAGATCGGTGAGAGCGTATTCCCAACTAAGCCCATATCGTGGAATTGCGGGAGCCACGTAACCATCACCGTCTCAGTCGTGAACGCGAAGGCGCTGGCGATCGCGTTGAGGTTCGACCGAAGCGCCGAGTGAGACACCGCCACTCCACGCGGAGCGGATGTACTACCGGATGTGTACTGCAGGAACGCGATGCCGCTCGGGTCTACTGCGCTGCCCAGGCTGCTCGGTTCGAATGCTTCGCCCAGGGTGTCGATCGAGAGACCGACGACACGGGTCGTGACGGTCCCCAATTTGGAATTTGAGCGCAGCGCTTCCGGAATGGGATCCGTGGTGAGGATCAACCGGGCGCCGGCATCGTTGGCGAGCTGCTCAGAACGCGCTTGTGCCCGCCTACGGTGGGGGAGCGCGCTCGGAACGGCAATCAGCCCCGCTTGAAGGCAGGCAAGGAAGGCCACGACGAAGTCGAGACCTGATGGGTACAGCAGAAGTACCCGATCACCGCGATCGGCGACGTCGTGCAGCCTGGCCGCGGCTCTGGAAACGAGACCCGCGAGGCGCGCGAACGTAAGAGCCTGCGGCTCGCCGTCGTCAGGCAGGAACGTGAACGCGGTGTTGTGAGGGATCGCCGCGGCGTGGTGCTCGAGCGCGGCGAGGAGATCGGGAAAGGACGGAGGGAACGAGTTCATCGGGGCGCTCCGAGATCAAGCGCCCGAGCGGCGGGGAATGGGGTCAGGTCATGCGTGAGATCGCACGCGATTGGCCCGCATTTTGCGTGCGTGCGTGCGTGCGTGCGTGCGTGCGTGTAGTGGCAGATCAGGGGTTCGCCCTCACAGAAATGCCGCGCTCGTATGGCAAAGTCCTATTGGACCCAACTCGCCGGCGGACGTCAAGGGCACCTTTCTACGGCCGAACTGGCCCGGTGAGTCCACCCCCGCGGCCGGCGTACGCGATTGCGCTGCCCCTTCGGACCGACGGCCGACGTCTCTCCGGTGCGCAGCCTGCGCGCGTGGCTTGTGAGGCCGGGTGCATCACGAGCGGGCGATCCTCCGTCAACCGCCGCGGCAACGTGAAGGCGACGCGGACGCATGGGCTCACCGTGGCGCCGGTGGTGAAGCGCGCCGCTGAGGCTGCTGGGCACGATCCGGAGCGCCGTGTCCAGGCACTCGCTCCAGGCTGGGTTCGTTACGAGCGCCGCTCGGCGCGGCTGCTCCGAGCGCTCGATCGCGAACCAGACACGGGGCATAGTCGTGCTGCGCGGGTACATCCGGCGGGCGAACGTATTCGAGGAGAATGCGGCGGTGGAGGTGTTCGGGCCGCCCCGTCGT
>CAZYWA010000782.1:0-2741 GCA_964650975.1 uncultured bacterium
CTTTGCCCGCCGTGGGCGTGCCGATCAGCACCTCCTCGAGCTCCAGATTGTAGTTGCCGAACTTGGACTTCATCTCCCGGGACGCCTGGTCCTGGATGGCACTACGATCTTGCAAAAGCTGAATCAAGGTGCGTGTTTGAGCGATGTTCTTGAAGTAAGCCGACACCATTGGATCGAGGGTCTGCTCGACCAGCCGCTTGATGTCGCCGAAGCGTTGCACCACCAGCGGCGCCTTGCGGTAGTCGATGTGGACCACCACCGAGAGTGGCAGCGACGGCTCGAAGGCGTCCTTCGTGATGAGCGACACCTCCGAGAGGTTCTCGTCGTAGTGATGAGCCCCGACCTCGGACTTGTTCCACTTGAGGATGAAGTTCGTGGTCGGCACCATCAGCACCTTGCCGGCGTAGGTGTTGAAGGCGTACTTGCCGGGCAGCAGACCACGGCTCCAGACACCCTTCTGCCCCTCGGTCACGAGCTCTCCGTGGGAGTAATCGACGCCCGAGAGGTCGGTGCCCGTCTCGCCGGTGTAGGACACCACGACACCCATCGTGCCCACGTCGACGATCGTCTTCGGCACCAGCTCGACGGTCGCGAACAGCCGGTTGATGTAGTAGGTGCCCTCGACCAGCACCTGATGCTGCCGGCCGCGCATGCCGCCGGCGCGCAGGAACGCGGCGATGTCCTGGAAGTTGTTGTGGTAGGTGACCAGGTTCTTGGGGTCGTCGCCGAGCGTCGGCGCGATGATCTGCCCCGACGGCATCGAGAGGCCGTCGTGGACGGTGACGATGCCGATGGCGTCGTCGGCGCCCTTGATGATCACCGGGCGGAAGCCGTCGCGCTCCTTGATGAGCGACGCCATGCGCTCGAAGAGCTTCTGCTCGCTGTCGTCGAGCTGCAGGGCGTAGACACCTTCTTCGGTGAGCACCACGAACTGCGCCAGGTTGAGCGCGTAGGTGCCTTCGCGAAGGATGCTGCGCTGCGGACCGCGCTGGCCGCCTGCCTTCAGGAACACGGTCACGTCGTGGAAGTCCCTGGCCTTCTCGTTGCTCGCGAGCGTCTGCGTCGCGGGCAGCGCCTCGCCGTCACGCGCGAACACGTAGCCGATCTTCCCCTGCGGCACCGTCACCAGCGGCATGCGATGCACGGCGTAGAAGATCGGCAGCAGGTAGTGGATGCCGCCGCGCAGCACCTGCGGCTCGAAGCCCGCCTCGCCTTCGAGGGCGATGAGCCCCTGCTTGATCGAGCCCTTGCGGCTGATGCGGTTCTCGACGATGCCGACCTTGGTGTTCGGTATCAGCCGGATGCCGCTCAGAAAGTAGAGCGCGACGATGGTGCCCAGCGAGCACGCGAACCAGTGATCGATCACGAACGCGACGATGGCCATCGGATTCTCCCTCCCCCTCGAGGCTCGATGCATGGACCGTCATGGACCCGCACCTCTCCCCGGACCGCGACTTTGGGAACCGCGCGCCTCGTGCCGTGGCACGACGCGCGTGTGGTGCCGCTGGGACGCCGCGCATCAGGCGTGTGCGCGCCTGATGCAGCTACCCAGCCAAATTTTCAGGTCGGGATTCTACGGTCGAACGATCCGAGAACGGATCGCCGTCGGGCGCGAGCGCGCCACGCGGACTTGGACGATGGGAACCGCGAGATCTGCGTTGGGTTGCACCGTCAGCCCCCTGTCGATGACTACACCCTGAAGATAAGCACACCCGGCCGGCGCGCAAGCGGCCTCGAACCAAGCCGCCAAGATATTGATATGATGAATGTTTCGGCGCCCCCGAAGCACGCCCGCTTCATCGAGATCGGTGAGATCGATCTCGTCGAAACGGCCGATCGGAGGCATGCGCGGGTGCGGTCGTGCCTTCGGCGGGACGCGGTCTCTCGCGTCCGCGGCGTCGAATCAAGATCGAGCGCTTCGGCTGCGAGGGACCGCAGCCCTCCGGGACTGCCGCGACTCAGGCCGCGAGAAGCTTGGTGAACTCGTCCAGCATCGGCATCACCTGTTCGCGCGGTGCGGAGGGAATCCTGAGCACCACCTCGTCGATGCCGAGCGACCGGTAGTACTCGAGCTTTCCGGCGTTCGGCAGCGTGCCGAAAGGAATGATCCGGATCGAGCGTGGATCGCGTCCTCGAGCTTCCACGGCGCGGTGAAGCTCGGGGATGAGCTCGCGGACTCCGGCGCCACCGATCGGGATCCAGCCGTCGGCGTACTCGGCGATGTGCGCGAAGAGCTTGGGCCCGCCGCCGCCGCCGACCAGGATCGGCACCCGCGGCTTCTGCACCGGCTTGGGCCAGGACCAGCAAGGCGGGATCTTCACGTGCTCGCCCTCGAACGACGCCACGTCGTTCGCCCACAGCGCTTGCATGGCCAGCATCTTCTCGCGGGCGATCTCGCGGCGCTGCTTGAACGCGACGCCGTGGTCCTCCATCTCGTCCTCGTTCCAGCCGAAGCCCACGCCGAGCACCGCGCGGCCGTTCGAGAGCACGTCGAGCGTGGCCACTTCCTTGGCGAACACGATCGGGTCGCGCTGCGCCACCAGCGCGATGCCGGTGCCGAGCTTGAGCGTCCTGGTGACCGAGGCGCAGGCACCGAGCGCCACGAACGGGTCGAGGGTGCGCTTGTACTCCTCCGCCAGCACCTCGTCTCCGGTGGGAGGCGGCGTGCGCCGGCTGGTGGGGATGTGGGTGTGCTCGGGGATGTAGAGCGAGTGGAAGCCGCGCCCTTCGGCCTCGCGGGC
>CAZYWA010000783.1:0-2734 GCA_964650975.1 uncultured bacterium
GAGAGCTCTTCCGCGCCGGGCCGAATCGCCGGAAGCTAGTCGGCGGCCGTCCACGACGGTCCGGTTGAACCCCAACCGAACATGGGTTCACGACGGTCGAGCGGCCTCGGGCCGCACGCGCTGACGTTCCGCGTCGATGTCAGGACGCTCTGATCATCGCTGACCCGCCCGATCTCCTCGGGGGAAGAGTGCCAGCGTCGCTTGCTTGGGAACGCCGCTTCCTACAGCAATCCGGCGGCTGCGTTGTCGCTGAACAGATCGGCGTCGCGGATGTAGCGCCGGACCATGCGCTCGCTTCGATGGCCGGTCTGCCGCATGATCGCGCGCTCCGACTTCCCGGCCTTCGCGGCGGCCGTCGCGAGACCGGCTCGCAAGGAGTGCCCAGCGATGTTGGTCGGATCCAGCGCCGCCCCTCTCGCGGCGCGCTTCACGATGCGGGCGATGGATCGGCTCGCGAGCCGCGACGCGCTCACATGGCCGTGGCGGGTCACTTGCCGAAAGATCGGCCCCTCCAAGATGCCCGCCGCGTCGAGCCATGCCCGCAGTGACCGCACGGGACACGTTTTGGGCGCCGATCCGTAGGGGATGCCCACCTTGCGACCCTCGCGCTCCTGATCTGTTTTCGATCGCCTGAGCATGATCTCCAGTCCGCCAATGCTGAACGCGACGTCGGCGGCGTCCAGAGCGACCAGTTCGCTCCGCCGGAATGCACCCGCGAACCCGACGAGCAAGAGCGCCCGGTCCCGGATGCCGAGCAGGGTCTCCGGCAGCGCGCCGACCATCGCGCGCAGGTCGCCGACGAGGACGGGAGTCTTCTGCGAGGGCGCGACACCCAGTTGGCGCCGAATGCCCTTCATGACCTCGCGCACGGTGGCGCTGGCGCGCGGTGACTCGTGGTCCGCCAACTTGTGCGCCTCCCCGATCGCCGCGAGCGCCTGGTCAATCGTGGCGACCCGCCTTCCCTCCCGTGCTCGCGCGGTGGCGTAGAGGGCGATCGTCTCTGGCGTGGCCGGAAGGCTCCCCCGACCGTGCTCGGCGCACCAGGCGGTGAAGGCGCGCCAGGCCGACCGGTACGCCTCCCGGGTGCGCAGTGACTTGGCACCGGCGGCGAACGCGCGGGCCGCCTCGGCGAGGTCCGTGGGGACCAGGCTCGCGCCGGTGGGGATGGGCGCGAGCGCGCACGCCGGGGTGTCGATCTTGCGCATAATGCCGGAATTCCTGGCGTCCCCTAAGACCCCCTTAGCGGACGTTAGACAGGCATCACAACGCGCCCAATCCAAGTGCCGTATGGTTGGGCGACTTCGGGCCCGAACTACGCGGTTCGGGCGGTGGCCAGCCAGGCAAACGCCAGCACCGGGATCACAAGAGCCTCGGAGGCGGGTAGGCGCCCGGGGAGGCCAGCCGGCTCGTTGCACCCTGCGAGCGTCGACCGGCGAGTGCTCAACGCCTCTCTCGGCATCGAGGCGACGGAAACTCGCGGGACGGCGTTCCTCATCAAGACGAACGCGGCGTGGACGCAAGAGTGGCGGCAGTCGTTCGAGGACTTGGCGCAGTCGCGACCGTCGCTTGAGCGCCTCGCAGTAGAGACAGTGGCGACGGCTTTCAAGAACCTCTGGTGCATCTTTCTTTATGTAGGGAACTTTCAGGATCGACAGGCCACTCGCGCCACCCCGGGCCCTCCAGGTCGGCATCTGCGAGGCCACCCACGGCGACAAGGGAGCGGTTACGCCAGAATGTAACCGAGGACCGATTCGCCAGTCCGCCGTTTAGCGTTCCGAAGCCATGAATTCCATCCTGCAAGAGGTCGAGAATTCTGCCGCCCACGCGCAGCCCAGACATCAGCGTTCCTAGCTTCTGAGAACTGACAGTTCGAGGAGGCGGAGGAGAACACGGTTGAACCCACGGTCCGGATCACGCACGTGAGACTCGCGGAACGCGAACTCGTCCAAGTAGCGAGGTAGCTGATCGAATGTGACGCCACGAAGCCGTCGTCGAAGCCAAAACAAAAGATCAAGACGCACACTACGCAGGTCCACGGGATCCTCCGCGCCTTCTTGCTTTGCGCTTTCGTTGACGTCCTGACGTGAGCTATTCATTGAATGCCTAGGCGCCGGGACAGCCCGTGCCCGTGCCCGTACTTGTCCTGAATCGCTAGCCGCGACCAGCACCACGACCGCAGAATGCCAGGCAGGTCGCCGCCGCCTGGAGCTCTCCTCAACTCGGCGCTCGACCAGGTACTGGCAGGGGATCTCGACGGCTTGATCGGCGCCTCGTATCGGCTCTAGGTCCCTGCCCATGGCGTATCGGATCAGCAGCAGAAGGCGCGCCATCGTCCTGTAGTTGCGAGTACCCGTCTTCCGGCAGAGTTCTGCCGCTGAGGAACCGCCCGCCGTATTGAGCATCAGGTAGAGCGTGGTGAGAACGGTCTTCGCCGGGATGCGCAGGTGGTGCAGGTCGGTGCCACTGGTCCACGAAACCTGGCGCCTGCACTCGGTACAGACGCGAAGCCCGCGTGTTCGGAGCAGTCGCGCCTTCCGCCCTGGGCAGCCGTGCGAGGTGCACTTGAAGCCTTCTCGCCAGCGCAAGCCCGCGATGTATTCCCGACAAGTCCTCTCGTCGCCGAGGCGTGCGACGAATTCATCGTAGGTAGTCGGGAACGGGTCGAGATGGAGGGTCATTGGTAAGTCCTCGCCGGACCCCGTCTGGCGATCGTGAGCGAATTGGCTGATCCTCG
>CAZYWA010000784.1:0-2729 GCA_964650975.1 uncultured bacterium
TACGCTGATCACCCTCCCCGCTCACGAGCCCCCCGGGCCACGGCGAGGTCTTACAGTCGTCCGCGGGCTCTCCCTCGAACTCCTGCCGGTAGGCTGGCTCCGGCATGTCCCGGCGCGCGGCGGCACCTCCGCCGGGTCAATGTACGGGTTGAAGCCGGTGGGAAACCGCCAGCTAGCCCACTCGGCGTCGCCGCTCTGCCCTCGCTGATAGAGCGTGAAAAAGTGACGACGCCCCTTCGGCGTGCCCAGAAACCAGGCGTCGCCGCGGAGATCGGTCAGGGTCGGGCGGATGGCCTGCTGCCAGGCGGTTTCGAGATCGCGCACGACGCCAGCCTCGTCTACGACGACGCGGCCGTACTTGCGGCCACGGCCGGCATCGACGTGCTCCAGTGACCAGAAATCGATGACACCGCCCCCGACCAAGCGGATCTGCCGCTCTTGGACGCTGGAGGAGATCGTCACGGGCTCGAAGATCAGCTCCATCTCTCGCCAGACCTCCAGCAAGAGCTTGTAAGTCGTCGCCCTCGACGGTCATGCCGTAGCGAACGCCTCGTCCGGCAGACATGGCATCGCGATGTTCAAGGGGGCACTCGCACAAGATGAACCGTTCCAGGTCGTGGTCACCGATCTGGAGATGGGGGCTGTGGACGGGATCACGGTGGCCGCCGAAGTGAACGCGGCTGCGCCCAGAACCCTTGTCGTTCTGGTAACTGGCAGCGCGGTCGGGTCGGGACCGATCCCGAACATCCACCTGATCCTTCCGAAGCCGTTCAGTCCCGACGAGTTGCGGCAAGCCGTTCGCGAGTGCATGAGCAGGCGCACCAACGAAATCCGTAGCTGACACCGCTGCGTCTTGTTTCCCGGCTGAAAGGCTGAGCGCTCGCGTCGCGATTTCGTCCCACGCTGCGCCGCCGCTCAGGGCTCTGAACCCTTGGCGGTCACTCGGTCGCGCTGCTCAGCATCCGACCAAACTCCTCTAAGTCTGCGACTATCGACTCTGCTACTGCTCGCGCCCTTTTCGCCGCGTCACGATGAGCCGGTGAGAACTCTGTGTCGATTCCCTCGATGAGCTGCCCAAACGCGGCTCGTGGGCGGAGGACATCATCCCGGAGCCTCCTGAACTCGGCGACTGGTAGCGGCGTTCTAGCAAGCTCGTGATGTCGCATGATCGAGGCAACGGTGTCGACAAAGCCCCGCCGAACGATGTGGCGTGCCGCCTCGGAGTAGACCCGCCAGCGATCCAACTCTTTGGTGACCTTCGTAACCTCTACAGTTGCTGCCGTTCGTTTCGCGTCATCAGAGAGCTTGCGAGACCCAATGTCTTGAAATGCGTCTGCGGCAGCTCGCATACCTTTGTCTAACCGCACCATCGCTTCATTCCAGAGTTCCACTGCGATAATGAAATCGCCGCCGGCCTGATTCGCGACCTTCAGCGCAAGTGCGGCGTCTCCGATCTCCCGCATCCGATTGTATGAACTGAGGGTATCCGCCCCCAGCGTCGCGCGTTCGACGCTCAGACCGGGGACCGGTCCTGCGCGCGCAGCCCACTCCCCTGCCTCGCTTAGCCACTCCTGAACGAGCTGAGCAAGGTGTCGGCGGGTCTGAACGACAAACTCCTCCTCGTCCTCGTACGCGACATCAAGCACACCCCGGGAACGTAGCCGGGCTCGAAATGCGCGCAGCCGCTCGATCCCCATCTAGCAGGTCCTGTGGAATCGGCGCACTCTTGTAGTACACGCCAACAACAGGCCATCGACTCCTGCGCTCCATCCGTCGGTCCAGAGCCGCCACGATCTCCTCCTCGGAGCCCGATCCCGCGCGAGGCGTCGGCGTTCCAAGCCGAGACCAGAAGACTCCGAACACGGCGTCGTGGTTGGAACCAAGTTGGCGATTTAGGACCTCCTGCGGATACTCGCCCAAGTCGGGCCTAGAGTGAGTCTCGCACGCGACCAGCCGCACATGAACTCCCAGGAAGGCACTCCAGGTGAGGTTGAATTCGCTCACATTCGTCGCCAGTGCCGTGCGCTCACCTTCAACATCTGACGGAGACGCAAGAAGAACGGAGAAGACCGCCTGGGTGGTACGACCGTCTACGCCCCCCGCTCCCGACATGGCCATCAGCCCCTGAAGCACCTTGTCATGCGTACGCGACCCACGCCCCTCACCGATACCACTTCCTCAGCCCCCGCTCGAGCCGCTGGAACATCTCGGCCCCGCTCGCCGGAGGCAAGCCGGCTACAGCATTCTTACAACGTCGGTACTTGGACACGCGAGCTTCGGCGAGTCGCGAGGCTCTGACGCGACGTTCCGAAGTGGTGCGGTAGCTCGACCCAGCGAGGCCCTCGTCATGACATCGCCCCCCGATTCGACGCGTGCGGACCTCGATCGTGCCCATCTCGCCCGAGCGGTGCTCGCCACATTCCTGTTCGTGTTTCTGGGCGCGCGGATCGTCGTTTTTCTGATCATGTCGCGGCGCATGCCGGCTCTCTACCTTCATCTCAACGGCACGCACGTCCACCACCTGAACTACGGCATCTTTCTGCTCTCGGGAGTGGGTGCCTATCTGGTGTTCCAGCGTCCGCACGGTCGTGCGCACACGCTCGCCGCGGTGATCTACGGTGCCGGCTTGGCCCTGACGTTCGACGAGTTCGGCATGTGGGTCCATCTGGGTGGGCCGTACTGGCAGCGCGCCAGCTTCGATGCCGTCGTCGTCTTGGCGGCGTTCCTCG
>CAZYWA010000785.1:0-2728 GCA_964650975.1 uncultured bacterium
CAGCGTCTGGACCAAGATGGACGCCTGCGGCTGCGAGGGACCGCAGCCCTCCGACTAACAGGCACAGACGTTCGAGCGGTTTCCCGCCACACATGCCGCTCATCCAAGCGGCTGAATTTCCTTGTCAGTCGGTTCGGGGACGCTCCACTCGCTGTCACCCCCGAACCGACTGCTCGCGCGGGTCTCGGCCAGGCGCCGAGAGGCGCCCGGCGAGCGCAGCGAGCCGACTCGGGGGTGGGGCCCCGGCCGGATTCACTCCGGACGGGACGGGGGGCTGGAACAGCCCCCCGTGGTCAATCCGCGGCGTAGTAGGACGGCGCCGGGTGGCGGCCGGGGAGGCGGCGGGCGTGGTCGACGTGGGCTTCGAGGACGCGATCCTCGGCGACCACGGCGCGGCCCAGGAGCTCGAGCCGGGCGCCCAGGTGGCGGATCTCGCAGATCGTCGCCAGGCTCGCCCCCGTGACTCCCTGGGTGGGCGGGGCGTCCTGCTCGCGCGCGATCATCCGCTCCACCAGCGACGAGCGGTGTCCGACGGCGCGCATCGCGCCGATCCGATCCGAGGCCGCGAGCGCCGAGCGCAGGCTTCGGTTCGCGGCCAGGAGGGCGCTCAGGTCATCGCACTGCGCCTGCAGGTATCCGGTCAGCGTTTCCACGACACGGCCCTTTCAGCAGGCCGCTTGCGCGGCTCCGCCGGACGCGACCGTGGTCCACGCCGCGCTGAGATCGCTCAGCACCTTCACGACTCCGTCGAGGTGACTGGCGTTGTTGGTGATGTTGGCGTCGGTGATCTTCTGCAGCACGAACACGTAGAGGCTCTCGAGGTTGAGCGCGATCTCGCCGCCGCGGCGGAAATCCAGGCAATTCATGAGCTCCGAGACGATCTGCCCGGCCTTCGAGAGCTCGAGGGCCTTCTCCTTCACGCGCCCCGCGCGGATCGACTCCTGCGCCTGGCACGTGTAGCGAAGGGCGCCGTCCACCAGCAGCCGGACCAGCTCGACCGGTTCGGAGGTGGTCACCTGGGTCTTCCGGTAAGCGCGGATCTGGTTGAGCGAGATCATGGTCGGGTCTCCTGCGCGAGGCGATTTCGAGAGGTTGAGGTGTCGAGAGGATCACTTGCTGCTGCTGCTGGTGGTGCTGGTGCCGAAGATCGCACCCAGCGAGAGCTGCTGGTTCTTGAGCTTGCTGATGGCGCTTTCCATCGCGTTGAACTGCTGGGTCAGCGTGTCCTGGTACGAGGTGAGCGCGTCCTGGGCCTTGCTGATCTGGTCGTTGAGATCGGTCACTTCGCTGTCGATTCCCTTGGTGGTCGCGCCGATCAGCCCGTCGGTGGTGTTGGTGTAGCTGTCCATCAGCTTCGCCACCCGTCCGGCGACACCGTCCTGGCCGTTCTGGCTCACGAACAGCGAGCGGACGTCCTCGAAGTTGGTGCTGAGGGCGGTGGTGAGCGCGCCGTCGTCGACGCTCATGGTGCCGTCTTTTTCGAGGTGGATGCCGACGTCGGCCAGCATCTTGTAGGCGCCGCCGCCGGCGACCGGGTCGGACACCGCGCGGCTCAGCGCCTGCTCGATTCCCTGCACCGTCGAGTCGCCGAAGAGCGCCGGCGCCGTGGTGTTGTTCCCCGGCGTGTAGGTCTCCTGGCTGTTGATGTTGCTGCGCGCGGTGTTGTAGGCGGCCACGAACGCGGTGATCGCCGAGTGGACGGCGGTGGTGTCGGTCTGCACCGAGAGCGTGCTGGCGGTGGTCGACTCGGCGTTCAGGTTGAGCGTGACGCCGTAGAGCGCGTCCTGGACGGTGTTGGTGCTGTTCTCTACCGCGACGCCGTCGACGATCACCCGCGAGTCGGCTGCGGCCTGCGGCTTGGTGAAGGCCAGCGCCTTGGTCGGGTCGGTCTGGTCGAGGCCGCTGGCGTCGATCGTGACGTCGTTGGCCTTGCCGGTCTGGCTGCCGGTGACCACCAGCTGGTAGCCCGTGCCGTCGTAGACCGTGGTGGCGCTCACTCCGGCGTGGGCGTCGTTGATCGCGTCGCGGACGCCCTGCAGCGTGGCGTGAGCGGCGTCGATCGTGATGGGCTTCGCCGTGCCGGTGCCGACCTGGATCGAGATGCTGCCGGTCGCGACCGCGGCGTCGAGCGAGGCGAACTCGGTGCCGTTCGCGTTGGTGCCCTTCGACACCGAGGACTTCGCGAGCCGCTCGACGGTGATGGTGTGGGTGCCGGCGTTGCCGCGCGCCGAGTCGACGGTCGCGGTGAACACCGAGGTATTCGACGACGTGGCGCTGAGCGACCGGAACTCCTCGCCCAGCGAGTTCCCGGTGAGCGTCACGTCGCTCAGGTTGTCGAGCGCCTTGGCGGCGTCCTCGAACGCGGAGAGCTGCGACGAGAGGGTGTTGAAAGCGCCCTTCTTCGAGTTGAGACCGGTGACCTGCGCCGTCATGCCGTTGATCGGCTGCGAGCGGGCGGCCACCAGCGCCTGGATGATGCTGGCGGTGTCGATGCCCGAGGAGAGGCCCGAGAAGGAAACGCCGGATATCGAGGTGGCCATCTTGGTTTCTCCTCACTTCGCGGGCAGCGCGTCCTGCAATGCTAGGTCTATCGGCCGAAAGGCTTCCGGCCTTGAGTCCTCCGGACTCGAGTCTTCCGGTCCGGGGTCTACCGGTCCGGGGTCCCGCCGGGCGGGGGCGGAGGTCGCGTCGAGCGGCCGCCGGCCCCCGCCGGCAGAGTGGAAAGCAA
>CAZYWA010000786.1:0-2721 GCA_964650975.1 uncultured bacterium
GGCTCGAAGAAGTCGATGCTCAGAGCGCCTTCAGGCCGTCGGGCGCGACGGCCGCTCTCGATGAATCGTGCTCCCGGCCTCGAGCCGGGACGCTCGTCGGCGAGACGGCCGACTCAGCCGCCGCACGCCGCGCGTAGCGCCTGCGCCCGGTCGGTTCGCTCCCAGGTGAATTCCTTGTCCTTGCGGCCGAAGTGGCCGAAAGCCGCGGTCTTGCGGTAGATCGGCCGCAGGAGGTCGAGCTCCTCGATGATGGCCCGCGGCCGCAGGTCGAACACTTCCTGCACGGCCTTCTCGATCTTGCCCTCGTCGACCCGCCCGGTACCGAAGGTGTCCACCTTCACCGACACCGGCCGCGCCACGCCGATGGCATAGGCCACCTGCACCTCGGCGCGCGACGCGAGCTTCGCCGCGACGATGTTCTTCGCGATGTAGCGCATCATGTAGCAGGCGCTGCGGTCGACCTTCGACGGGTCCTTGCCGCTGAACGCACCGCCACCGTGGCGGCCCATGCCGCCGTAGGTGTCGACGATGATCTTGCGGCCGGTGAGGCCGGTGTCACCCATCGGCCCGCCGACCACGAAGCGGCCGGTGGGGTTCACGAAGATCTTGGTCTTCTTGTCGAGGAGCGCTGCGGGCAGGGTCTTGCGGATCACGTACTGCTCGACCTCGCGCTTGAGCTGGCTGTGCTTGACCTTCTCGCTGTGCTGGCTCGAGATCACCACCGCGTCGATGCGGGCCGGACGGCCGTTCCGGTACTCGACCGTCACCTGCGACTTCCCGTCGGGACGGAGGTACGGGAGCTTGCCGCTGCGCCGCGCCTTCGACAGCGCCGCCACCAGCTGGTGGGCGTAATCGATCGGCGCCGGCATCAGCTCCGGCGTCTCGTCGCACGCGTAACCGAACATGAGGCCCTGGTCCCCGGCGCCCTGCTCCTTGAAGAGGCCCTGGCCTTCGGTGACGCCCTGGGAGATGTCCGGAGACTGCTTACCGACCGTGACCATGACGGCGCAGGTGTTGCCGTCGAAGCCCTTGTCCGAGTGGTCGTAGCCGATGTCGTTGACCACCGCGCGCGCCAGCTCGCGGATGTCGACGCTGCCTTGCGAGGTGATCTCGCCCGCCACCACGACCAACCCGGTGGTGAGCAGCGACTCGCACGCGACACGGCTCGCCGGGTCTTGGGTCAAGAACGCATCCAGGACGGCGTCCGAGATCTGGTCCGCCATCTTGTCCGGATGGCCTTCGGTGACCGACTCGGACGTGAACAGAAAGGGCCGTGAATCCATGCGATTTGTCCTTCCTCTTGCTGGAATGCGGCGCCGCGGGGCGCGCGGTGAAGCGCAAAAACTACCGGTCCCGCCGGAGACACGTCAAGGGCGTTCGTTTCGGGTGGGTGGTAACATGAACGTTCGACCGGAGCTGGCTGCGGGAGAGGGGGTGGCCGGCACGCGTCGCGGACCCGGGGTGAGCTCGATGAGCCGGGAGAGGAGCTGGCCGTGCTGGTGGGAGCGTTGCAGCCGGGCTACCTGCCCTGGCTCGGGTTCTTCGACCAGGCCGACCGCGCCGATCTCTTCGTGCTGTACGACGACCTCCCCTTCGACCGCCGCTCGTGGCGTCAGCGAAACCGGATCAAAACCCCTCGCGGACCCGCCTGGCTCACGGTCCCGATCGCGCACCGTGGAGCGAGCGCCGGAACCCCGACGATCCTGGCGGCCCCGATCGCGGGCGGGCATCCCTGGAATCGCCAGCACTGGAAGGCGATCCGACACTGCTACACCGCGACACCGTTCTTTTCGGAGCATGCGGCGTTCTTCGCCGATCTCTACGCACACGAGTGGTCCGAGCTCGGCGACCTCACGCTGCACGCCATCGACTACCTGGTGGCGGCGCTCGGCATCCGTACCCGGGTGGTCCGCTCCAGCGCGATCGGTCTCGAGCATGCCTTCCGCAGCCGCGGGTTCGCCGAGGACCGGCGCACCGAGCGGATCGCGTTCCTGGTGCGCGAGCTCGGCGGCGACGCGTTTCTCGAGGGCGCCGCGGGACGCAGCTACATCCAGGACGATCTCCTCGCGAAGGCCGGTGTCGAGGTCGTCTATCAGGACTACGACCATCCGACGTATCCACAGCGCTTCGGGCCTTTCGTCCCGTTCCTGTCGACCATCGACCTGCTCTTCAACTGCGGGCCCGAGAGCCTCGAGGTGATCCGACGTGGCCGCCCCAGCCGCAGCTGACGTTCGCGCCTTTCCAGGGCGCCTGCACGTCGAGGTGACCAGCGCGTGCAATCAGCGCTGCTTCTACTGCACGCATCCCCGGCTCGAACGCGCGAAACGCCACATGCCGGTCGAGCTCTTCCGCAAGCTCGCCGACGAGGCGGCTCCGCACGGAGCGCGCCTCTGGCTCCACTTCCTCGGCGAGCCGTTGCTGCACCCGGCGATCTTCGACATGGTCCGCCATGCCAAGCGGGTGGGCGTGCCGGAGGTGGGCTTCTCCACCAATGCCGTGCTGCTCCAGGGCGAGCGCGCGGACGAGGTGTTTGCGTCGGGACTCGATCGGCTGGAAATCTCGCTCGACTCCCTCAATCGCGAGGGGTACGCGCGCATGCGCGGGGCCGACGACTTCGCCGTCGTCCAGGACAACGTGCGCGCCTTCTTGGCGGAAAAGCGCCGGCGGCGCGCCGCCCAGCCACGGGTCACGCTCGGCTTCCTCGACGCGGGCCACGCTGAA
>CAZYWA010000787.1:0-2711 GCA_964650975.1 uncultured bacterium
CGGCACGCGGCGCTGGTGGGGGCCGTGGCGTTCGCGTTCAACGGCATGTTCCTGGTGCGGCTCGGCGCGCCGAGCTACGTGCTCTCGGGAACCTGGCTGCCGCTCTTCCTGCTGGGTGCCGAGGAGTTGTCTTCGCCTTCTCGGAGCCTCGGGCGGGGGGTCGCATGGATCGCGCTCGCGGCGTTCATGAGCTTCCTCGGCGGACACCCACAGATTCTGGTGCTCGAGGCGGGGCTCGCGGCGGTCTACGCGTGGACCATGGCCGGGTTCGGTGGGCTGCTGTGGTGCGCGGCGGCCACGACCCTGGGCCTCGGCCTGGCTGGATTCGAGCTGCTGCCGTTTCTCGAGCTGGTGCACCGGACGGGACGCGAGGCGGTTGCCGTGGAGGCCTACCGGGGCGCCGCCCTTCCGGCCGTGGCGCTGCTCCAGGGTGTGCTTCCCGATGTGTTCGGACACCCGGTCGACCACAGCTACTGGCTCGACGGCGTGGTGAACGCTGCGGCCGGCGACGGCGCGCGTTCGCCCTGGGGTCTCAATTTCTGCGGCGAAAACGTCTACACGGGACTGCTACCGCTGGCGCTGGCGGCCTACGCCACCCTCCGCTCTCGATCCACACGCGCGGCGTTCTTCGCGATCGCCGCCATCGCCGCGATCGCGGTCTTGATCGGCACGCCGGCGCTGGGCGCCGCGTACCATCTGGTGCCGGGTTTCCGGTACTCGCGTCCGGACCGCATCGTGTTCGTGTACGTGAGCGCGGTGTCGATCCTCGCCGCCCTCGGCTACGACCGCGCCGCGAGCCGGCGGCGCTCTCCGGAGCCGACTCCGCACGAGCGGCTGGGCGGAACGCTGCGCGCCACGGCCATGCTCGCGCTCGGGCTGGCCGCCGGTCTCCGGTTCGCGAGTCCCGCCGCGCGCGCGGAGAATGCCTCGATCCTGGCGCGCGCGATCGACTCCCTGCGGCACGGCCCTCGCTCGCCCGAGTCCTCGCTCCCCGAGATCGGGCTCGCGGTGGTGGTGTTCATCGGCGTCTGGCGATGGGCGCGAATCGGCAAGATGCCGCGCATCGTCGGCTACGCGTGCGTGCTCGCGATCGCAGTACCGCTCTGGTTCTTCGGCTGGAAGTTCAACCCAGCCCGGAGCGAGCCGCTCTTTCCGCCGACGCCGGTCGACGCGTCGCTGAGCGGCGCGGGGCGCATCGCGCGCATCCAGACCGGCAACGAGCTGTTGCTGCCGGCCAACACCGCCCAGCTTCTCGGCCTCGACGACGTGAACGGCGCCAGCGCCGCGGCGCTCGGCGACTACGTTCGGCTGGTCGACGCCGCGGCACCGGGCTCGTTCGTCGGCCAGAAATACTTTCCCTCGCTCGCCACCGACTCGGCGGGTACCCGGCGATTGCTGGAGATCCTGGGCGTGGGCCGGATCATCTCCGATCGCGAGCTGCCACTCCCCGTCGAATGGCGCGGCTCGGCCGGCGAGACACGCGTCTATCGCAGCCCGGCTCGGCTGCCGCGGTTCTTCCTGGTCGGCTCGGTCGAGACCTACGTCGACCAGGACGCGGCGCGCCACCGGCTGCTCGAGCCGTCGTTCGACGCGGCGCACGTGGCGTTGCTCGCGGCCGACGAGCCGCTCCACTTCTCGGACGCCGCCGACACCGAGGGCGGCCTCGGGTCGGTCGAGGTGGCCGTTCAGGAGCCGGAGACGATCGAGCTCCAGGTGGAGGCCGCGCACGACGCGCTGCTGGTCACCAGCGAAGTGGCGTACCCCGGCTGGGAAGTGACCCTCGACGGCGGGCCGGCGGCTCCTCCGCTGCTCGTCGACACCGCGTTTCGAGGAGCGTGGGTCCCGGAAGGTCTCCATCACGTGCAGCTGCGCTTCCGGCCCGCCTCGTTCCGCCGCGGGGTGGTGGTGAGCGCGCTGAGCGGGCTCGCGGCGCTGGGGTTCGCGCTGTGGCGGAGATCGTGACCGCGGTGACCGGAAGCTCGCCGTCCTCGTCCGTTCGCCGTGCTCTCGCCGCGGTTGCTCTCGTCGCCGCGGTGGCGGGAGGAAGCTACCTGGCCTGGCTCAAGCGGCCCGCTCCGCCGGCGGCGGGGAGCGGCAGCTGGCTCGACGGGCCCAATCTGGTGCTGATCTCGATCGACACGCTGCGCGCGGACCATCTCGGCTGCTACGGCTCGTCGCTCGACACGTCGCCCGCCATCGATGCGCTGGCGCGCTCGTCGCTGGTCTACCGCCAGGCGATGGCTCCGGCGGCGTGGACCTTCCCCTCGCACGTCGCGATGATGACCGGTCGCCATCCCTACGAGCTGGGACTGCGGGGCGACGCGTCGGCGATTCCCGCGCGCGTGCCGGTGCTCGCCGAGCTGTTGCAGCGGGTCGGTTTCGCCACCGCCGCGTTCGTGGACTCGGGACCGAGCGGGTTCGTGGGCGGCGCCCGCGGCTTCGCCCGCGGGTTCGACCTCTACCGGCACGCGCCGTTTCGCGAAGGCCTACCGGAAGCGCGGAAGTACGACATGGCTGAGACCGCGGACGCGGCCATCGACTGGCTCGGCCACCGCCCCGACGGGCAGCGATTCTTCCTGTTCCTGCACACCAAATCGGTGCATGCGGTGCCCCGCGGCGCTCCGTGCGCCGACCCGAACTGCCTTCCCTACTGGAAGCCGGAGCCGTTCGGCCTGCGCTTCGTGACCGCGCCCCACGACGCACTCTTCACG
>CAZYWA010000788.1:0-2708 GCA_964650975.1 uncultured bacterium
ATCCACTACAACTCGCCGCGCCGCCACCGGCCGCTGGTGGCGGTGAACTGCGGCGCGATCCCGGAGAACCTGCTCGAGAGCGAGCTCTTCGGACACCTGCGCGGCTCGTTCACTGGTGCCATCGCCAACAAGCAGGGCCGCTTCAGCGAGGCCGACGGCGGCACCATCTTCCTCGACGAGATCGGCGAGATGAGCCCCAATTTGCAGGTGAAGCTTCTGCGGGTGCTCGAGGAACACGCGTTCGAACCGGTGGGCGGCGTCAAGCCGATCAAGGTGGACGTACGCGTGATCGCCGCCACCAACGTGAACATGGAGGAGGCGGTGCGGAGCCGCGCGATCCGCGAGGATCTCTACTACCGGCTCAACGTCATCCGCATCGACTTGCCCGCGCTGCGCGAGCGCCGCGACGACATCCCGCTCTTGCTCCAGCACTTCGTGGAGCGTTTCCACCGCACCGGCGGCCCGGTTCCGCCGCTCGACCAGTTCTTCGGCGCCGAGGCCTTCGAGACGCTGCTCGGTTACTCGTGGCCCGGGAACGTGCGCGAGCTCGGGAACCTGATCGAGCGGCTCACGATCCTGAAGGGGGACGGCAAGATCCAGCGTTCCGATCTGCCGGAGCGCGTGGTTCACGGAGCGCCGGTGAGGCGTGATTCGTGGACGCCGCCCGCCGACATCCCGGCCGACGGCATCTCCCTCAAGGACGAGGTCAACGCGTTCGAGGATCGGCTCATCAAGCGGGCGCTCGAGATGGCGCACGGAAACAAGAATCGCGCCGCCGAGCTGCTGCGGATGAACCGCACCACGCTGATCGAGAAGATGAAGCGCAAGAGGCTGGGACCGCTCAGCCGCCGAGGGGAAGCGGACGCGGACCTGAGTGAGCCCGTGTAGTCTCGGTCGATCGTCTGGGCCGCACCCGGTACAACCTTCGCGCAGCCCATGCCGCGACGCTCCCGCCCGACCCCGAAGCCCACCCGGCAGCACTTGGCCGGGCGTGCCCCGAACCCTCTCGGCGACCGGCTGCGGGCCGCCGAAGCGCGCCTCGAGGAGCTCGACCGCATCAAGGAAGAGCTCGAGCTCGCCAACAGCCGGCTCAAGCAAGCGGACCGCCTGAAGAGCGAGTTCCTGGCGAGCGTGAGCCACGAGCTGCGCACGCCGCTCACCTCGATTCGCTCGTTCGCGGAGATCCTGGGGCGTTATGACGACCAGGACCCCGAGGACCGCCGGCGTTACGTGTCGATCATCACCGCCGAGACCGATCGACTCTCGCACCTGATCAACGATCTGCTCGATCTCACCAAGATCGAAGCGGGGCGCGCCGACTGGAGCATGCGGCTGCTCGACGTGGTCCCGGTGCTAGGCACCAGCCTGGAGCTGCTCCGGCCGCAGGCCCACGAGCGCGGAATCCACCTCGACGAGACGCTCCCGGCGAGCCTGCCCGCGGTCCTGGGAGACGCGGACCGCCTGAAGCAGGTGTTCACGAACCTGCTGTCGAACGCGGTCAAGTTCACCGATCGCGGCGGCTCGGTCCGCGTCGCTGCGGGACCCTCGCCCGACGCTTCGAGCCTGGTGGTGCGAGTCATCGACACCGGCATTGGCCTCGCGGAGGATCAGATCCCGCTGATCTTCGACAAGTTCGTCCAGATCAAGCACCCGCGGCGCGCCTCGGGAGGGACCGGACTCGGGTTGCCCATCGGCCGCGAGATCGTGGAGGCGCACGGCGGCGAGATCGAGGTCACCAGCAAGCCGGGCCACGGTTCCACGTTCACCGTGACGCTGCCGGTGGCGGTGGGGAAGAGCCACTTCGAGGCCTACCTCGAGTGGCGGGTGGGGTACTCGGGGCGGCGCGGCGAGCCGTTCACGCTGCTGGTCGTCGTCGAGGCGAGCCCGGGTGAATCCCGGACCTCTGGCGGCGGACTGCGCGACAGGATCCAGCACATGGTGCGCTCCTCGGACGCGGTGCTGGATCACGATCGATCGGGCGGCGTCGCGGTGGTGGCGCCGGTGCGTCCGGCAGAGGCCGCACCGCTGATCGGCCGCATTCGCGAGCAGGTCGGCGCCGGTGGACTGGCGGCCGTGGCGACGATCGCGTTTCCCGAGGGGGCGCGCAGCACCGAGGAGCTGTCGCAGGCGGTCGATCGCATGCTCGAGCTGCGGGAGACCTGAGCCCGCCGCTTCTGGGCCTCGCTTGTGGCCGTTTTTTCCCGGTGCTAGAAGGTCCAGGGTCGCGCCATACTGGTCCTGGTCGTATTCCCTCGCGATTCCCCGCGGCTCCAAGCTCCTCGAAACGTACCCCCGACGCGAGGCGCACTGGGTGGCGAGCCCCACCGGGACCAAGCTCGCGTGGTTGCGGAGCGGCTTCGAGCTGGCCGTGGCGCTGGCGCTACTCGCGCCGGGGGTCGCGCGCGGCGACGGCGAGAGCGAGTCGGACATCAAGCTCTTCCCGGTCCCGTTCGTCTCCACCGACCCGAACGCGGGTGTCACCTACGGCCTGATCCTCGCCTTCCTGGAGACGCGTGACGCGCGGACCCGGAGCATCACCGCACCGTCGGTCTCCTACAGCGACATCTTCGGCGTGACCGGCACGTTCCGGAATTTCTACTACCCGCAAGGCGACGAGAAGATCACGACCTACGCGTCCTACGGCACCGGGTCGGAGCAGAGCTACTACCTGGATTACCAGAACCCGAACATCCTGAACCGCAGCTACA
>CAZYWA010000789.1:0-2706 GCA_964650975.1 uncultured bacterium
CGCCCATCTCCCGCGAGAAAGCGGCACCGAACGCCAGCGCGGTGCAGACGAGGTAGGGGAAGTTCGAGCGCTCGGCCAGCGCCAGCGCTTTCTGAAATACCTGCTTGCAGCGCTCTTCGTCGCCCTCCCAGAGGTGACAGAAGGCCAGGAACAGAGGCGCGTAGAGGAGACCGTCGAATCCGTAGCGTGCCAAAAGGGTCTCGTTCTGCTGCCGCGGATCGGCTGCGTCGCACAGCTCGGTCGCCTCGCTGAGGTGGTCGCGCGCCGAGCGAAGATCGCCGCGTTGGAAGGCATGCGAGCCGATCGCAGACCTCACTATGAGCGAGACCAGGATATCGGGTGTCTCCCGTTCGAGGCGCTCGGCGAGCCGGGGTATCAGCTGGTTGGTCGCTTCGGCGTCGCCGCGGACGAAATGGACGGCCCAAATCCCGTACAGCACCCGCAAGGGCACGTCGCCGAACCCCTCGCAGAGGTGCCGCGCCCGCGTGTAAGACTCCTCGACCTCCTTGGCCGAGTATCCCTTGCTGGAGATCCAAGCCAGCCCCAGCGCGGCCCGCAGTTCGACCTCCTGGCTATCCCTATCGCGCGAGGCGGGGAGCGTGGAGAGCTCGTCGAGCGCGCGCGTGAATGTGTTGATCGCTTCGAGCAACGCAGAGCGGGAGAGGGCGCGCTGCCCGGCCAGCGACAGGTACCGGATCGATTCGACCACCTCGCCGGCGCGGGCGAAGTGGTGGGCGATGACTTCCGGCTGCTCCTCGGCAGTCTCGGGAAATCGCGCCACGATCTCCCGGGCGATCCGCGCGTGGTACTGCCGCTGAGCGCTGCGCAGGAGCGACGAATACGCCACCTCCTGAATCAGGGCGTGCTTGAAGGTATAGGTCTCCTGGGTGCTCGGCCGGTGCAGGAGAATCTCGGCTTCGGTGAGGTGGCCGAGCTCGGCCCGCAGTGTCGCCTCGGGGAGATCGCTGATCGCCAGCAGTTGCGCGAACGGGACGTCGCGCCCGAGCGCGGAGGCCATCTGCGCCACCTGCTTGCCGGACCCGAGCCGGTCGAGTCGCGCCATCAGCGGATCCTGCAGCGCCGCCGGGATCTGGCTGGTCTCACCGCGCGGCCCATCGGCGAACGGTTCCCCCGTCCCCGCGGCGCCGACATCCTTGAGCGATTTCGTGATCTCCTCGACGAACAGCGGAATGCCGTCCGCCTTCTCGACCACCTCGTCGAGTGCCTGCTCGGAAAGATGCCCATGGCGGGCCGTCCAAATCGCGATCTGCTTGGCCTCCGTCCGGCTCAGGCGCCGGAGCGACAGCTCGGTCAGTCGCTCCGTGTGCGGCCAGGGGGGGCGAAAGTCGGAGCGTGCCGTGAACAGCGCCAGCATGCGCGAACCAGGTCCGCCGGCTAGCAGCAGATCCAGCCACTCCAGCGTCGATGGATCGGCCCACTGAAGGTCCTCCACCACCAACACGACTGGCAGTTCGCGCGCCGCCCCCATCACCCAGCTGCGCAACCCCTCGAAGGCGACCTGACGCTGGCGCTGCTTGGGGACCGCCGAGCCTCCGATCGCCTCGCCGATCGCCCCGAGGAGGAAGGGAGCGACCGCCGGCAGCGCCTCTTCGGGACCGCGACGGTTCCAGATTCGACGCAGTCTGCGCAGCTGCTCCTCGGGGTTGGTCTGGCGGTCGACGCCGAGCCGGCGGTGGACGAAGTCGACGATCGGATAGAGCGCGCTCGTGTCTCGGAACGGTGAGCAACGAAGGTCGATCAGCGTGTGAGCCTTTGGCTCGAGCGCATCGATGAATGCCTGCACCTGGCGCGATTTTCCGATTCCCGGCTCTCCGGAAAGGAGGACCACGCGCCCCTCGCCCCGCTCGACGTCACGCCAGCAGTCCAGTAGAAAGCGGCTCTCGGCCTCCCGTCCAGCCAGGGGAGTCTGGTTGGAAAACGATCGCCCTTCGGCCAGGACACGGTAGACGGCCGTCTGGCCCTCTAGGCCCTTGAGGGCGTAGTCCCCTAGTTTCTCGCAGACGAAGTCCTGTTCGACGAGGCGAAACGCGAACTCGCTGACGACGATGGTGTTGGGAGCTGCGACCTCTTGCAGGCGCGCCGTCAAGTTGGGGGTGGTTCCGAACGCCAACCGCGTACCGCTGTCGGCGCTCGTCGTGTCGCCGAAGACGACCGGACCGGTGTGGATCGCGACCCGCACCGCGAGGTCGCGACTGAGCGTGCTGCGCCCCCGCAGCGCGCCGACGGCGCGGACCAACTCCAGCCCGGCGGCGACGGCATTGCGGGTGGAGCGTTCGTGAGCTTGCGGGTATCCGAAATAGGCGAGCAGGCCGTCGCCCAACGTTTGCGCCACGTGCCCGCCGTAGTCGCGGATCACCTCGGAGCAGGTCGCGAGGTACTCGCGGACGACCGCGTGGAAGTCCTCGGGATCGAGGCCTTGGGCCAGGCTCGTCGAGCTGACGAGATCGGCGAAGAGAACGGTGATGTTGCGGCGCTCACCGCGGGTCGACTCCGACCGCTCCAGACGGAGCCCGCAGTGGGCGCAGAACCGATCGATGGCCGCAACCGACCACGCGCAGCGGGAACAGAGCGTTCGGAGATCCTCGCCACATTTCGAGCAACTCGGCAGGTCTCCCGTGTTTGGCTCCCCACATCGCGAGCAGCCCATATTGTCCCCCTCAAGGGTCTTCTAACATGTCCGAAAAC
>CAZYWA010000790.1:0-2679 GCA_964650975.1 uncultured bacterium
GAGCCAGCCGTTGCGGGACCCCACGAAGGCGTCGAGGTCGCCATCGCCGTCGATGTCCGCGAAGGAGGGGGTGGCATACGCCGTCACGGCGGTGAGACCGAACGGCTGGACAGACGGTGTGGCGAAGGCGGGACTCTCGGCGGTGCCGGTGTTCTTGGAGAAGTAGATCGAACCCGTCCAGGCACCCACGAAGGCGTCGAGGTCACCGTCGCCGTCCAGGTCCGCGAATGCGGGGCTCGCCCCAAACCTACCGAGGGTGGGGTGGGTGAGACCGAAGGCCTGAGAGTTGGGCGCGGCGAATCCAGGGCTGGTCGCGGTACCCGTGTTCTCGAAGAACTCAACCTGCCCGAAGTAGCACCCCACGAAGGCGTCCAGATCGCCATCGCCGTCGATGTCCACGAACGCAGCACCGTAGGCGTCTTTCGGACCACGAATCAAGCTACTCGAACCGTTGGAGCAGGGGTTGTAGAGCCCGAACGGATTTGCTTGGGGCGTGGCGAAGGCGGGGCTCTGGGGGGAACCCGTGTTCTCGCGGAAAGACCAGTAACCCATTCCATCGAGGTCACCGTCGCCGTCGATGTCGACGAGCAGCAGCCCGCCGATCCCGAACGGATCGACGACCGGCGGTGCGAACCGAGGCGCGTCGCTGGTCCCTGTGTTCTGGGAGAAACCCTTCGCGGTGAACGCGTCGAGATCGCCGTCGCCATCGATGTCCCCGAAGCTCGCATATCCAGCGCCCGACACCACCAGGCCGAACGGGTTCATCGACGCCTGGAACCGAGGCGGCGGATGCATCGACGCTTGAAGCCCAGGCGGCGAGCCGGCGCGGCTCGACGACGGCAAGGCGATCGGCAGCGCGGCCGTGAGCCACAGCCAGAATACGAACGCGGGGATGGAACCCCGAAGGTGGGTCGACAGCCCCTTCACGGTGTTCACCTTTGTCTCTCCGTGAACTCTACTCCCCGGATGGGCCGGACCGAAGGCAAGTGACTCGACGACGCCATGGCGCGGGTCGATGCCGTGAAAGACGCGACCACCCGGGTACGACCACGGATAGGGTATCGGGGCGCCAACACCGCCGCGGTCACCGCGCTGCCCTCCCCACAGCGCGCGAGGCCACGCCAAGAGCCGCGTGCGCGGTCGAGGCGTCCTGAAAATCGCGCGTGGCCTCGAAATCGGGCACGTAGGTGCCAGTTTTTTCCGCGGCGCGGGGTCGCCTGCCCATCCGGTACGGCCAGAGGGCGCACCTCGTCACAGGGCAGAGGCGGACCTCTTTTGGAGAGCCGCACGAGCAGTCGAGGCACTTCGCGCGGATGGCTCGCATCGGCGTCAACGCCGCCCCGGGACGCTGAGGCATCGCGGGCCTCCGGGCGTACGGGATCAGCGCGTCGGTCGGGACGGTTTCGATGTGAAGCTCACTCATGGGCACCTCCACTGGTTCACTTGAGATCGACGGTAGAGATCCGGCCTTCCGCCTCCTGCGCAGCCACCCCTCAGCCCGCGTTCACGGCGCGCGTGGGCGCCACGTCGGCCGAGGTTGCGGCCGGCCGCGGCAGGTCGGGCGACCGCCCTACCCCGGCGCTGGTCGTGGCGACGTGGGCGGCGTGGAGCGACGACGGCGCGAGCGCGTCCGGCGCCGAAGCAACCCTCGACGCGGCCACGGCGGGCGTGGCGGCCTCGGGGATCGCCTGTGCGGACTCGGCCGGTTGGTCGCGGACCGGCGCTATCGAGAGGTCAGCGTTCGATGAGGGGGTGACGAGCGTGGTCCCCAGCAGCACTTCGTGCGGCTCGCTGTGCGGTTCTGTACGGCTCCCAGCGGCTCCCAGCGGCGAATTCGGCGCACAAAGCCGCACAGAGCCGTTTAGAGGGGTACTCGATCGGCTTCGAGTCCCCCTCCTCGCACCAGAAGCACGGCGCGAATTCAGCAATGATTCGTAGCGCTTGGCGGCGCCTTCGGGCGCCGTTCGCGTTTCGGGGACCAGTTTGGGGACCACTTGGGGACCATTCTGGGGACCAGTTGCTCGCGTTTCCCCCTCCACCCCGCCCTGCTCCACTGCCTCGACCGACGCGCTGATCTCAATCGCGAGCACCGCTGCGCACAGCTGCTTCCACGGTCGTCGGCCGTAGGCATTCATCATCGTCTTCTTCGGGGTGTGCGTGAGGTGAATGAGCACCTCCTCCGCGACGCCAGCTTCGAGCGCCAGATCGACGAACGTGCGTCGAGTCGCGTGCATGTCGCGGTGGCGCAAGCTGAGCCGCTCCAGATCGTCCTTCCACCGCTCCCAGATCGGCTGCGCCAGCCGAATCCGCTCCGCGCCCTTGCGCGACGGCACGATCAGGTCGTCGTTCTTGGGCCCGCGGCCGTTCATCGCCGTCCAGCCCCGTTCCTTCCACTCGGCGAGCCGCTGCGCGAGCAGTGGATGGACCGGCACCTCGCGCGTGACCCGAGTCTTCGTCCCCGAGGCCGAGCCGGTGTTGGCGACGATCAGCGCCCCGAGCGGCTCACGGTCGGTCAGCATGTGCCGCCAGCGCAGCGCCGCCGCTTCGCCCTGCCTGAGGCCAGCCAGAATCAACAACGCGTACAGGGTGCGCCGGTCCTCCGGGATGAGCGGCGACGAGAGGATGAGCTCCGTCTCCTTCCGCGTGAGCCGCGCACTCGGGCGCCACTCGGGATTTTTG
>CAZYWA010000791.1:0-2673 GCA_964650975.1 uncultured bacterium
CTTCATCCACTCCGCTTCCGCCGCCGCCGCGGCCGCCTCCCCGTGAAAGCGCGCGACGATCTCGCGACCGAGCTCCTGCTTCGCCTTCATGGGGTGCAGCGACCCTTCCTCGATGCGCACCTTCATGCGATCGAGCTCGTCGGACGTCGAGTCGCTCAAGAGCTCGTAGTAGCGGTGCATCAGCACGTCGTTCACCGACATGATCTTGCCGAACATGTCGAGCGGCGCGTCGGTGATGCCCACGTAGTTGCCGAGCGACTTGCTCATCTTCTGGGTGCCGTCGAGCCCTTCGAGCAGCGGCATCATCAGCACGGCCTGCGGCTCGACGCCGTAATCGCGCTGAATCTCACGCGCCAAGAGCAGATTGAACTTTTGGTCCGTGCCGCCTAGCTCGACGTCCGCCTTCAGCGCCACCGAATCGTACGCTTGCACCAGCGGATACAGGAACTCGTGGACACTGATCGGCTCGCCGGCACGATAGCGCTTCGCGAAGTCGTCGCGCTCGAGCATGCGCGCCACGGTTTGCTTGGCGGCGAGCCGTACGATCTCCATCGGCGTCAAGGCGTTGGTCCAGGCGCTGTTGAACACGATGCGGGTCTTCTGCGGATCGAGGATCTTGAAGATCTGTTTCTCGTAGGTCTTGGCGTTCGCCTGGACCTGCTCGGGCGTGAGCTGCGGCCGGGTCTCGTTCCGGCCGCTGGGATCGCCGATCATGCCGGTGAAATCGCCGATCAGGAACGCCACCTCGTGACCCAGATCCTGGAACTGCTTGAGCTTCTGGATGACCACCGTGTGGCCCAGGTGGAGATCGGGCGCGGTGGGATCGAACCCCGCCTTGACCACCATCGGCCGGCCGGTCGCGGCGCTCTTCTCGAGCTTCGCGCGCAGGGCTCCCTCGGGCAGGATCTCGACCGCGCCCCGTTCCAGCGTGCGAAGTGCGGCCGTGAGGTCGGAGAAGGCCATGGCCAAGGTTCCCGCGCGTCGAAACGCGGAAGCCTAGTGCGAACCCAGGGGCCCGAGAAGCCCCGCGCCGGGCTTCAGCGCGCGTAGTGGACCGAGCGCGTCTCGCGGACCACCGTGACCTTGATCTGTCCCGGAAACGTCATCTCGTCCTCGATCTTCTTGGCGATGTCGCGGGCCAGGACCAGGGCCGTGTCGTCGGTGATGCGCCCGCTCTGCACGATCACCCGGAGCTCGCGGCCCGCCTGGATCGCGTACGACTTCTCGATCCCTTCGAAGCTTCCCGCGATCCGTTCCAGGTCCTCGAGCCGCTGGATGTAGCTCGCCAGCATTTCACGGCGGGCACCGGGCCGCGCGCCACTGATGGCGTCCGCCGCCTGCACCAGGACCGGCAGGATCCCTTCCTGCGGGATGTCCTCGTGATGCGCCGCGATCGCGTGCACGATCTCCGGGGGCTCGTGGTACTTGAGGGCGATCTCGCCGCCGATCACGGCATGCGAGCCCTCGACCTCGTGGGTGACCGCCTTGCCGATGTCGTGGAGCAGCGCCGCTCGCCGCGCCTTCTTGGGATCGAGCCCCAGCTCGGAGGCCATCGCACCGCACAGGAACGCCGCCTCGATCGAGTGCGTCAGCACGTTCTGCGTGTAGCTGGTCCGGTACTTGAGCATCCCGAGCGTACGCACGATCTCCGGGTGCACGCCCCGGATACCCAGCTCGTAGAGAGCCTGTTCGCCCGCTTCCTTGACGCTTGCGTCGACCTCGGCGCCCATCTTGGCCACCGTCTCTTCGATGCGCGTCGGGTGGATCCGGCCGTCGGCGATGAGCGCCTCGAGCGTGCGACGCGCCACTTCGCGCCGGATCGGGTTGTGGCAGGAGATCACGACCGTCTCGGGGGTGTCGTCGACGATCAGGTCGACACCCGTCGCCGACTCGATCGCGCGGATGTTGCGGCCCTCTCGGCCGATGATCCGTCCCTTGAGCTCGTCGCTCGGCAACGGAAACACCGTGACCGTGCGCTCGGCGACGTACTCGCCGGCGTAGCGCTGGATCGCCTGGCCGATGATCCACTTCGCCTTGGACTCGGCGTTCTCCTTCGCCTCGTCCTCGATCTTGCGGATCAGCTTGATGCTCTCGTGCTTGGCCTGGTCGGTGACGCGATCGACGATCTGCCGCTTCGCCTCCTCGGCGCTCATCCCGGCCACCGCTTCGAGCTTCGCGGTCGCCTGCGCGTGGAGATCCTCGACTTGCTTGGCGCGGGCGGTGGTCTCCTGGTCGCGCGACTTGATCGCGGACTCGCGCCGGTCGAGCTCGGCGAGCCGCGTGTCGACCTGATCCATCTTGCGGTCGAGATGCTCCTCGCGCTGCAGCAGGCGCTTCTCGAGCGCCTGGATCTCGCGCCGCTCCTCCCGTGTCTGCTCCTCGAACTCGGTCTTGGCGCGGAAGATGAAGTCCTTGGCCTGGAGCTCGGACTCGCGCTTGCGGTTCTCCGCGTCGCGCTCGGCCTGCGCCACCACATCCTGGGCGCGGCGCCGCTCCACCTCGACCTTCTCGCGCTCGGCCCCGACCTGCGCGCCCGAGACCGTCTGCTTGAACCAGAACCCGAGACCACCACCCGCGGCGAGACCGCCGAGAGCTCCGACCAGCGCTGCAACGATGTCCACCGGATGCCTCCTATCTATCTCGCGCCAGTCCGCTCGGCTCGAGAGCCCGAGC
>CAZYWA010000792.1:0-2662 GCA_964650975.1 uncultured bacterium
CCGGATGCACTCGCTGGGTGTGAGCCCCCATCGCGCGGGCGAATGCAGGCGAGGCAAGCGAGCGATCGAGTCCCGATCGTGGCCGAGCCGTGCCCGAGCACAGCCATCGGACGGCCGGCGCCCGAGCCGGGCATCCGCAAGCTTCCGACACGACCCACGGCCGGCGCCGGTTGACACGATGCGTCGGTTTCTGCTTTACCTTCGTGTTTTTCCGGCGAGTTTCGGCCGGGCAGCCTGGAGGAAGCTTCGTGGCGGACCATGCATCGGCTCTCAAGCGCAATCGGCAGAGCATCAAGCGCGAAGCGCGGAATCGCGCCGTGCGCGCGCGCGTCCGGACGTACGTGAAGAAGGCCCGCGCGGCCATCGAGGAAGGCGACGCGGGCGCGGCGGTGACCGCGGCTCGCCAGGCCCAGAGCGAGCTGGCCATCGCGGCGCGCAAGGGCGTCGTGCACTGGAAGAACGCGGCTCGGCGCTCGGGGCGCCTGGCTCGCCAGTCCGCCAAGAAGGCCGCCGCCAAGGCCTGATTCACCACGCCGGCGCCGTCTGCGCCGGCGGTCCCTCTGGCCTTCCGAGCGGAGTTTCGAAACGGCGCCGGGCCTCGTGCCCACGGCGCCGTTCTCGCTCCTTGCAGACGGGCCGGCTCTCAAGAAACCCGCGCCGCTCAGAAGTCCTCGAGCATGCGCTGGTAGATGCTCTTGGAGATGCGCTTGGCGACGCGCTCCACCGCGGCCGCCGATTCGTCCTGCGCGATCTCGATGTCACCCAGGTTGTTGAACGTGGTCGGGCGGCCGACGAACTGCGTCGACTTGGTGACCACCGCGTCCGCGGTCACCGCGAACTCTTCCTTCTCGCTGATCCCCGGATCGCTCCACAGCACCTTGCCGTCGCGGGTGCGCTCGAGGGCGATCGCGAGCACCACCGTCATCTGCGCTTCCAGCGCCTGATCGGTGTCCGAGAACGACACCGCGCGAACCTGGACGCGTCGCACCGCGCCCTTCACCACGGCGTTGGCGTCGGCGGGATCGTCCACCACGTGGATCTGCCGGCCGCGCACGAACTGCGCGATCAGCGCCTCGGTGAAGTCGATCTCGACTCCTTCGTAGTCGCTGTCGTTCCGGAAGATCGGAATCGCCACCGATTGGACGTCCGGCGGCAGCGCGTTTCCGGTGCCCTGAAACTGGTACCCGCAGCCGGCGGCCACGAGCGCCCAAGCGGCGACCGCGAGGAGCCCGTGCCGCCACCGGCGCGCGGCGAAGCGATCGGCACGCTCGGCTCGGTGTCTCATCGTCGGAGAAGCGCAACGTGGCGAGGGAAATGCCGCGAAACGATGAAGAATAGGAAGGGGTCGAGGTGAATGCAATGCCGATCACGACCCCGGTGACGGCTCACGAGAGAGGCTCCTCCGGGCTGGCCCACAACTTCGCCCGCTCGTCCGCCGAAAGCAGCTCGGCGGGTTCGATCACCACCGCCTGGAGTACGCTCGCACCGGCGACAGGTGCGATCTCGATCACCGCGCGCGATTCCGAAGCCGGCAAACCGGGAGGAAGCTCGACATCGGCCGGCCGCGCGGAGGTTCGCGCCGAGAAGACGCCCAGCTCCCGGTCGACGACGATACCGAGCACGAAGCCTTCGACCACCGCCAGCACGATCCGCTCGGTGGTGCGATCTTCGAGCGCCTGGTGCCAGCGGCGCCTGAGGTCGAGCACCGGCACCAACGTTCGCCGGATGCGCAGCGCGCCATCGACGAAGGGCGGCAAGGCGGCGTCGTTGAGCAGCGGCATCGGGAGGCGGACGTGCCGGACGAGGTGCACCGGCCAGGCACACACGAACCGGCCCACGCTGGTCGCCAGGAAGGCCTCGGTCCTCGTGGAGGCGACCGGATCCATCGCTCCGGTCATTCGACCGAGCTCCCGGGAAACCGCGTGGGCATGCTCGCCAGAACATCGCGAGACGTGGCGACGAGGTCGGCGATCGGTACCCGGCAGCGCTCGCGAACCGCCGCCGGGACGTAGGAGCCCTCGTCCAAGAGCTCCGGCGCCAGCTCGAGCGTGCCCAGCACGCGCAAGGGACCGGTCGCGCCGGGCGTGGGAAGCTCCACCGAGACCGCCGCGGCCGGCACCCGGCACGTGCCGATCACCTCGTCCACCACGCAGCCGACCCACGACTCGTCCAGCGACACCACCACCAGCGTCCGCGTTCTGGCCGGCGTCGCTGGCGGCGCCGCGCCGAGATGAAGGCTCAGGTCGAGCGCGGGAAAGACACCGGCCCTCCACTTCACGATTCCCGCCAGCGCCGGGGGCGCGCCCGGCACCAGCGTCACCGCGGCTGGCAACCGCCCCACCTCGTAGATCGCCGACAGCGGCACGGCGAGCAGCAGGCCCGCGCACCGGCACAGCAGCAGCTCGCGCTGAGGCTGCGACGCGTCGGTGGAAGGCGCACCGCGCCCGAACAGCACGCGATCGGTCGCCAGCTCGTTTCGCTCGGTGGTCATTCTCGAATCGCTCGCAAGGGAGACCGCGAGCGCGGCCGCGCGGCGGACTCAGTGAGCGGTGGGCGGCGCCACTCGCGAGCCTTCCTCGAGCAGCACGGTCGGCTCGAGCAAGAGCACCGTGCGACCGCCGCCGATCTCCGCGGCTCCGGCGATCCCGCGCATCTGCTTCAC
>CAZYWA010000793.1:0-2652 GCA_964650975.1 uncultured bacterium
CACCACGCCGTGTACAACGACATCATCCGCGAGGTCTCTGCGGAGGAAGGCGTGGTGCTGGTGGATGGCGCGGCCGCGATCACCGACACCGCCCGTTTCGTCGACGCGGTCCATCTCGATCGCGAGGGCAACGCGCAACTGGCACACGTCTATCTCGACGCGATCCGATCCCTCCCCTTTCCGGAAAGCAGCCCCACGGCGACCCAACCCTGACGCCCGGCTTCCGCGCGACTCTCGACTCGACCCATGGCCCCCGATCGCGAAGCGCACATCACCGTGCGCGACCTGACCCTGGCCTACGGCGACTTCGTGCTGATGGAAAAGATCTCGTTCGAGGTCGGGCGCGGCGACATCTTCATCATCATGGGCGGCTCGGGTTGCGGGAAGAGCACGCTGCTCAAGTACCTGATCGGTCTCAAGGAGGCGGACCACGGGGGCGAGGTCCGCTACGGCGACCAGAGCTTCACGGCCGCCGATCCGGACCAGCGCAGCCTCATGCAGCGGCGCTTCGGGATCCTCTACCAGAAGGGCGCCCTCTTCAGCTCGATGACGCTCGCCGAGAACATCATGCTGCCGCTCGGCGAGTTCACCGACCTTCCCGAAGGCGAGCGGCGCGAGGTCGCGGCGCTCAAGCTGGCGCTGGTGGGGCTCAAGGGCTTCGAGAACCACTTCCCCAGCGAGATCAGCGGCGGCATGCAGAAGCGGGCCGGTCTGGCGCGCGCCATGGCGCTCGACCCGGAAGTACTCTTCTTCGACGAGCCCTCCGCCGGCCTCGACCCGATCACCTCCAAGCTGCTCGACGACCTGATCCTCGAGCTGCGCGACAGCCTGGGCTCGACCGTCGTGATCGTGACCCACGAGCTGGCGAGCATCTTCGCGATCGGCGACAACTCGATCTTCCTGGATCCCAAGAAACGGGGCATCGCGGCGCGCGGCCACCCGAAGGAGATCCTCGAGCACTGCGACGATCCGGAAGTGCACCGCTTCCTGACCCGCGACGCGCCGGCCGAGGGCGAGACCAAGCGCTGAGCGGCGCGATCCGCGAGAGGACGACGATCCATGGGCAAGAAGGCGAACCCCACACTCATCGGCGCGTTCGTGGTCGGCGCGGTGGCGCTGGCGGTGGGCGGCATCCTGGTCTTCGGCTCGAGCCACTTCCTGAAGCGCACCTTCCCGTTCGTCATGTACTTCGACAGCAACGTGAACGGGCTGCGGATCGGAGCACCGGTCAAGTTCAAGGGAGTCGAGATCGGCTCGGTGAGCCAGATCCGGCTGCGCCTCGACCAGGCCGACCGCGACACCCACATCCCGGTGCTGGTCGACATCGACGACCAGAAGCTCAAGGCCGCGGGCGTCACCGGCGATTTCGGCGACCCGCGGGTGATCTCCAAGGCCATCGAGCTGGGTCTCCGGGCGCGCCTCGAGATGGAGAGCTTCGTCACCGGCGTGCTCTACGTGTACGTCGACTACATGCCCGACTCGCCGGCCAACTTCGTCGCCAGGGGCGGCGAGCTCCAGGAAATCCCCACCGTTCCCACCAAGCTCGAGCAGATCCAGAGCGCCGTGCGCGAGATCCTGAACAAGCTCGACCAGATCGACTTCAAGGGACTGGTGGCGCAGCTCACCCACACCGCCGACGCGATCGGCGGGCTCGCCAACTCGGACCAGATCCACACCGCGCTCGATTCGCTCGACCACACCATGCAGTCGATCCGCCAGTTCGCCGAGACGCTCAACGCGAGCGTGGCACCGCTCGCCAAGAGCGTCGGCGCGACCGCCGATCAGACGCTCAAGGTCGAGGAAGAGCTCCAGCAGACGCTCGCGCAGGTGAAGACGCTGGTCGATCCGTCGTCGCCGCTCGCCTACCAGCTCAAGGACGCGCTCGAGGGGCTGAGTCAGGCCTCGCAGTCGATCCGGTCGCTCGCCGACTATCTGCAGCGCAACCCCAACGCGATCGTGGTCGGAAGGCCCGTCGAGCGGAGCACGCCATGAGGGGGATTCGTCTCGGTGCCGTTTGCGCGGCGTGCTCGGTGATGCTCGCCGGGTGCGGTCTCTCGGCGATCTTCGAGCCCAAGCCGGACCAGACACGCTTCTACGTGCTGGCCGGCAGCGCGCCGGCGGCGAACACGCCGAGCCTCGGTGCCGGGGTGAGCGTGGGGCTGGGCCCGGTCGAGTTGCCCGAGTACCTCGAGCGGCCCGAGCTGGTGGTGCGCACCAGCGCCACCGAGCTCAAGCCGTCGGCGCTCGACCGCTGGAGCGAGCCGCTCGACAAGGGCTTCGTGCGGGTGCTGTCGCAAGACCTCGCGGACGCGCTCGGTCTGCAGCGGGTGCTGGTGTTCCCGTGGTACGCGACACAGGAACCGACCTTCCAGGTGCGCGTGGACGTGATCGCCTTCGAGAGCACGCCGCAAGGGGAAGCGCGGCTCACGGCGCGATGGGAAATCACCAAGCCGGGCGCCACCGCGGCGGCCAAGGGCGCCGCCCAGACTCACGTTCAGAACGTGAGCACGATCGCGAAGCGAGCCGCCGGCTCCGAACCAGCCGACGCGGTGGCGGCGCTCAGCAGCGCCCTCGGGGACCTTTCCACCGCGATCGCGGCCGCGCTGCGCCCGCTCGCCGCGCCTTGAGCCACCGTTCAATGCCTGCACTGGT
>CAZYWA010000794.1:0-2646 GCA_964650975.1 uncultured bacterium
TGGAACTTGGCATTGACTAGCTCGCGTGCCACCGTGTACCCTCACGCGCTGGATGGTCACGAAAAGTCATTCTCCCCTGGGTGCTACTCCCGGACCGTGTTCGCGACCTTGTCGGACGAGCGCGGTGCCGGGGCCGCCGCTCGTTCTCGCCGTCGTAGGGACCATACTGCTCGGCACGGGCTGTGTATCGTTCGCTTCCGTAAAACAGACTGCCGCGTTGGGCAATCAGTTGAGTGCGCACGAGGCGGCCTTCGACATGGCGCCGGCGCTCTGTAGAGCGGGGAACACTCGCAAGGAGCCGGATGCCGCCTGTTCCGATCTCGAAGGCGACCTGGAGAATTGGCACCGCGTGAACCGGGTCCTCGTCGCATACGCGAAGGCCCTCGATCGTATGGCGGACGACTCGAAGGATATGAGCGACAAGGACGATGTGGCCACTCTGGTCGGGACCGCTACGAAGATAGGTACGTGGGGCAGCACCTTGACGACCCAAGCTGCGGCCGGAGTAAAGGCTGGCGTCGATGGCCTGATCGCGGAGACGACGGGATTCTACCGCCGAGCGAAGCTGAAAGGGGCGATCACGCGTAGCAATGCGGCGGTTCAAGCCATCTCGCGTGCGATTGTCATGAACATAGACGCACTCGACCACGCAGACCAGAACACCGGGGCCGTCGTGGCGACGACCGACGCCGCGATCGGGGACGTCGAGCCTCAGCTCAAGAACGGTATGCATTTCGCTTTGACGATCACAGCCCTGTCCCTCACGTCCGATCGAGCGGAGCTAAACCGGTATCGCAAGGCGATTTTGGCCTTCGCCGCGGCCCATGAGGTCCTCGCGCGACAGATCGACGACGTCGGTCAATGCGGCAACGACAGGATCGTCTTGTGGGAAATCGGTAAGAGCGTCGGCCCTATCATCTCAAGTGCCACGCCGTGACCCCTTAGCCCCGAGGAGCTACCATGGCAGAGCCTATCGACATGGACAAATTGCTCGCCTTTGCCTCAGCGTGCGAGCGCCTGGCCACCGCAGCGTTCGCAACAGCACAGCGTGAGCACGACGCGGGTCGCATCGACAGCAGCGCGTTCAATATTGCCTACGGGGACTACACCAACGCTATGCAGGGTGCCCGTGACATCGCATACCGCGCTTCTCATCAGCTAGCCCAGCTACTCGCGGCGGGACCGGACCTCTCCTCCTTGGTCGGCGAAACGGCTAACCTCGATGCGAAGCTGCAGAAGATTCAGGCGTGGGAGCGAGACCTATCGATATCGCTGAAGGTCCTGACCGGCGTCGCCTCGGTCGCCGCCGCCGCAATCGATCCCGCGCAGATGTCTCCCACGGCAGCCTTGAAGACTATCGCGGGGCTCGTAGGGTCATTGGCCTGAGAGGCGCTACGACCCGGCAAGATACTGCCGAAGCGCAGGGTACTTCGCGAGGGCCTCCGTCTGATGTCGATTCGCGAAGCCTCTGATTGACTGGTCGAACGCCTGGCGCAGGTCCGAGTTGATCACGGCCGTTGGCTGCTGGGCAGCGGCCGCCGTGGGTGCGCCGAACTTGCAGATTGTGCTATTCGCCGCGTTCGCTTGTAGGACCGACGAAATGCTCCCGATGCCCTGGTGCTGCCGCCCAAGAACCTCGGAGGAGTATACCTCCCCGGTCGCGCCGTAGCGGTCCGCAATAAGTTGCAAGATGGCCGTATTGTCGAGCTGGACCTTTGACACGCCGCGGACTGGTGCGTACGGGCTCGCGATGATCGTCGGCGTCCGGGGACCCGTCGTCGAAAAGGTGACGCTGGCGGCGGTGTTGCTGTAGGTGATCGGCAGGGGACTCACGTGATCGAAGAAGCCGCCGTGCTCATCGTAGGTGACGATGAAGACGCTGCGGCTCCAGCGCTCTGGATTCGAGGTCAGCAGACCGTATACACGTGCCAGGAAGGCCTCGCCGGGGGCCATCGCCAGCGGAGCATGATTGTCGCAGGGGGGGCCGAAGTGCACCGGGCAGTCGTAGTAGTCAGGCTCTATGAAGACCACCTGAGGCCAGTCGACCGACGCCTCGGTCTTGATGTCGCCTTCCAGCTCATCGAGTCCCCGAAAATGACTCGTTAGCAGGAGCGGTCCCATGCGTGGCAAGAGGGCAAAGAACGGCAGTCCCGCGGCGTAGACCCTCCAGCGGATGCCGTGGTTGAGCAACCAGTCATAGACCGTGACCTGGTCAGGCAGGAAGATGTTCGTTTCCTTCAGGTTTGTCATACCTCCCATCGACATGAGCCGGTTGGGAGCCGTCGACGTCGGAATGCAGGCAAACCAGTTGTCGCACACGGTGTACTGGTCCGCGAGGACGCTCGTGGTCGGCAGATCCTTGGCACGGAGGAGGCCCATGACCGGCGGCTTGTCCACTTGGCTGTGAAACTCCTCCTCGTAGGCACGGACAAAGCCCGTCATCAGAGCCTTCTGCGTGAGGGGCGAGTACTGAAGCCCCGTCGCGACCGCTGTCGAGTTGTGCGGTAAGTCACTGGAAAGCGGCCCGTCGTCCATCCAGAACGGCCGGACGCCAAGGCCGCTGCTGTTCTTGTTGACGTAGTTGTCGTTGTTCAGGTCCTCGATGCCCGCGACGTTCACGCGTCGGCCCTCATCGGGGTGCCTCAG
>CAZYWA010000795.1:0-2634 GCA_964650975.1 uncultured bacterium
GTCGCGGGCGCCACGGTGTCGCTCCCGGGCATCACCACGTTCGCCGGCGCCACCATCACCGTGAATGCCGGCGGGGCGCTCACGCTGGGCGGAAACCCGAACGCCACCGGCGCGACGGTGACCCTGTCGGCTGGCGGGTCGCTGACCGCGAGCGGTTTGACCAGCCTGACGGGCGGGAAGCTCGGTGTGGACGGCGCGACGTCGTCGCTCAGCCTGGGCGCGCTCGCCAACGTCAACGACACGTTCATCGTGGCGTCGAACGGCGGCCACGTGAGTTTGCCTTCGGTGACCTCGATGACGTGCGGCTCCACCAGCAAACCCTGCTACCAGCAGGGTTACCTGTTCGAAGCGTACGGCGCCGGCTCGTCGATCACGATGGCCGCGTTGACGACCGTCGCGGCGTCGACGGGAGGCACGCTCTACTTGGACGCCGAGAGCGGCGGACGCCTCAACTTCGCGGCGCTCACCACGGTCAGCCCGTCGAACGGCACCAACCTGCAGTTTTACGTGAGCGGTGCGGGAGGCGGTTCGCCCTCCGAGCTCGACCTCACCGTGCTTCCCACCCTGCCCGCGTCGTCGAGCATGGTGGTCGCGAACGGCGCCAAGGTGGCCGCTCCCGACCTCGCGACGCTGGTCGGCACGCTCAGCATGTCGGGCTCGGGGAACAGCTTCAGCGCGGGGCTCACCACGATCAGCGGGCCGTTCACCGTCGCGGGCGCCACGGTGTCGCTCCCCGGCATCACCACGTTCGCGGGCGCCACCATCTCGGTGGGCGCCGGCGGCTCGCTCACTCTCGGCGGAAACCCGAACGCCACCGGCGGGACGCTGAGCGTGTCGGCCGGCGGCTCGCTGACCGCGAGCGGTTTGACCAGCCTGACGGGCGGGAAGATCGGCGTGGACGGCGCGACGTCGTCGCTCAGCCTCCCCGCGCTCGCCAACGTCAACGACACGTTCATCGTGGCGTCGAACGGCGGGCACGTGAGCCTGCCGTCGGTGACCTCGATGACGTGCAGCTCGACCAGCAAGCCCTGCTACCAGCAGGGGTACCTGTTCGAGTCGTACGGTGCCGGTTCGACGATCACGATGGCCGCGCTGACCACCGTGGCGGCGTCGACCGGCGGTACGCTCTACCTCGACGCCGAGACCGGTGGGCGGCTGAATTTGACGGCGCTCACCACCGTCAGCCCGTCGAACGGCACCAACTTGCAGTTCTACGTGAGCGGCTCCGGCGGCGGCTCGCCTTCCGAGCTCGACCTCGACGTGCTCGCCACCCTGCCCGCGTCGTCGAGCATGGTGATCGCGAACGGCGCCAAGGTGGCCGCTCCCGACCTGGCGACATTGGTCGGCTCACTCACGATGTCGGGCTCGGGCAACACCTTCAGCTCGGCGCTCTCCACCATCAGCGGCCCGTTCACCGTCGCGGGCGCCACCGTGTCGCTCCCGGGGATCACCACGTTCGCGGGCACCACGATCGCGGTGGGCGCGGGCGGCTCGCTGACTTTGGGCGGAAATCCGACCGCCACCGGCGCGACACTCAGCATCTCGGCGGGCGGCTCGCTGACCGCGAGCGGGCTGACCAGCCTGACGGGCGGGAAGATCGGCGTGGACGGCGCGACATCGACGCTCAGCCTTCCGGCGCTCACCAACATCAACGACACGTACGTCGTGGCGTCGAACGGCGGCCACCTGAGCCTGCCGGCGGTGACCTCGATGACGTGCAGCTCCACCTCCAAACCCTGCTACCAGCAGGGCTACCTCTTCGAAGCGTACGGCGCGGGCGGCACCACGATCACGATGGCGGCGCTGACGACGATCACGGTGACCACGGGCAATACGCTCTACGTGGACGCGGAGTCGTCCGGCCGCGTGAAGCTCCAGGCGCTCACGACCGTCAACACCACCAGCACCAACCTCCAGTTCTACGCGGCCGGCGCCAGCTCGGAGATCGATCTCGACACGCTCGGGACGGGTGGCTACGACGCGGGCCACGTGACGTTCGTGACCTTGACTGGCGGCACCATCATCCATCCCTCTCCGTTCGGCACGGCGAGCGGAACGGCCGATGCCCTCGCGGCGGGCCCGCCCGGGGTGCTCGCGAAGGTGGATCTGGATGGCGACGGAAAAGCCGACACGATCGCGATCGCACCGGGCTCGGGCGAGCTCGAGGTGGTCGCGACCGCCGGCCCCGATGGCAGCGGGATCACCACGTCCTACGCCGTGGGCTCACCGACCCAGGCACTCGCGATCGGCGATTGGGACGACGACGGCGCGCTCGACCTCGCGCTGGGCGACTCGGAGTCGGGAGCGGTTCTGCTGCTCTCGGGCGTGGGCGACGGCACCTTCGGCGACGCGCGCAGGGTGCCCTTGCCGTTCGTGCCCGGCTCGATCGTGGTGCGGGACGTCGATCGCGACGGCATCCCCGATCTGGTCGTGAGGAGCTTGGACGGCGCTCGGTGGACAACGCTCCTCGGTCGCGGCGACGGGGCGTTCACGGCCCAGCTCATCCATCCGTGAACCCATGAGCCACACGCCGGCCGCGGGCAGGTCTGCGCGGCGGCGCGCTGGAGGTCGGCGACGGTGGTGCCGGGCAGCATCTTCACGATCGCGGGCCAGAGCCGCGGATCGAACGGCGGC
>CAZYWA010000796.1:0-2617 GCA_964650975.1 uncultured bacterium
CGCCCGACGAACCAGCCGCCGATGAGCATGGCGAGGACGCCGCAGATCGCGGCATGAACCGCGATCCACGCGACGACTGCGCGCCACTCGCTGCGATTCGGGGAGCCGTCGTTGGTCCGGTTCATCAGCGGTGGTCGATGGTCGACGGATGCGGTGTGCGACGTGGCACACATCGTGCTGTATCGCAAGCGGCCTGCTGCTCGAGCTGGCCCGCGTGTCTGTTTCGTGCGCTTGACCCAGCCTCGGGCGAGTGGCAGCCTGATCGATGGAACGCCCTGATCCAACGGCAGAAATCTCTGGCGCAGCCGGCGGCCCCACGACGCTCGGATGGGGCACCGGCCCATTTGAGGGGACGGGTTCTACTCCAGGCTCCGCGCCGCGATTCATTCTCCCTGATCGTCGAGTCAATTTCGTGACGGAAAGCCAGACGTCGGCGCCCACCGCGCCCAAGACCCACGTGCTGACCGTCAACGTGGAGGACTACTTCCACGTAGGTGCCTTCGAAGGCACCGTGCTGCGCAAGCACTGGACGCGGTTCCCGTCTCGTCTGGAAAAGAACGTCCAGCAAGTCCTCGAGCTGCTCGACCGTCACCGGGCGAAGGCGACCTTCTTCGTGCTCGGCTGGATCGCCGACCGGCAGCCCAGCGTGATCACCGATATCGTGAGCGCCGGGCACGAGGTTGCGAGCCGCGGCTTCTGGCCGGGCGGCAGCATGCGCAGCCGCCTTCGCGACGAGTTCCGCGAGGACATCCGCCGCGCCAAGCAGGCGCTCGAAGCGGCCGGTGCTGCGCCGGTGATCGGCTATCGGTCGCCCGAGTGGATTCACGCGCAGGACACCTGGATCCTCGACATCCTCGCCGAGGAAGGCTACCGCTACGACTCCAGCATCAATCCGATCTTGCGGCGTTTCGCGCGCGACCCGCGCTGTTTCGAGGCCAACCGCCACCGTCATTCGGCGAGCGACCTGTCGCTGTGGGAATTCCCGATCTCGACCCTGAGCGTGCTGGGCTTGCGCATGGCGATCTCGGGCGGGAACTACCTGCGGCAGTTTCCCGATCCGCTGATGCGGAGCGCGGTGCGCTGGTGGGACCGGCACCGCGCGGCGCCCTTGGTCTTCTATTTCATGAGCTGGGAGATGGACAAAGACCAGCCCGAGGTGCGCTCGCTGCCGCGCCTCAACCGCATTCGTCATTACCGCAACCTCGAGAAGATGCCCGAGGTGATGGACTACTACTTGAGCCGGTACCGCTTCCACGCGATCGGCGACGAGCTGGGGATCGAGCGTCCCGGCGCACAGGCGGACGCACGCGCCACGCGCGAGTCGGGAATCGTCGATCGTGGAACCGACAACGTCGGACCGGTCGAGGTCGCGGCCGATGCGCAGCCCGTGACGCTGGTCATCCCGCTCTACAACGAGGAGCCGAACGTCACCTATCTGCACCGCACGCTGCTCGAGCTCCGGCGCAAGCTCGCGCACCACTACCGGATCCACTTCAACTTGGTGGACGACGGCTCGAGCGATCGGACCTGGGCGCAACTCGAAGCGCGCTTCCGCAACGTCGCCGACTGCACGCTGATCCGCCATCCCAAGAATCGCGGCATCGGCGCGGCGATGGTCACCGGAATCCGCGCCGCGAACACCGAGATCGTGTGCTCGCTCGACTGCGACTGTTCGTACGATCCCGGCGAGCTCGAAACCATGATCCCGATGCTCGCGAGCTCGGACCTGGTCACGGCGTCGCCCTACCATCCGCGCGGCGCGGTCTTCAACGTGCCGTCGTGGCGGCTGTTCCTGTCGAAGACGCTGTCGCGTCTCTACAGCATGGCGCTCGGCGAGCGCATCTACACCTACACGAGCTGCTGCCGCGTGTACCGGAAGAGCGCAGTGGAGCGGATCGAGCTTCGCAACGACGGCTTCCTGGGGGTCGCGGAGATGCTGATCCAGGCGAAGCTCAACGGTGCCCGGATCGTCGAGCACCCGGCCACGCTCGAGTCGCGGCTCTTCGGTGAATCGAAGATGAAGATCGTGCGCACCATCTGGGCCCACCTGGGGTTGTTGCGCGATCTGGCGCTCCGGCGTCCGGTGCTTCATCTCGCAGCGCAGCCCGCGCATCCATGATCGCGGGTGTCGCCCCGGGTGCAGGGCCGGGCATCAGCCTGTCCCTCGACATCGACAACCAGTGGGCCTACATGCGCACCCACGGCGACGCGGGCTGGGAGACCTATCCCACCTACCTGGAGGCGCTCTTCGGCGTGGTGCTGAGCTGGCTCGAGCGCCAGAAGCTGCGCATCACGTTCTTCGTGGTCGGAAAGGACGCCGCGCTCGACCAGAACCGCGACGCCTTCAAGCAGCTCGGGGCGTCGGGCCACGAGATCGGCAACCACTCGTTCCTGCACGAGCAGTGGCTGCACCTCTACAGCCGCGCCGATCTGGAGCGTGACATCGGTGAAGCGGAGGAGCGGATCGAGGCGGCGACCGGCCACCGTCCGCGCGGTTTTCGTGGTCCGGGATTCAGCCTCTCGACCGAGACGCTGCGAGTGCTGGCCGATCGCGGCTACCGGTACGACGCGTCGACGTTCCCGACGTTCCTCGGTCCGCTGGCGCGGCTCTACTACT
>CAZYWA010000797.1:0-2583 GCA_964650975.1 uncultured bacterium
GCTGAAAGTTCTTTCGTCTACACCCTCTGAGAGTTTGTGAATCCAATCAAGGCTCGGGCGGGAGGGAGCGCGCCCCTCCGAACCGCGATCCCTCTCGTGGCTGTTTGGAGGGCTGCGGTCCCTCGCAGCCGAAGCGTGCGATCGTGTCCTCGATCGCTCTGGCTCGGAGGGCCACCGGTCTCTCGGCGGCCAGCCAATGGACACTGACACACACTACCCATGACCGGTGAGACCTTCGCGGCGGCCCTGCGCTCGCTCGACGACTTCGCGATGCCCGAGGACGCCTGCGAGCAGCGGCTCGCGATCGCGGGACTGAACATCCGCGTGCGGCTCTCGACGCGGTACCTCGCCGAGAGCGCCCTGCGTGCGCTCGCGCATCACGCGGCGGCGGACGGCTCAGCGCCGGCACCCGACCTGACGGTGCTGGTTCTCGATCGCGACGTCCCCGGCAACCCGCTGCGTGACCTCTTCCCCGCCGCGACCAGCGCTCCTCCGATGGGCGATCGGGTCGAGCGCTGGTCCTACGAGGGCGCGGCGGGGCGCGGCCTTCTGCACGAGGGCTTCCGCACGCTCTTTCTGTGGGACCGCGAGCACGCCCGCGCCGCGGTCTGGCTCGGCGAGGGCGGCGAGCTGCCGTATCACCTCGTCGCGTTGCCGCTCTTGCCGATCCTGAGCTGGGTGTTCGCCGCGCGTGGCTTCGCGGTGGTGCACGCCGCCGCGGTGGCGACGGCGAGCGGAGCGCTGCTGATCGGCGGAAAATCGGGCACCGGCAAGTCGACCACGTCGCTCGCGTGTCTCAACGCTGGTCTCGGCTTCCTGGGCGACGACATGTGCGTCATCGAGACGGGCGATTCGGGCGATCGGCCCATCGTCCATTCGCTCTTCTGCTCCGCCAAGCTCGACGCGCCGGACACGGCGCGATTCCCGGCGCTCGAGCCGGCGCTCGCCCACGGTTCCGGACCGGGATGGGAGAAGTCGGTCTACCTCTTCGACCGCCACTTCGAGCGCGGTGTCGTGCGCGCCGCACCGCTCGCGGGTGTGGCGATCCCGCGACGCGACGCCGGCTCCGCGGTGCTGCTCTCGCCACGCCAGGGATTCCTCGCGATGGCGCCGAACACCGCCTTCCAGCTCCCCGGTGCGGCACAGGCCTCGATCGCGGGCGTGAAGGAGATCGTGTCCAAGGTGCCGGTCCACAGCGTGGGAGTGGGAGAGACGATCACTGCGATCCCCGGCCGGGTGAGCGACTTCGCGCGCACGCTGTCGCTGCGAGGTGCTCGCGCGGAGCACCTCGCGTGACCCCGTCCGGGCGCCCGTGGGTGGACGGCGTGCGCTCTCGTCCGACGGCGTCGCAGGAGCTGCTGCTCCAGGCGTGCCTCGCGGAAGAGGGCGCCGCGATCGCCGCGTGGGAGCGCTGGTGCGCCACCACGGATCTGGATCGCATCGACGAGGAGTCGTTCCGTCATCTGCCCTTCGCCTGGCACCGCCTGCAGGGTCTCGTGAACCGAGACCGCACGCTCGAGATCGCGAAGGGCGTCTACCGGCAAGCCTGGTACCGCAATCAGCTCTTGCTACGCGCGCTGGGCGGCGTCCTCGATTCGCTCGGAGCCGCGGGGATCGAAGCGATGCTCCTCAAGGGCACGTCGCTCTCGACACGCTACTACCCGACGCCGGCCACCCGCCCCATGGTCGACATCGACCTCCTGGTTCCGCACCACGCGGCGGAGCGCGCCTTCGCCGTGCTCGCGCGCGACGGCTGGCGACCGGTCAAGCGAACGCCCGCAAAGCACCTGATCGGCCACGTGCACTCTGTGTCCTTCGTGCGCGAGCAGACCAACTTCGACCTGCACTGGAACGCCCTGTGGGCGCAACACACGCCCGACGCGGACGCAGCGTTCTGGCAAAACGCGATCCGCATCGACCACCAGGGACGCGCCGCCTGGGCGCTCGCGCCGAGCGACGAGCTCTTCCACACCTGCATGCACGGCGCGCGCCGCAGCCAGAACGCCTACAGCTGGGCGCCGCTCCCGCTCATCCGCTGGATCACGGACGCGTTCATGATCGCGCGCCGCTGCAGCCTCGATGGCTGCGACATCGATTGGGCGCGGATCGCCGCTCTCGCCGAGCGCTACCACGCCCGGCTCCACCTGCGCGACGCCTTTCTCTGCCTGAGCCACCTCGGGCTCGCGGTGCCGGAAGAACTGCTCGCGGAGTGGGCGGAGGTGCGCTCGCCCGCGGACGAGCTGCACTACGATCTAGCGCTCACGCCGCGTCCACCGCGCTTCTTCCCCGCGCTGCCACGCTTCCAGTTCTGGAAGAGCTACCGGATGAAGACCTACATCGAGCAGCGCGCGAACGGCGGCGCCGCGCACGCGGGGCTGGCGCAACAGCTCGCCGGATTCGTCCCGTACCTGGTCGCCTTCGTGAAAGCGGACCTCGACGCGCCGCGCCTGCGCGACGTCCCCGCCGAGCTCACCCGCAAGCTCGCCGGCCGTCCGTCGTTGCTGCGGCCCTAACCCGGATTATTCATAAAGCGTTCTACTGCGGCCGCCGATCGTCGGCATCTTCGGGCGTACTCGGATTTTC
>CAZYWA010000798.1:0-2580 GCA_964650975.1 uncultured bacterium
TCGCGCCTCAGCCGGTGCGTGCGATGTCGCCGAGACCTGCAACGGCACCGCGCTGACCTGCCCGACCGACGCATTCGCTGCCGCCACGACGACTTGCCGCGCGGCCGCGGGAACTTGCGACGTCGCCGAGAAGTGCACGGGAACCAGTTCCGCCTGCCCAGCCGACGGATTCGCCGCCGCGACGACCGTCTGCCGCGCGTCCGCCGGGACGTGCGACGTCGCTGAAACCTGCACCGGAACCAGCGCCGCCTGCCCGACGGACACCTTTGCACCCGCCACCACGACCTGCCGGGCAGCGGCGGGAACGTGCGACGTGGCCGAGAAATGCACGGGCACGGCCGCCGCTTGTCCGGCCGACGCATTCCTTTCGGCCTCGACGGTCTGCCGAGCGTCGGCGGGCGCGTGCGACGTGGCGGAGACCTGTACGGGGAGCAGCGCCGCCTGTCCGGCGGACGTCGTCGCGACCGCCACCACGGTGTGTCGGCCTGTCAACGGCGCGTGCGACGTGGCGGAGACCTGCACCGGCACCAGCGTCGCGTGTCCAGCCGACGGATTTGCCGCCGCGACGATCGTCTGCCGCGCGTCCGCCGGGACCTGCGACGTAGCGGAGAGCTGCACCGGCACCAGTGCCGCCTGCCCGACGGACACCTTCGCGCCCTCCACCACGACTTGCAGGACGGCGGCGGGAACGTGCGACGTAGCGGAGAAATGCACCGGCACGGCCGCCGCTTGTCCGGCCGACGCATTCCTTTCGGCCTCGACGGTCTGCCGAGCGTCGGCGGGCGCGTGCGACGTGGCGGAGACCTGCACGGGGAGCAGCGCCGCCTGTCCGGCGGATACTCTCGCGACCGCCAGCACGGTGTGCCGGCCCGCGAACGGCGCGTGCGACGTCGCCGAGACCTGCAACGGTTCGTCGGTCAACTGCCCGGCGGACGCGTTCGCGCCGTCGACCACGGTGTGCCGGGCAGCGAACGACGTCTGCGACCTGGCGGAGACCTGCACGGGGACATCGAGCGCTTGTCCCGCGGATGCGTGGGTTGCAGAAAACACGGCGTGCAGCGACGGGAACGCCTGTACCCAGACCGACGTGTGCCACTCAGGACGCTGCACGGGCACGAATCCAAAGACCTGCACCGCGAGCGATCAGTGCCATGTCGCCGGGACCTGCAACCCGGCGAACGGAACCTGCTCGAACCCCACCGCCCAGAACGGAACAACTTGCAACGACAACAACGTTTGCACGCTCAACGACACCTGCCAGTCCGGAACCTGCTCGGGCACGAGCAATCCCGGCTGCAGTCCTTCAGTCGGGCTGACCGCCGCTCAGCTTGCGGCGGCGAAGCAGGCGGGCAACTTTCCAACCGGTTACCTGACGCCGACCTTTTACGACCCGATCGGCGCCACGTCGGACGAAACGGACACGATCGGCTATGGCATCAACAACGCCGGGGTGATGATTGGCCTTGCGCAGCCGCCTCATGGCCCCACCACGATTCCGCAGGGGTATCTCGACGCTCCGTTCGTTGTCGATTCGGCGGCCCAGCACGCTCTCAATCTGCCGTGGTCGACCGGACCATCGTATCCCTTTTCTATCAACGAGAGCGGTTACATCCTGGCCGGTGGAGGCCCTGCCGCCGCGACTGATTGGCGGCGTCCCATCATCTATCACCCGGATTACCCGACGGGCGGGACCTACGATCTACCGTGGCTGCCCCCCAATTTGGCGCCCGGCGCGAATGGTTCGCCCGTGTTGTTCGAACCGACCAAGTTGAACAACACGCTTGGCACCACTGGATTGCCGACCGCCATCGGCATGGCTCAATACACCGCCGGCGGCGCCCTGGCCGTGTGGCACTTGGACGGCAACGGCACCGACGCCATCGGGCCGAGCGCCCTGCCGCCGCCATCGAGCCCCTCCTGGATTGCGGGGCATACGTCGCGCACGGGCGGGACACCTCAGACCGGCGACCAGGCGCTGAGCTTCGACGGGAGCACCTGCCTCCAGGCATCCGCAACCAGCGACACCGCTCCCTACAACGGCCTCGGCGTCACCATGCTCGGGTGGGTCAAGCCGGACGCCTCGATGTGCCCCGGCTCGCGCGCGATCGTGACGCGCGGATCGGAGCTCAGCATGTGGCTCGGCTGCAACGCCACCAATACCGCAGCCACGGTGAACAGCTACTTCCACACCACAACCGGGGATCACACTAGCGGGTCGGTCGGAACCGTGCCGTTCGGTCAGTGGTCGCACGTCGCGGCCGCCTGGGACGGCAACCGATTGCAAACCTACGTAGACGGAACCCGAGTCGGCGACGAAGCGATGTCCGGACGGATCTCGGCAAGCCCGACCTGGATGGCGGTGGGTTGCTGGCCGTCCAATCCCGCCAACAACTTCAAGGGAGCAATCGACGAAGTCTCGGTCTTCGCCGAACCGATGGGCGCCGACGAGATCGGGCTCAACGCCCGCGACATCACCAACTATCAACCATTTGCACAGAATCACTTCTGGGCCGAGATTCGAGACGGGTTTTTCAGCATCCTGACCACGCCATCGTGGGGCACCGTCAGCGGAGGCACAGC
>CAZYWA010000799.1:0-2573 GCA_964650975.1 uncultured bacterium
GACCTCGGTAGCGCGCTCGTGATTCCCAACACCGGCACCGCCACGAGCCCCGCGTTCTCGCAGGCCAATCCGTTCGGTTTGTCAGGTCGGTTCGCCGCGTTCGCGGACGTCGACGGCGACGGCGACTTCGACGTGTTCACCGAGTACACGCTGCAAAGGGACGTCGGCGGTCCGTCGAGCCCCGCGTTCGGCGCACCGAGCCCGACGCCCTTCTCCTGGGCCGTCCCGACCCTCGGCGACATCGACGGCGACGGCGACCTCGATGCGTTCCGGCCGGGCGGATCGGAGATGTGCTTCCACCGCAATGTCGGCAACAGCGTGAGCCCAGCCTGGGCTGCGTGCCAGAAGAAGGTGTTCGGCATCACCTCCGGCGTCGTCGGCAACGCGGCCCTGATCGACATCGACGGCGACGGCGACCTCGACCTCTTCATCGGCACCGCATCCGACATGGCGTGGCTGCAGAACACCGGCTCCCCCACCAGCCCCGCGTTCGCGTCTCCCGTCACGAGGCCGTTCGGCTTTCCCAGCATCGGGTCGCGTCCAAGTCCGACGTTCGTCGACATCGATCGAGACGGCGACCTCGACGCGGTCGTCGGTCAGGACGCGGGCGACATCCTCTTCGTGGAGAACACCGGGACGGCCACGAGTCCGAGTTTCGCTCCCGCGGTGCGGAACCCCTTTGGCTTCGACGCGCTGAGTGGTCGCGCCACGGTCCCGGCCGTGGTCGACATCGACGGCGACGGCGACTACGACTTCTTCGTCGGCTCGTACTACGGCGTCCATTTCTTCGAAAACGTCCAGGCCCAACCGGTGTTCGCGAACGGCTTCGAGTCCGGCAACACCTCGGCCTGGTCGGCCGCGAAGTCGAGCTGAGCCCCGCCGTAGACTCGTGGCCGACCATTGAAGATGGATGCCTCCGGTTCACTTCATCCTCGGAGCGGCCGAAGCAGCATCCATGCGGTGGTACTCGGGCATCTGACTGGCGTTGTTGCACCTGACGGCACTCGCGGTAGCACTGCGAGCTGATGAAGCCGTGCTGGCGGGTCATCCGGATGAGCGGAATCCGCTCATCTGCAACATGAGCTCGACCGGACTCGATCACTGGGAGACGGTGATGTCCAAGCGGCTCGTGTCGCTGCCTTCGAAGTTGTCGAAAACGACCGACGCCACGTTCGAGACCGAGCGCGCCATCGGGAACGATTTCGACGTTGAAACTGGCTTGGCCGTTCGGATCATTCCTGGACTCAACCGGAGTAGTTGTGCCTATCATCGGCCCCGACTCGAACACGTGACGTTGCGCGAGTGATCCGTCGCCAGCCGCCTTCGCGGCCGGCGTGGGGGGGGATAATGCGCTTGTCGGTTTCGCTTCACCGTGTCGCTGGTCTCCTGTTCCTGGGCTCGCTCACTCTCTTCGGCTCGGCCAGGGTGAGCACCGGAGAAATGCTGCTGGCCAGCATCCGGCCGTAGAGCACCGACACCGACGGAGACGGCGTCCCTGACGCGACCGACAACTGCAGGCTCACGCCGAACCCACTCCAGCAAGATCACGACGGCGACGGTGTCGGAGATGCGTGCGACGTCAATGCCGGCGCGAAGGTGACGGACACCGACACGGTCTTCGCTTACCAGTTCGGGGAGGCGGTCAGCGTCAGCCAGGACACCATGCTCGTCGGTGCGCCCTCCGAGTCCGTGGGTGGCGTGGCGACGGGGGCTGTATACGTGTTCGTACGCATCGGCAGCGTGTGGTCGCAACAAGCCAAGCTGACCGAGACGAATGGGTTGGCGAACGATCGCTTCGGCTGGCGGGTAGCCGTCTCGGGGGACCTGGCCGTCGTCAGCGCGCCGACTGCAGCGAGCGCAGGTTCAGCCTACGTGTTTCGTCGAACCGGAACCACCTGGGTTCAGCAGGCGAAGCTCGTGCCGTCGGACAGTCAAACGGGGAACCTCTTCGGTTCCGGTCTCAGCACCGATGGGCTCACGATCGTCGTGGGCGCGAACGGCTTTCATACGACCAGTGGAGGCTTCGGCGCTGCCTACGTCTTTACGCAAGCTGGTGGCGTTTGGACGCAAACCGCGAGGCTCTCCCCGACGGGCACGGATAATCCCAAGCACTTCGGCGATTCGGTGGTGGTGCTCGGGAATCAAATCGTCGTCGGCGACGGGCACGACAGCACGGTCGCTACGTTCGCCGGGGCCGTTTACGTGTTCCAGCTGACCGGCGGCAGCTAAGCACAGACGGCGAAGCTCACGGCGAGCGACGGGGCGTCCGGCGACGAGTTGGGGGACTCCACGGCCTTCGACGGCACGCGGATCGTCGCCGGTGCGTCGTTCCGCGATGAGGGTTCGAGCAACGTCGGGGCCGCGTACGTGTTCGCTTTCAACGGTTCCGCCTGGACGCAAGAGGCAAAGTTGCTGGCTGGCGATCCGCAGGCGAACAGCCTCTTTGGTGGAGTGCTCGCAATCAGCGGGCCTCTGATCGCGGCTTCAGCGCCCGGAGAGACCGTTGGGTCGTTCACCAACGCCGGTGCCGCCTACGTATTCCAGCGCACCCCCCTCGGGTGGAACCAAATGTT
>CAZYWA010000800.1:0-2571 GCA_964650975.1 uncultured bacterium
CTCCGAGCCCCCCGCGCGCGGCCCCCGCCGCGGTCTCGGCGAAGCCCTCGCTCGCCGACGAGGTGGCGGCGCTCGACGCGGCGCGCGCGGCCCTCGCCGGCGGCGATGCGGCCGGCGCCATCCGGGCGCTCGACGATCACGACCGCCGCTTCCCGGGCGGCATGCTCGGTCCGGAGTCGATGGTGCTGCGGGTCCCGATGACCGCCACACAGCGCGATCGAGTCGCCGCCACCGCCGCGCGAGCTCCCGCGGTCACCACGCCGAAAACCGGGAAGCGTTCGAGCGCCTCGAGCTCCGCCTGCGCCAGCGACGATGCGGTATTGCACGCCACCACCAGCGCCTTGATGCCGCGCGCCGCGAGCGCATCGGCGGCCTCGAGCGCGTAGCGGCGCACCGTGGCCGGCGACTTGGTGCCGTAGGGAACGCGCGCGGTGTCGCCGAGGTAAAGAAACGCCTCTCCGGGGAGCGCGCGGCGCAGCGCGCGCAGCACCGTGAGCCCGCCGATCCCGGAGTCGAAGACTCCGATCGGAAGGTTCCGGGTCTCGATCGCGGACATGCGCCTAGCGGTACTGGAGCACCACGATCGACGTGCGACCGCTCAGCTGATGGGTGGCGGGATCGACGAAGAAATCGGACACCACGACGTCGGTGCTGCCCAGCACCGTCTGGAGCACCCGCTGATCGAACGGCTCGCTCGCCTGGGCCGGACCGAGCGTGCCGATCCGGAACATCGATCGCCGGCCGTGGCTCTGTCCGGGAATCGGCTGCGCCGGGAAAAGCCGTGGCAGGTCCTTCGGCGCCGCGGCCCGCGCCGGCTGGTGAAGCTGCTTCGCGTAGTAGGCGATCACGTCCTCGTAGGGCGCCTCGACGACGTACGCGTAGAAGCCGGCGAGGGTCGGCCCACGCGACGGGGTGGTGGACGTGGCGGTCGAGTCCGGCTGCGACCCGAGAACCCACTCCATCCCGGGGTAGGCCGGCACGCCCAGCTCCGCGAGGTCGGGCGCCGTCGACGTCGGCGCTGGACGGGCCGCCGCCGCCGCCGCTACACCGGGGGCGGCCTGCGGCGCGGCAGGTCCCGACGCGAAGCCGCGAGCCTCGGCTCCCAGGACCAAGAGCGCGGCCAACACCGCCGATCGAGCAGCCCGCCGCATGAGCGTCGAGCGTACCACGCCGTCAGGCCGCGATCTCCCGTGATGCACCCATTCGCCGATGTCGTGGTGGTGATCCTCGCGGCGGCGGGCGCGGGGTGTGACCTTCGCACTCACCGCATCCCGAACCTCGTCACCGCGACGGGGATGGTCGCGGGTGCGCTGCTCGGGTGGAGCGCGCTTGGACTCGAAGGCGCTAGCCGAGCCGCTCTCGGCTGCGCGACGGGTTTGGCGCTTCTCGGCGCGCCCTTCGCGCTCGGCGTGGTCGGGGCCGGCGACGTGAAATTTCTCATGGCTTTCGGAGCCTTGTTGGGGCCCGCCGGGACCCTCACCGCGTTTTTGTGGGCGACGGCCGGCGGTGGACTTCTCGCACTGGTCGTGCTAGGGCTGACGTCGCGAGGCCGAAAGCGCGTCCTAACATCCTGGATTCAATTCAAAAACTTCGTGTACACCCGCGATGTTTCCGTGTTGAAGCCCTCCCAGGGGAGGGATACAATCGCCGTGCCTTACGGTTTGGCCTTGGCCTTCGGGGGCCTGATGGCCCAATTCGGCAGGGGGATGGTGGTCGGTTGACGAAGTCGGGTGTGGGCGAAACATCGTTTCATGACGCATCCGCCTCTCGTGATCTCCGACCGCGGGCAAGCGACACTCGAGCTTGCGGTTTTCCTGCCGTTTTTTCTGCTCCTGTTGCTGGGTGCGATCGAGCTCGGCAATGCCTGGTACGCGGCCAACAAGGTCGCTCAAGCGGCACACGAAGGCGTCGAGCACGTGCGCCGCACCCGCTCGCTTTCGGCGGCCGACGTGGACGCGATCGTGGGCTCGGTGGCCGGACCGCGGGCGACGTCGCTGCTCACCAGCCGTCCGTCGAGCGCGGTTCCCAACGGTCGCCTGGTGACGGTCGACGTCGCGCTCCAATCGCCGCTCCTCACCGGCCCGTTCCTGCGGCTCTTCTCGACGTTCCGCTCCGGCGAGATCAAGGTCGAGCGCTCCGCCACGGCGCTCCTCACGCCATGAGGTCGCCGCGCGGTTCGCGCTCCCCGCTGGCACGGCTTCGCTCCGAGCGAGGCCAGGCGACCATCGAGTTCGCGCTGGTGCTGCCTTTCTTCCTGCTGCTGATGCTGGCGTTCCTCGAGCTCGGGATCGCCTGGAGCGCGTCGTCGACCGCGGCGGCGGCGGCGAAGGAAGGCGCCGAGTTCGCGCGCCGCGAGGTGCCGTTCTCTCCGGCGGCGCTGGATCGGGCCAACGCGATCGCCGTCAAGTACCTGGAGCCGTTCACACGCTCGGGCGGGTTCGCCGTGGCGAGCATTCGCAGCGGCGAGCTGCGCGGTGAGAAGACCGTCACCGTCGAAGTCGATCTGCAGTATCCGTTGCTCACGGGCGCCTTCCTGCGCGACATCCGGTTCGGCGCAGAGCCCGTGTTCGG
>CAZYWA010000801.1:0-2563 GCA_964650975.1 uncultured bacterium
CGCCGCCGCCCATTCCCTCCTGGCGGCGCACCCACCAGTAGGCCATCGCGACCGCATAGAGCGAACCACCGCCGAGCAGCAGCCCCACGATGGCATCGCGCCGCTCGAGGCCGAAACGCGCCACCGTGGCGATCCACCCAGACCCCGCGGGAGACGCCTCGGGGCCAAGCGGAACCAGCGCCTCGGTGAAGATCAGGCCGAGCACCAGCCCCGAATACGAGATCACGTTGGGGATGATGAAGTGATCGAGGTCGATGAAGGTGATCGCGACCAGCGCCGCCACCAGCACCAGCCGCGCCAGCGTGGCCGCCGTGTATCCGTCGCGAAACACCAGCACCACCGCGAGCGCCGCCGTCATGGCCTCGACGAGCGGGTAGCGCGCCGACACCGGTGCCCAGCAACGGCTGCAGCGGCGGCCCACCAGCAGCCAACCAACCACCGGGATGTTCTCTCGCCAGCGCAGCTTCACCAGGCAGGACGGGCACCGCGAGTCGGGCTTGAAGATCGACTGACCGATGGGCAGCCGCCAGATCACGACGTTGAGGAAGCTGCCGACGCACGCCCCGACCACCCCCACGCACGCGAGCCCCCACCCGGGCCAAAGCTCCACCATCTGCCGGAACACCTCGGCGACGTAGAGCAGCGGATGGTGAAACCAGGAGATCGAGGGGCTCATGGGTGGCCGCGACGAGCGGCGCCGTATCGTAGCAAAGGCTAGACGAAGCCCGGCACCAGCAATCCGACCAAACCCAGCCCGAGCACCACCAGGCCCGCGGGGAGGATCGCCGCGCCCAGCCACGACGGCTCCTCGGCGGCCGCGAGGGCGCGTCCACCGTAACCGGTGGCGAGCACGCCGATGAGCGTCAGAAGCCAGGCATTCATCGTTCGCTCGGGTCTCGGATTCCGGATTCAGGCGGCCAGCATCGCCGCGGCCCAGGCGGCGAGACCGAGCGTCAGCCCGACGAGCCACGGCGCGGCCGCACGCACCGCGATCCGTCCGCTCGGCTCGACTCCGTGCTGGATCAAGCCGAACGCGGACCCGACCCAGACGAGCAGTGCCAGCACCGCGACGATCGACGGTCCAGGCCGCGCCAGCCGCGGCTGGATCGACGCCTCGCGGGCCGCGCCGAGGCGAGTGAGCTCGCTCTCGGCTTCGGCGATGAACGTGGCGCCCGGATCGCCGAGGCCGCGAACCGAGAACCAGGCACTTCGCAGCTCCCGCCACGCCTCCCGCGCGCGCGAGAGATCGCCCGAGCCCTCGGCCGCGCGGGCGGCCGCCTCGAGCTGGTGGGAGGCGTCGAGCGCCGGTGTGCGATCCACCGGCAAGGCGCGGATCATTCGCCCCAGCTCGATGATCTCCTGCACGCCGTCTCCCCGCGCCCGGGCCGCGGCCAGCCGGGCGGCGGCCCGGTGTGCATCCACCGAGCTCCGCACGCCCACCGACACCAGCCCGGCGAGCAGCACCACCGCGCCCACGAGCAAAGGCCCCACTCGGTGCCGCGCACCGGTGGGGCCCGCGATCGTCTGCTGGGCGCTCACGGCGCCAGCCGGGCCGGCAAGCGTCACTGCCAGCCCAGGGTTCCGCCCTTCACGCCGACCTGATCGTGGGTGATCGTCTCGCCGAGGATCGGCGCGGCCGCGCCGGTCGCGATCACCTGGAACGCCTCGCACAGCCCGTCGCCGTTCGGATCCGACGCCCGGATCGTGTACTGGAAGTACGAGTCGTGGATGGCGAGATTCACGTCGGGAACGATCTGCCCTTCCTGGTACGTGCGGGAGCCGGGGCAAGCACCGTTGCCGTCGGTGTACGTGTAGTTGCCTTCGGAGGCGTGGCGCTCGAGCGCCAGCGACAGATCCTCGACCGTGGTCATCCCCTGGCGGCGAATGCCCTTGACGCGGGCGTCGCGGATCTGCGGAATCGCCAGCATCGCGAGGATGCCGATCACCGCGATGACGACCAGCAGCTCGACCAGCGTGAAGCCCTCACGCGGCCGTCTCGCACCTTCCCTGGGCTCTTGCATGGCCGCACCTCCAGGCCGGGGGTTCGCCGCTCAGTTCCAGTTGCCGCCCTTCACTCCAGCCTGCGTGTAGGTGAGCGTCTGGCCGGTCACCGGCGCCAGCAGGCCGGTGGCGGTGATCGTGTAGTTCTCGCACAGGTTGTCGGAGTTCGCGTCGGCCACGGTGATTTGGTAGTTGTAGTACGAGCCCTGCACCGCGAGGTTCAGGTCGGCGATCGTGGTGCCGCCGGTGAACGTGGCGCTGCCCGGGCACGTTCCGCTGCCGTTGGTGTACGAGAAGTTGCCGTCGGCGAAGCGCCTCTCCATGGCGCCCGCGATGTTCATGATGTTGGTCATGCCTTCCTTGCGCACGCCCTTCTCGCGGGTCTTGAAGAGCTGCGGGACGGCGATGATCGCGAGCAGACCGAGGATGGTGACGACGACCAGCAGCTCGACCAGCGTGAAACCGGCCTTGCCCCGTGCCCCGACCGGGCCGGTTCCTTCGAGAATGTGTCGCTTCATGACGGCACCTCCAGAGTCGAATTCTGTCGAAGTCAGGTGTGGGC
>CAZYWA010000802.1:0-2561 GCA_964650975.1 uncultured bacterium
GGGGCCCCGGCCGGATTCACTCCGGACGGGGCGGGGGGCTGGAACAGCCCCCCGAGGAAACTTAGTTGCTGAGGCAGGTCTTCATGAAGTCCTTGCGGGCCTGGCCCGTGAGCGACTTGGACGTCGCTTCGGCATTGCAGGACTTCATCTTCTCCTGCTGCGGCGTGGGCTTTTTGGCCTGCGAGGTGTCGGGCTTGGTTCCCAAGCAGGTCTTCATGAAATCCTTGCGCGGCTGGCCCGTGAGGTTCTTGCTGGCAGCCTCCGCATTGCAATCCTTCATCCGCTGCTGCTGCGGAGTGAGCGGCTTGTCGCCCGCGTACCCCACCGACGTCATCGCCATCCCTGCCGCCAACAACAAGGTGACCATCACCAGTCTCTTCATGAATCCTCCATTCGAGTGATTGCGCCGCTTTCCATGCTCATTCGCCACCGCTCCCCCTGAACTTGTCGTCCTCTTCCGCGAACAGGACGTTGAAGCTGGTGAGGGAGCCGTAGCAACCTGTGACGTAGCTCTGCAGCTTGACCTTGAGGACCTCGGGGATGTCGGCGGAGTTGATGTTCTGCTCCAGCACGCGCAGCCGGTCGCGGATCATCACGATCTTGTGGAACAGCGCGTCGACCGGCCAGGTCTTCTCCTGGAGGCCGGGCTTGCCGGGCCTCAGGACCATTTCTCCACCGCGCCACTTGTCGGCGGGGACCGCGGGCGAGAGGCCTGTTTCCTCGCGGAACACGCGGCGCAGCATGAGCTCGAGATCGGCCACCGAGGCGTTGCCGTCGGAGCCCGTGGTGATGGACATGGTCGCGTATCTCCTCTCGCGCTCGGTCACGATCGGTAGCGTGCCCGGACGCCAGCGGCCGGGGGCCGGGCTAGGGGCGGCCGCGCGGTGGGCCGTGGGTGCCGATGCTGGAGGAGCGCTCACGCTGTCACGGGCGTCGTCGTCGCCCTGGCCCCGGTAGTTGTGCTGGCTGCCGCAGCGATCGCACACCACGCGCAGCGGGTGACCGGACGCGTCGGCGACGATCACGTGGTGCGCGCGGATGTCCTTGCACACCCGGCAACGATCGTCGACGGTATCGCCCGCGCGATAGGTCTTGGCTGACGAATCCATTCGGCCGCACGTCCCGCTGCGCCCGATCTACCACCCCCGCACCGAATGACCAAACCGGTCGAGCCGGCCGGTGTGGTAGGACAGCGCGCACCACCAGGCCCTCGACCGTGGGGACACGAATGATCGCGATCCCTTCTCCGCACCAGCACCTCGTCCCCACCGCGCGCCACGCGTCGACCCGGTTGCTGCTGGGCCTGCTGCTCGGCTTCTCCGCCGCGTGCTCCGGCTCCGCGGGCAAGCACCTGGCCAGCGATGGCGGATTCACGATTCGCGACGAAGCCCTGCTCAAGGTCGGGCCGGATGGAGATGGCGCCTGGATTCTCCCCAACGGACGGCGCATCACTCCCGCGGGCGCGCTGGTGCCGGCGGATCACTTTCCGCTCGCCATGTCGTTCGGTCCCGATGGGCAGACACTGTTCGTCGCCTCGGAGTCGCGGGTGAGCGCGCTCGACCCGGCGTCCGGGACCGCGATCGCGACCGCGGACGTTCCCGGCTCGTTCCTCGGCCTCGCCGTGGCGCACGACTCCCGCACGGTGTTCGTGTCGCAGTCGAGCGAGGACCAAGTCGTGGTGCTCGCCTGGGACGGCGCGACACTTCAGCAGACCGCCGCGCTCCCGGCCGGCGGGTACGCATCCGGCCTGGCGCTCGGCGCCGACGATGCGACGCTCTTCGTCGCCCAGCAGATCGGCGGCCAGCTGGTGGCGCTCGACGCCCGTAGCGGCGAGCGGCTGAGCGCCGTCGACACCGGCGGCAACCCGTATGGCGTGCTGCTCTCGCCCGACGGCCGCCAGGCCTACGTCTCCGTCGAGCGCGAAGGGCGGATCGGCGTCTTCGACGTGAGCGATCCGCGGGCGCTGCGACACGTCGCCGACATCGCGGTGCAGAAGAACCCCGAGGGAATGGTGCTCTCCGCCGACGGCAGCCGGCTCTCGGTGGCCAACTCGGACGAGGACTCGATCTCGCTGATCGACGTCGCGCATCGGCGGGTGTCGTCGACGATCGACCTGCGCGCGGCCGGTGCCGTGGGCTACGGCTCCGGTCCGAACGCGCTGGCGCTCTCGCCCGACGGCGCGCGGCTCTTCGTGGCACAGGCGGCCGACGACGCGGTGCGCGTGATCGACCTCGCGAGCGGCACGATCGTGGGCGCCATCCCCACCGCCTGGTACCCGACCGCGCTGGCGCTCAGCCCCGACAGCCAGCGGCTCTACGTCGCGAACGCCAAGGGCACGGGCAGCGGGCCCAACGGCCCCACGGTCACGCTCTTCAACGGCTCGCTCCTCGAGCTCGTCGACGTTCCATCCGACGCCGACCTGGCGGCTGGCGAGGATCGCGTCGCGCAGAACGCTACCCGCTCGTCGCGGCTCTTCGACGTGAATTCCGCGAGCTTCGCCAACCCGGTGCCGCTCGCGACCGGCGGCGCGACTCCCATCCAGCACGTTCTCTTCGTGATCC
>CAZYWA010000803.1:0-2547 GCA_964650975.1 uncultured bacterium
TGCTCGAGAAGCAACCGGTGGCGATAGTCGCTTGTTGAAGATTCGCTATTCGCGCTTATCGACAGCGGAACGTGGACCTTGTGACCGGAACGTCATACTGCCGTTGATTCATCCCCGGATTGTCTCGACCGGTCAAGGATCGTCCAGTTCTCGCTTCGGCAGCGAACGCTGGCGGGGGCGACCGAAGGAGGCGGTGACAATGCACGAAACGCGGCTTGAGCGGTCTGTGGCACTTCGCATGCATCAGCCGACCGACCTGTCCGGGAGGAGAGCCAATGGCAAACGAAGGGCTGGCCGTGCCAGTCGCCTTTACGACGAGAGCCCAAGAGCGCAGAGTGTCTCCACGCGCTCCATTGCGCCTTGTCGTTCACTTTCAGTGCCCGCAAGGATTGGAGACGGGGCAGTCTCTCGATTTGAGTGCCCGAGGGATGCTACTTCAGTCCCCCATCACGATAGAGCTCGAAACACAACTCTCGCTGAAATTCCACCCGCCGGCGTGGTCCAGGCCGGCACTCGTGAACGGCGTCGTCGTGCGCTCGGGAGACGGCGGCCGGCGTTTCGGAATTCATTTCGAGCACGCCGGCTCCGAGGCCGAAGCGGAGCTCGCTGAATTTGTTCTGCGTCAGCTTGGTCAGCATCGCGCTTTACCGCCGCCAACTACCAATCGCGGTTCAGTCGTGCCGCCTCTCGATGCTCGGTCCGAGCGCCTGGTGCCGACTGCGCGCGTTCCCGCAGATGACCTGGTCTTGCCGAAGTCGCCCCCGGAGGGCGTGAAGGGCGACGCGTCGTCACTCAACCTGCGCGACGTCGAGCGATTTCTCGCCGAGTACGGATCGAACATCGCGCGTGGCGGTATGTCGATCGAGACGGCGACGAGGCCGGAGGTCGGCGAGGTTATCGAGGTCTCGGTCGAGCTTCCGAACTCGGCCACTCCCCTACGCATTTCAGGGCGCGTCGTCGCTCGGCAGACATGCGCGTATCGGACCGAGCAGAATGTGCGGCTCAAGCTTCTCGACCAGCCTGCCTTGCGGATTTTGCATGATCAAGCTCGCCTGATCCGAGGCGATACGATCCGTGCTGGAGGCGAACTCACCTGGCGACGAGGATCAACATGACCGTCCAAGAGTTCCACCATGTGGAAGCCGGCGTTCGGTACAGGATTTCGCTTTTGAGAGACCCGAATGGGTTTCGGTTCGAGTGGTTGTGCCTCGAGGCCAGGTGCGGCCTGCGCGTGAAAGGACGCATCGCAGCTCCGACTGCGGAATGCGCGTTGCGCGACGCGAGGGCAGACATTCGTACCCATACTCGGCTGCATAGAAAAGTCGGCAGCGACCGGCTCGTAGTTTGACGAGCGCGGGAGGGCTGATTGCGCCGGCCGGCAGCGTAGAGCATCAAGCATCTTCCATGCCCAAGCGATTCGCCATGGAGCGCAGCTTCTTCGCACTCGAAAAATGAAGATAAGCAGGTACCGAATAGCTGGGGCGTGGGCGCTGGTTGCGGGCAGCTCGCTGCACGAGAATGCGGTTTGACCTGATGCTCGCTTTCGCACGCGTGCTGGTGCTGCTGTTGGCCCAAGGGCGCTTGGCGGCCATGGCTTGGTCTGGTGAAAATCGGCGTCCCTGCCTCCGGAGGCCAGGAAGAAGCCGGGGCGCCGCCGTGAACGACCCGACGGCGCTCCTCGGCGAGCTACTCGCCGATCTCACCAGGCCCGATCCAGACCTCCGGTGGCGGGCCGCCGAGGGCATGAAGCACCTGGGCCCGCAGGCGCTTCGCTATGGAATGCGGCAGCTCCTTGTGGCCCTCCACGACGACCAGCCCCGCGTTCGAATTGCCGCCGCGGGGGCGCTGGTCGCGGGCAGACCACTGCCCGAGGACACACTGCCTGACCTGATGCGGGCGCTCCTGAATGAGGACGCCAGCATTCGCGCATGGTGCAGCACTCGCTCGGCGAGATGCACACTAGCAGCATCGGGGTGCGCCGCGCGATCGAGGCTCTGGCAACTTCGGATCCGAACGACGAGGTCCGGTGGCGTGCTCGAAAGGCGCTCGACGAGCTCGTGGATACGGACGTGCGAGCGAACTGAAACTCAATGCCGGGTTTGAGATGACGCGACGATGACAGCTGCTGAACGCCTGGGGAATCCCCGGGGGTAGGTCCTCGCGGCGCATGATACGTACAGCCCATGGCCGACCTCTTCGCCGAGATCACGCAGGCGATCCACACGGCACACCCCGGTGCCATCTACGTGGAGATCCTCAAGATGAGCCATCGCGTCGCTCTCTTCGGGATCGTGCTGCACTTCCGGCGGTCGGATGGAGCGTCCGTCTATGGGTGGCGTGACCATGAGTCCGCGACGGTCGCTCTCTCGGACCAGCTCCCACCGATGTAGCGCGCATCGGTGCGGATTGCACTCGACCGAGAGCGGCTCGCACCGGCAGCGTCTGTATTCGGAGCCGCTCCCGGGGTGCTAGCGGAAGTGCTCGGGGGAACCGTGATCCTCACCCGATTCCGTGGACACCGTGATTGTGCCGCGAATGCGGCTTGAG
>CAZYWA010000804.1:0-2545 GCA_964650975.1 uncultured bacterium
TTCCGCGGCAGCCCTGTCCCTCGCCGCTGCCCTCTCGATCCTCGGGACGAGAGGCCGACCGGGCGCTGGCGATCGCCGCCACACCCGGAACCATCTTCTGCTCGTTCGGGGACATGCTGCGCGTCCCGGGCAGCCACGGCGATCTGCTGCTGGCGCGGGCACGCGGCGCCGATGTCCGGATCGTGCAGTCACCGCTCGACGCGGTGGCGATCGCGCGCGCCACGCCGTCGCGGCGGGTGGTGTTCTTCGCCGTCGGCTTCGAGACCACGGCGCCGCCCAACGCGATGGCGGCCTACGTTGCGGCGCGCGAGGGCCTCACCAACTTCTCGATGCTGGTGGCCCACGTGCTGGTTCCCGCGGCGCTGGAAGCGCTTTTCGGCGCGCCAGGTTGCGAGATCCAGGGCCTGCTCGCTCCCGGCCACGTGTGTACTGTCACCGGCTCGCGTCCCTACGAGGAAGTCGCGGCGCGCCATCGCATGCCGATCGTGGTGACCGGGTTCGAGCCGCTCGATCTGCTGGCGGGCGTGGTCGCGGCGGTCGGCCAGCTCGAGCGCGGCCAAGCATACGTCGAGAACGCTTACCGACGTGTCGTCACGGCCGAGGGCAATCCTGCCGCGAAGCGCGTGGTCGACGAGGTGTTCGTGGTGTGTGACCGCAAGTGGCGCGGTTTAGGCGAGGTCCCGGCGAGCGGACTCGGTCTTGCACCGGCTTACGCGGCGTTCGACGCGGAACGCGTCTTCGGGCTCACGGACCTCAAGGTCGATGAGCCGGAAGAATGCAGGAGCGGACTGGTGCTTCAAGGAAGGCTTCGACCGACGCATTGCCCGCACTTCGGTGCGCGCTGCACTCCCGAGCATCCGCTGGGCGCCACGATGGTCTCCTCCGAAGGTGCGTGCGCGGCCTACTTCCACTACGGGCGGCATGCCGCCTCGGAGGCGGTCGCATGACCCGGATCGATCCTTTGGCCATCGGTCTTTCGTGTCCGTTGCCGATCGAGGACGGCGACGTGATCCAGATGGCGCACGGCGGGGGCGGTCGCAAGACCGCTCAGCTGATGGATCGCATCTTTCTCCCGGCGTTCCGCAATGCGGCGCTGGCACAGCTCGGCGACGGTGCGTTGCTCGCCGTCGGCGCCGAGCGCCTCGCTTTCACGACCGACACCTTCGTCGTGCAGCCGCCGTTTTTCCCGGGCGGTGACATCGGTTCGCTCGCGGTTCACGGAACGGTCAACGACCTCGCCATGTGCGGGTCCGAGCCGCTCGGCTTGAGCGTCGGTCTGGTGCTCGAGGAAGGATTCCCGATCGCGTCGCTCACCCGGATCGTGGACTCGATCGCGCGCGCCGCGGAGCACGTGGGCGTGCCCGTGGTCACCGGCGACACCAAGGTCGTCGATCGCGGCAAGGGCGACGGCATCTACGTGAACACCTCGGGAATCGGGCGGGTGCGAGACGGTGTGACCGTCGGTCCGGAACGCGCCCGGCCAGGTGACGCGATCCTGGTCTCCGGCCCTGTGGGCGATCACGGCATCGCGGTCATGGCGGCGCGGAGCGGCATCGGGCTCGAGACACCGCTCGAGTCCGATTCGGCACCGGTGCTCTTCCTGGTGCGCGCGTTGCTCGACGCCGTGCCCGGCACCAAGACGATGCGCGATCCCACGCGAGGCGGTCTCGCGACCGCGCTGTGCGAGATCGCTGCGTCGTCACGGGTCGGTATCCGAGTCGACGAAAGCGCGATCCCGGTGCGCGACGAGGTGCGAGCGGCCTGCGAGATCCTGGGCTTCGATCCGCTCTACGTCGCCTGCGAAGGGCGCTTTCTCGCGATCGTGCCGGGCGATTCGTCCGACGCCGCGCTCGCGGCGCTGCGCTCGCTGCCCGAGGGCGGAGGCGCGCGGTGCATCGGCGAGGTCACGAACGGCGATCCCGGCCGGGTGCTGCTGCGCACCCGGATCGGCAGTCACCGGCGGCTCGAACGGCTGTCCGGAGAGCAGCTCCCGCGGATCTGCTGACTGGAATCGAACCACGCCATGCACGAATACTCACTGGTTCAGGCGCTTCTGACGCGCGTCGAGAACGAGGCGAAGAACCGCCACGCGACGGCGGTGCATCGCGTCGCGGTGCGGATCGGGCCGCTCGCCGGCGTCGAGCCCGTGCTCTTTGCCACCGCGTTCGATCACCTGATCCAGGGATCCATATGCGACGGAGCCGCGCTCGAGATCCAGCGCGAAGCGACCGAATGGCGGTGCATGTCTTGCGATGCCGTGATCCCGGAAGGCGAGGTGCTCGCCTGTCCGGCCTGTGGTTGGCCGGCGCGACTCGCCGGCGGAGATGCGTTGACGCTCGAACGAATCGAGCTCGAGGTGCCCCAGCATGTGTCAGGACTGCGGATGCGGTGACACGAACCTGGTCTCGGTCGACGTCCACGAGAAGCTGCTCGAGGGCAACGACCGGATCGCCCACCACAATCGCGCGCATTTTCGCGAGCGCGGCGTGACGGCGATCAACGTGATGGGCTCGCCCGGGGCGGGAAAGACCGCGCTCCTCGAGGC
>CAZYWA010000805.1:0-2545 GCA_964650975.1 uncultured bacterium
GGGTGACCGCGGCGGTGAGCAGCGCGAATCCGATCGCGACGCCCGCGAGCCGCCTTCGCGATCGTCGAGGATCGCCGTAACGAGCGATCCAGCCGTCGATCGAAGCTCCGGCCAGGAGCTGCGAGCCGATCAGGAGCGGGTGCTGCACGAACCAGAGTGGCGCCACGCCACCCGGGTTCCCGCGCTCGTAGACCACGTTCGCGGCCAACAGGCCGAGGATCACGGCGCTGCCCAGAAATACGACGATCGGTGCCGGCCGTGTTGCGGCGCGCCCGGCGCGCACGGCCCACGGCAGACCGACCAGCCTGGTGTTCGCGATCGCCGCCGCGGTGAGGACCAGACCGATCGCGAACGCGAAGGCACGCGACGCCCCGAGCTGATTCCAGGGTGCCGGAAGGGACCCGAGAAGCGACGCGAGATTGGTCCCCGCTCCGATCCCCAGCGGTGAGTGCCGAACCGAGCCCAGGTTCGCCGCCGCCAGCGGAAGGCCGAAGAGCAGCGCCGCGCCGACCGCGATCCACGCTCGGTGGTCACGATGGCGGAGCGTGCGCTCGATCGCGAGCAGGCCCAAGGCCCCGCCCGCCGTGAAGTAGAGCGGGGCCTTGGTGTGGAAGAGCGAAGCCAGCAGGAACCCGGCAAGAACCAGCGCCGCGGTCGCCGCTCGTCGTTCCGCCACACGCGGAGGCGCGGAGGCGCGGTCTTCCGTGCGCAGGCCCAGCACCAGCAACGTCGCGGCCAGAGCGAGCGTGGCGTACGCGAACGCGGAGTGGATCTCGGTCACGAACCCCCACGTCGTGAACGCGTCTCCGGCGTAGCAGAGCGCCAAGGCCGCGATCGCCGCAGCGCGCGCGCTCGGCAGCGTCCGGCGCGCGAGGACGAAGGCCGTGGAGCTCGCGAGCCCGATGCTCAGGATCGGCAGCCAGCGGCAGTGAAGCCGGATGGGGTCGATCGCGACGAGCCGCGAGAATGCTGCCGAAAGCGACGGAACCAGGAACTGGTAGGGCGGCATCGGATAGCCCGCCAACGTGTTGATGGTGGGCGGGCCCGCGCGGAGCATCGAGCCGACCAAGTGGAAGTGGGTGAATTCGTCGATGTCGAACGAAATGGTACCGCCCGCGATCTGCCCATTCGGGTTCGCGAACGGAGCGAGAGCCGCGACGGGAAGCAGGAAGGTCGCGAGGCAGAGCCACGCGGACCCGTCGGCGGCCGGCGGTGGGTCGGCGCCAGGCGTCCGGGCTCGGCTTTCGACGATCCAGCCGACGAGCCCCGCCGCTGCCGTAAGTGCGCACCAGGCGATCAACGCCGACGTGGTGCTCGGCATGCCGGTGTGCGGCGCCACGTGGACGTTCCATGCGTAATGGAGCAGCGCCGTCGCAACCGCACCCACGGTGAGCGCCGCCACGGCTCGTTCGTCGGGCCGCAGCAACGGTCCCAGTGGAGTGGTGAGCATCCAGCCAGGCACGAAGCACAGGAGAAACGTCGCGCCGGCGAGGCGAAGGCACTCGACCGGAGGAACGCCCCAGCACCAGTAGAGAGCGGTTCCGGTCGCGCCCCCCAGGAGCGCGAGAGCGAGTCGAACCGCCGCGCGCGGCGTGCGATCGGCCAAGGGGGCTCGCGTCAGGCCGGCACGACGGCGGGCCGGCCGAGGGGAGCCGTCGGGCGGTACTCGGAGACCGACTCGGCGCTCGCTCGATGCCGACGCCCCTGGGATCGAATGGTCCGCAGCTCGCGAAGCAGGTACCACGGAAACTCGGCGAACCACCGCGGATTCGTGGCCGCGACGAAGCGCGCCAGGCGCGCCATCGTGGCCGGCGATGTGTAGAAGCGCTTGAGCCCGCGGTTGCAGAGCCGCTGTAGCTCGACGGCCGTGAAATCACCTCCGGCGGCACCGATCGCCAGCTCGTCGTGGGTGCCGAGCTCGGCGCCTGGCAGCAGCCCGAGCGGATGGATGTCCACGAGGGTCGGCCGGTGGGCAAGGGCAAAGTCGACCGAGCTCTCCATGCTCGCGGCGGTAGCACCGGGTAGACCGAAGATGTACGTCACGACCGATGCGATCCCGAGCCGGTTGGTGAGCTCGAGGTGTCCCGCGAGGGCCTCGGGCTCGTTGGGGCTGCGCCGGACCCGCGCGAGCACGCCGGGGTCCGCCGACTGCGCGCCGTAACTGATCATCGTGCAGCCGGAGTCGGCGAGCCGCTCGATCATCTCGGCGCGGTGCTGGAAGAAGCTCAGCGGGTGAAGGATCACCATGTAGCGGAAACGCACCGGCGCCGCGCGCATCGCGTCGGTGAACTCGCGCATCCAGTCGTCGCGCCAGCCGAACACGTCGTCGACGAAGAGCACGTCGCGGCAGCCGAAGCGTCCGTGTGCGTCGACCAGCTCCCCGACCACGTCGCGCGCCGAGCGCAGCCGCACCTTGTGCCCGAGGATGCTGGGGGAGCTGCAGAACGTGCAGTGAAACGGACAACCGCGCGAAGCGAGCGCCGTGATGAACGGACGGCGGAACGGGAACGCGAACCAGTCCACGCACGAGGATTCACGAGGATCG
>CAZYWA010000806.1:0-2536 GCA_964650975.1 uncultured bacterium
GCTGGCTCCGCGAGTCACACGATCGCCAACCACATCGGCGACGTGCTGTCGGCGCTTGGCGTGACGCTCGTCAAGTGACCACCCGGTTACCCGGCCATAGCTGCGAGTTTCGGATGCGGTTAGGTTGGGCCCCATGGACCCCCAGGCCCTCGGTGAACTCAAACGACGGTTGGCGGACAGGTTGTTGGACGAACCAGGAGTCAGCGGGGTGGGCCTCCGCGACGACGGTATCGTCATCTACCTGGAAAGCCCGGACGCAAGGGCGAGGGCTAAGCAGCTCGCACTCAAGGTTGCACCGGCGGCGCGCATCTATTTCGAGGTCGCAGGGCGCTTCGAGAAACAGTAGGCAAGCCGTCATGCGACCGCAGCCGCGGCGCGCCGAGCTGGCCCGTTGACCGTAACCATCGGGATCCCGCGCCCGTTCTCCATGGCGGGTCGCGGGATCCGTCCCGCCAAGGCTTGCGCCCCCGAATCCTGGCGGAATGCCGATGTTTGCAGATAGGGGTGAGGTGAGGTTCTTGGAGCCGATGTAGATGATGGGCGAGTTTGGACTGCACTGCGAGTCTCCGGACAGATGCCCGTCACAGTAACGTCCAGAAGCCTTCGACATGTCCACGTTTGTCTTGGGATCTCGGTTTGGGTCGGCGGGGCCCGGATCGAATGTTCCAAACCTCGCGCCTGGCAACACCGATCCAACATGACCATCTCGCGCCGGGTTGAAGACTCCCAATAGGTGGATAGCTGAGGTGGTAATAGTAGTGGTCGCTGCGATAGTTTCGGTCCCGTAGTTTCGGATATCCGCAAGCGCCTGCCTCATTAAGTCGCTCAATGTTACATCGACAGCTTGTGTCCGCGGTCCGAGAAGACTTGGGATGGCAATAGAAGCCATGACTGCGATGACTGTCACTACAATGAGCAGTTCGATCAAGTCGAACTCACCGCTTGGATCCATATGGCCGATGGGATCGGAGTTTCCGTAAGTGTATCGGTGTAAACTCTGCGGATCGAACGCCTCGCCCCTGAACGGATCCCTACTCTCAAACCTCCCCGTCCCCGGGTCCATCCACCTCGCCCTCAAATACGTGAACCCAAGATTCGGGTCCTGAATCTCGCCGAACGCCCTCACGTGGAAGAGCCCATCGATCGCGTTGGGCGCCGAGAGCCGATTCCCGAAGGCGTCGTAGTCGTAGGAGGCGACGACGTTGCCGGAGGTGTCGACCACCTTGCGCACCGAGTTCTGCCCATCCTTCATTGGGCAGAATACGAATCCGGCCCGGGTGATCGTTTTTGGACGGGTGGAGTACGAGGCGGAGGGTCCCGGTGGGGGCTCTCTCGGCGCTACCTGCTTGTCAGAGATCTCGCCGAGCGGCAGAGCCGGAACGGCGTCCTACGGAAGCAATCCTACACCTGGTGGTCGACGTTGACGAGACCCTTCGAGGGATCGTCGGTCACGGCTGCGGCGCCGCCCCACTCGCCGGAACCACCGTTCCAATCGGCCCCCTCGTCTCGATCCACTTCCCGTTCTCATCGTAGAGGTACGCGGTGCCCTTGCCGTCCGCCGACTTCATGCTCATGAGCTTCCCGTCCCGCGAGTACGTGTAGCTCGTCACGCGACCGCTGGCGTCCGTGGACCGGATCACGTGATTCTGGGCGTTGACGACCTTGTCGTCGGCTCGCGCAATGAGGCTTGAGAACGTGACCGCGATCAAGGCGATGGTGAAGAGACGTGCACTCTTCGAAGTGCGAGCCATAAGAGCCTCCGAAGAAGACTCAGGGATTCGAACGCTCGTCAGGTCACGGCTGTGACGTTGCACCAGCCGCCGGAACGTGGTTCGGACCGCTACAGGACGAGACATCCCCCAACGCGCACGCTCGAGCAAAGAACAATCCCGCAGCCTCCGCGTTCGGCAATACAGCGGCGGTAACGACTCCCTCTCCTGCATCCTGCCCGAAATCAAGCGGCGTCAAATTCCAACCCAACTTATACATCTCGGCGAGACGCGCGCAACCGTACGACTCGGGCGCACATCCCGCTTCAGGATTTTCCATACTCGCATCGCTGGCACCGGGCTGAGCATGAAAGCAAACCAGATGATCGTCATCATTACAGAGGAGCAAAAACAACGCAGCCCTAGCATTATCGGTCCTAATCGCCAGCGCCTTCGTTTCGGCATAAACAGCCGAAGGAATAGACAAGAGACAGACCAACAGGCAGGCACGGACCCCGGTGTACAATTTAGTCCCCCCGAGCATCAACGCAGAGACGAAATAGACGCTCACCTTCGAGTGGATTTCCCGTAGCGCGGCACCGACCTAGAGGCCATACAAAGTCGAGTTCTGAATGGCCTGGCTTTGAACGTGATCAAAGTAGCCACCAGAGCAAAATATGCAAAACATCGTGGAAGAGTAATCTGGCGCACCAGCCTTTGCCATAGCTGTAAGTTGTTGATCTGCCGCCGGGGACCACATCCAATTTTCGCGATCGTCCTGGCCCTTGTGTATATTGTCCCCGCCCAGCCATTGATGGCCAAGTTCG
>CAZYWA010000807.1:0-2532 GCA_964650975.1 uncultured bacterium
CGAGCGCAGCACGTCGGTGGCGCCCGGGCAGATGGCGGCCTCGAAGCCCGCCTCGAGCAAGATCTGAGCGTACGCGCGGGAGAGCAGATCGTGGTCGTCGACGATGAGCACGCGATACGGTGCTTCGTCGGGTTGTGGCGTGAGGCGGTCGAGCAGTCCCACCAGCCGGATGACGTCCACGGGTCTGGTGAGAAAGGCCGAGGCACCGCCGCGCACGGCCTCGAGGCGCGCCGCCAGATCGGAGCGGTTCGAGACCACCAGCACCGGAACCGGCAGCCCGGGGGTGTGGACCGAACGCGACAGCTGTTCGAGCGCCGGGGCCAGCGAGACGTCCGCGGGCAGGCCGACGACGAGCGCCAGGGGACGGTCCGCCGCGCACGCCAGCGCCGCCTCGGTCACGGTGGACGCGACCTGTGCGCGGTACCCGAAAGGTGCAAGTTGAAAGCTGAGCTCGGCGGCAATGCGCGGATCCGGTTCGACGAGCACCAGTCTTCCACCGGGCACCGGCTCCCGATCGACGAGCGACGCCTGTCCCGCCACCACCAGCGGTGCAACGGCCCGAGCGACGCCCACGGCGGGTGATGCGTCGGCCGATCGCTCGCGGTCGGCATCGACGATGGCCGACTGGATCACGGTCTCGAGCGCGCGTGCGTGCGCGACGACCTCGGATGCGTGCCCCTCACCGAGCTCCGACGACACCGCCGCTAGCCGCCGGAGCTCGTTTTCGAGCGGTCGCGCGTATTCGCTGATCGCGCCAAATCCGAACGAAGCGCCCGAGCCGGTGAGGTTGTGGGCCAGTCGACGGAGACGATCGGCCGCGCCAGGCTCGCCGCCGCGCCAGCCGTCGAGCTGCTGGTTGAGCTCGGCAACCTTCGCCGGGAGCTGCGTGGCATAGGTCCGACGCAGCAGCTGCAGCTTGCTCTGGATGTCCATCGTGTGGTCACGCATCGAATCGGCCCCAGATGGCGCGCGCGCGTTCCGGCAACGTCATCGGATCGAACGGTTGTGGATACCTGTGCGGGGCAGCGCCGACCGCTCGATTTCAGCCTCGGCTGGGGCGATTTGCCCGATGACGACCGCCAGCCAGAGCACTCCTCGAAACCCCTTGGCTTTGCTACCCCGAAGGCGAGCAATTGCCGTGCCGTGGTCGCCACCTCGAGCGCGCGACGGCGTCGCGGAATGGCATCACGACCTCGCCGGCCGGTCCGCGAGCTCGAGCCTGACGGCGTGGAGCGAGCGATTGAGATCCTGGATGAACGAGATCAGCGATCCGATCAGGGAGACCATCGACGCGATGAACAGCGCTCCGATCACCCACGCCGTCTCGAGCCGGAAGAGCGCGGTCACGAACAGAACGATGACCAGGAGGGCGGCCAGGAGCACACTCATCGACGCCAGGGTGATGGCGCGGCGCAGCAGCTCGGCCCGCTCGGAGAGGATCGCGAGCTGCGCGCGGTTCGCCTGCTGCAGAGCAGGCAGTGTTTCGGACAGCGTTCGCCCCACGATGCGCATCCGGTCGACCACGCGGCCGAGGCGGTTGGTCATCGTCAGCAGCAGCAGCCCGACTCCGGAAACCAGGATCACCGGACCGATCGCGACCTGAAGCACCGGAATCAGGTTGCCCGACGAAAGTGCGTTCACGGCGGCCACCCGTCCGCGCCTCAGAACCGGTACTCCGCTTCGACCCGGAAGGCGACACCGTCCTCTGCGATCTGGTCCTCGGGGTGCTCGTTGCCGCCGGGATCGGCATAGCGTGTGTCGAAGAGATTGTAGGCGCCCGCCTGGAGCGAAAGCCCGCCCACCACGTGCGGTGCCGAGAGGGTGGCGTCGACCACGAACGCGTCCGCGGTGTGGTCACCACTCAGCGTCAGTCGCGACGACAGGAAGAGCGCCTCGGCTCCGAGAAAGAGCCGCTCCCGAACCAAGGGAGCGATCCCGCCGAGCTTGACCAGGTGCGCCGGCGAGTTCGTGAGGCGGTGGTGCGTCTGGTTGTCCTCCGTGCGCTGGAAGGTCTCGGCAATGCGGGCTTCCCAGCCGGACGCGGCGCGCGCGTCGATCTCGGCTGAGATCCCCTTTCCGGTGACGTTGCTCAGATTGCCGAAGGTGGCGAGGCTCTGCTCGTCCGTAGTCTGCAGGATGAGATCGTGGATGTCGTTGTAGAAAAGGACCACGGTCGAGCGGAACCACGGGGCCATGTACTGGTCCCAACCGAGCTCGTACGTGTGAATCGTCTCGGGCCTGAGACTGCACGCACCGTCGGTGTTGCTGCAGCCGTAATAGACCTCGTAGGCGCTGGGTGCACGGAACGCTTGACCGTACGAAGCGCGCAGCACCGAATTGGTGAACGGCGTGGCGATGAGCGCCAGGCGCGGGCTGATGGTGCCGCCGAAGGTCTCGTAGTGATCGTATCGGAGCCCCGCGTCGAGACTGAGTCCGCTCATGACCTCGAGCTCCGCCTGGCCCAGCACCCCCCAGACCTGCGAGGGATGGTTCTCGTCGACGAACTCCCCACCACCACCGACGTTCCGAACG
>CAZYWA010000808.1:0-2531 GCA_964650975.1 uncultured bacterium
TGGCGGTGCGGGAGCTGCGGCGCATCGGCGACGCTCCCGACTACGACGGCCCGCCGCGCCTCAAGCGAATGCTGGAGCGCGCCAGCGATCCCGAGGTGCTGCACCTCTCGGTGATCTTCCACGACATCGGCAAGGGGCTAGGCGGCGGCCACTCGGAGAAGGGCGCCACGATGGCCGAGGCCGCCGGGGAGCGCCTGGGCTTGAGCCCCGAGCAGCGCGATCTCGCGGCCCGGCTGGTCCAGATCCACCTGCTCATGTCCCGTTTCAGCCAGCGCCGGAACCTCGACGACCCCGACGAGATCGCCAACTTCTGCCGGCGCGTCGGCAGCCTCGAGGAAATGGAGCTGCTCTACCTGCTCACCTACGCCGACGTGCGCGCGGTGGGGCCGGGCACCTGGACGCCGTGGAAAGCGCACTTGCTCGACGATCTCTACGTGAAGGCGCGGCGCGGCTTCGACACCGGCGACTACCGCGCCGATCTCGACGAGCGCTGGCAGGCCCGCCGCGCGGCGCTCGCGAAGCTCTTGGCGCGCGAGCCCGACGGACCTGGCGAGAGCTTCCTCGATCAGCTTCCGCCGTCCTTCTTCCTGCGTACCGATCTGCGCTGGGGAGTGCGTTTCGCGCGCCTCGCCGTCCGGGCCCGCGCCAACGGGTTCGCGAGCCTGGTGCTCGCGAACCCGAATGGAGCCTTCGCCACCGTGGCCATCGCCGCTCCCGACCGGCCCGGCCTCTTCCGCGATCTGTGCGGCGTGCTCGCGGCGCACGGCGTCAACATCAACGGCGCTCAGCTCGGCACCACCCACGACGGCACCGCCATCGACACGTTCCAGGTCACGGCGTCGTTCATGACGCCCCACGCGGGGGCCGCGGACCGCTGGGCGCGGGTGCTCGAGTCGGCCGAGGCGGTGGTGCGAGGAGAGCGCAAGCTGAGCGAGGTCACCACCAGCCTCGATCAGCCGCCCAGCTCGCTGCGCTCGCGGACCTCGAGCCGCAAGCCCGATCGCGTCGAGATCGACAACTCGAGCTCGGGTGCCGCCACCGTGATCGACGTCTTCGCCACCGACCGTGTCGGGCTGCTGCACTCGATCGCCTCGGTGATGACCGAGCTCGGCCTCGACATCCACCTCGCCAAGATCTCCACCCAGGCCGATCAGGTGATGGACTCCTTCTACGTGACCACCCGCTCGGGCGGTAAGGTCGTGGATCCGGACCTTCAGTCCGAGCTCCGCAAGCGGCTGCTCGAAGCGCTTCCCGCTCCGAGCCCGGGCTGAGCGGGCCGCGCTCCACGAGCGCACCCATGGCGGAGCTGTCCCCCGCACCGATCGCCTCGGTCGTGGTGGTGAGCCGCGATCTCCCGCCGGTCCTGGCCGAGGCGCTCGATTCGCTCCGCGCCCAGAGCCTCCGCGATCTCGAGACCATCGTGGTGCTCAATCGCGCGGCCGAGCCCGTGCCGGGCGCCGCGTGGGCGAGCGCCTTCGACGGATCACGGCTGATCGTCGCGGGCCGGAACCTGGGCTTCGCCGGCGGCGCCAACCTGGGCATCGGCGCCGCGCGCGGCCGCTACGTGCTGCTGCTCAACGACGACGCGCGGGCCGAGCCTGGATGGGCGGAGGCGCTGGTGGCCGAAGCGGAGCGCTCGCCTGGCGTCGGCATGTGCGCGTCGAAAGTACTGCTCATCGACCCCGCGGGGAGAATCGACACCACCGGCCACCGGCTCTTCGTCGACGGCCTCAACCGTGGCCGCGGGCGCTTCGAGATCGACCGTGGCCAGTACGACGGCGTCCGCGACGTGCTCTTCCCGAGCGGCGCCGCGGCGCTCTACCGGCGCGCGATGCTCGACGAGCTGGGCGGCTTCGACGAGCGGTTCTTCGCCTACGGGGAGGACACCGACCTGGGCTTGCGCGCCCGGCTCGCCGGATGGGGCTGCCGCTACGTGCCGGACGCGGTCGCGTTCCACCACGGCTCGGTGACCGCCGGCGCCTACTCGTCCTTCAAGGCCTTTCACGTGGAGCGAAACCGCGTATGGCTGGTTGCAAAGCACTTTCCAGCAGGGCTGGTGCTGCTCAATCCGGCGTTCTCCGCGGTTCGCTACGGCGCCCAGGCCTTTGCCGCCCTGCGCGGCCGCGGCGCCGCCGCGCGATTCCGCGCCGAGTCGAGCCTGGGACATGCGCTTTTCACGACCCTTCGCGCGCTCGCCGCCGGCTGGCTCGGCGTGCCGCGAATGCTGGCGGAGCGGCGCCGCCTTCGATCCACCCGCCGCCTCCCCCTGCGCACGATCTACGCCTGGCTCCGGACCGACGGCCTCACCCTCCGCCAGATCGCCTGGACCGAGTGACGCCTCCGGCCCGGGGTGGTGTCTCACTTTGCCCAGATGGACCGGCTCGGGCGACGGACGGCCGGTGGCTGTGCGAGGGCGCTCGAGCCCGCGCCCATCGGGGGCACTCGCGGGGTGTGAGCCCCAATCGCGCGGGCGAACGCAGGCGAGGCGAGCGTACGATCGAGTCTCGATCGTGGCCGAGCCGTGCCCGAGC
>CAZYWA010000809.1:0-2527 GCA_964650975.1 uncultured bacterium
CGGCAGCGGCAGCACCGCGCCGAGCGCGCCGAGTGAGAGCTGGGTGAGCAGTGTCGCGAGCTCGTCGCGGCCCGGGCCGCCGTCCGCGAGCGACGCGAGCCCGACCCGCATCCACAGGCCCAGCAGCGCTTGCGCCACGAGCTCCGGGTGGGGCAAGGGCGCGCCCAGCTCGGCGGCGGTGCGGTCGATCGACGCGCGCAGCCAGCGAGCCGCGCCGGGGCTCACGCCCTGCTGCAAGCGCGAGAGATCGACGCCGAGGGTGGTGCGCTCCGCGAAGGCACGAAGCAAGTCGCGATGCGAGTGCCACACCTCGAGACACGCGTGCGCGAGCCCGTGAACGCGCGTGACCAGATCCCCGGCGCCGGCCGCCGCCGGCTCGCCGGCCCACGCGGTCTCGAGACGCGCCACCAGCTCGCGGTCGAGCTCACCCAGGAGCTCGTCGAGGATCGCGTCCTTGCCGGAAAAGTGCACGTACAGGGTGCCCTGCGCGACCTTGGCGGCCCGCGCGATGTCGCTGATCTGGGTGGCGAGAAAGCCGCTCTTCGCGAAGCATCGGCGCGCGGCGCGCTTCAAGTCCTCGCGAGTGCGCGCCTTGCGTTCGCTGCGGCTGGTGGGTGCCGGGTCGCGCATGGGATCCTCTGTGTGCCGTGAATATAATTCAGTGAATCATGTTCATCCAAATGGATCAAGCCGCCGCGCCCGGGGGTGAGTCGCGCGGCGATCACGGCGCGGCGTCGGCGCGCACCAGCACCCGTGTGGGCCGCGCCGCGATGTCGCCTTCGTCGACGCCGACGCCGAGTGCCACCAGCCGCCGCTCGAAGTAGAGGGAGACCGGCTGGCCCGGCGCGTATCCGCTCGCGTGCGCCAGGATGTCGCGCTTCAGGATCGGACCGCCGTGCTTCACCGAGCCCGCGCCACCCGGAAGGAGGTCGAGGCGGCTCCATCCGACCAGCCGCAAGGCGTCGAGCCCGACGCCGAAACACGGGAAGGCCGCCTGGGGCTCGCTCAGGATGGCGTCGAGTGTGCCCGCCACGGCGATCGCGAACTCGCCGGCGTGGGTACGGCGCAGCGCGGTCAGGTGACCCTCGGTGCCGAGGGCTCGAGCGATGTCCTCGCCCAGCACCCGTACGTAGGTGCCGCGCGAGCAGCGCACCTCGATCCCGATGTCGGTCTCGGACATCGGGCCGAGGGTGAGCGCCTCGATCGTGACCCTGCGCGAGGGACGATCGACCGTCTCACCGCGGCGGGCCTTTTCGTAGAGGCGCTCGCCATTCACGTGCACCGCCGAGAACATGGGCGGAACCTGCTCGATCTCGCCGAGAAACATCCCGGCCACCCGTGCCAGCTCGGAGGCGGCGACGAGCGGCACCGGTGCTTCTCGCACCACGGTTCCGCTGACGTCGCCGGAATCCGTCGCGCGGCCGAGCCGCAGCGTAGCCACGTATCCCTTGCCACCCTCGCTCAGCGCGTCGGCGAGCTTGGTGGCTTCGCCGATGCAGAGCGGCAGCACTCCCGTAGCGAACGGATCGAGCGTGCCGACGAATCCAGCCTTGCGCCGGCGGAGCAGCGGCTTGAGCCGCCGGATCACGTCGAACGAGCTGATGCCGGCCGGCTTGTCGACCACCAGCACGCCGTCGGGAAGAGCGGAAGGCGCGCCGCGCGGGGGATTCACGTTTCGTCGGGATCGGAGCCGCGGCCGGCCGAGGGCTCGCCGGCCGCGGGTGCGGGCCCGTCCTCCGCGTGGATCCGGCCCAGGATCTCCTCGACCTCCTGACCGAAGGCGAGCGAGCGATCGCGGCGAAACAGGATCTCCGGCGCGAAACGAAGTCCCAGGCGGCGCCCGATCTCGCGGCGGAAGAACGGCGCCGAGCGATTCAGCGCCTCGGCGACCCGCGCCTGCGCCACTTCGTCGCCGAAGGCGCTGAAATGGATCGTCGCCGCGCGCAGGTCGGGCGACACGCTCGCGCCGGTGACGGTCGCGGATTCGAGCGCCGGGTGCTTCGCCTCGCCGCGCGCCAGCATCCGCGCGATTTCCTCGCGGATCAGGTTCGCGACGCGGTCCTGGCGGCGCTGGCTCACAGGTGCAGGATCTCGATCTGGGAGTCGGCGACGATCGCGATCGCCATGTGGTCGATCGCGTCGCGGATCTGATCCAGGGACGAGTTCACGAAGCGCGTGTCGTTCGCGACCACCGAGAACCCGATGCGCGCGCGGCCCCAGAGCTCCTGGTCGCCCACTTCCGCGACGGCTGCGTTGAAGCGAGCGCGCAGCCGGTCGACCACGCTGCGCACCACCTTGCGCTTCTCCTTCAGCGACCGGGATTCCGGGATGAGCAGGTCGACGAACCCCACCCCGACCACCATGCCTGCTTCGTCGGAATCGCGCATGTGGCTCTTCGTGTCGGTGCTTGCGGTGCAAAGAAGCTTAGCAGGCGTCGCAAGTGGCACTCGCCGAAGGCGAGCCGGCGAGCGAAGCGAGCCGACTTGGGGGTGGGGCCCCGGCCGGATTCACTCCGGACGGGGCGGGG
>CAZYWA010000810.1:0-2526 GCA_964650975.1 uncultured bacterium
CGCGCTCTACGCGCTGGTGCACACCGCATGGAGCTTCGCGATCGAGCCGACCTGCCTCGCGACCGGCCTCTACCGGTACACGGCGCTCCACGGCGCCGAGCCGGGGACCTTCTTCGGCGTGCCGATGTCCGAGCTGCGCGGCTGGTCGATCCTGGCCTTCATCCAGTTCTTCACTTACAGCCGGTTCGTGGCGCCGCGGCTCACGCTGCCGCCGCCGCGCCCGATCGACCTGCGCGTCGACCTGACTCCGTTCCTGCTCTACGGCGGATTCGCGCTGTTCCTGGTGCTCAAGCCGGTGACGCCCGCGGTCGGCGCGGTGACACTCTGGACGATGGGTTTCTACATGATCGCGTCCTCGTACAAGCTCGCCGCGGCGTGGCGCACCTCGCGGGCGGCGATGTCGTCGTCGCCCGCCGAGCCCGCGTTCGTGGCCGCGGCCGAGCGGCGCGCCGCCTGAACCCGATCTCGGAGCGCGGTCCGGCAGACTGTCGCTCGTGACCGATCCCGACTTCGCGGCCGGCCTGGTGCTCGGCGCCATCGGCGCCACCTGCCTCAACGTGGGCAAGGGCATCCAGAAGATGAAGGTCCAGGTACTGAGGCACGGCCGCGACGCGTTTCGCGCGCCGCACCGGCGCGATCTCGCGGTGTGGTTCGTGGGCTGGCTCATGACGTCGAGCGCCGGGATCTTCTACTCGCTGGCGCTGGCGCGCACCGATCAGCCGTCGGCGATCGCGTCGATGACCGGCGCCGGGCTGGTGGCGCTGGTGGTGTTCTCCGCGCTGGTGCTCCACGAGCGGATCGGCGCGGTCGAGCTGGCGGGAGTGGCGCTGGTGGTGATCGGCACCGCCACGGTGAGCGGGCTGCACGGCGTGCGAAACGCCGGCGCCGGCTTCGACGTGCGCGATCTCATGCTGTGGAGCGGCTCGGTGCTCGGCCTGTGGGTGCTGCCGGTCACGTACACGCTCGTGACCGGCCGCTTTCACGGCACCGTGTTCGGCTCGCTCGCGGGCTCGCTGATCGGCATCGCGATGATCTGGGGCAACATCTCGATGACGGTGTCGCACGGAAACTTCTGGCACCAGTTCGCCTCGCCGTTCATCTATCTGGCGATGCTCACCGGCACCGCGGCACTGGTGCTCACCCAGGTCGCGTTCCTGCGCAGCCGCGCGGTGGTGGTGGTGCCGTGCTCCAACAGCCTGATGATCCTGGTCCCGGCGCTCCTGGAACGAGCCATCCTGGGCGTCTCCATCGGTCGCGGTCAGATGGTGGGAATCGCGGCGATCGTCGCCGGGATCGTGCTGATGACGGCGACCCGCGAGCCGGCGAGCGGCGGGCCGCCTGGAATGGATGGCGCCGTCGCAGTCTGAGACGCAATCGCGATTTGCGACGTGCCGGCCGCGGTAGCTCGGCTCGGGGGTGCCTCAGGCCAGCGAATTCCGTGCTTCGCTCTGCGAAGCACGGGGCACGGCTCTTGCGGCCGCTGCGGCGAGCCGTGGGGTACTCGCCGCTTCCCCGAGCCACGATGGCCAGCCGGACTGCCGCTGCCCTCGCGCTGCTGCTCTCCCTCCCCGCGGCGGCGCACGCGGACGGGATCTTCCTCGACGGGTTCGAATCGGGTGGCACCTGCGCCTGGTCGGCCACCACGCCCGCGATCATCTACGCCGTTTCACCACCGCCTGCACCGGCTCCGCTCGGAGTCGCGGGCATCGTCGTCACGTCCCAGGTCCGCACGCCCACGGTTCGCTACGCGAGGCCGTCTCAGCCGAGGAATGCGCCGATCTGGTTCACGGAGGCACCCCGAGCGGAGCATGTCTCGTGGCGATCGACCCGACGCGACCTCTCGACGCGAGACGGATCGGAGCCGGGATCATCGGTACCGCGGGCGGCCGCAGCCGGCGCGCCGAGCGGCCTGGCTGCCGCGTTCGACGCCGCCAGCTTCGACACCAACGCGCTCCACAACGACGACCAGGGCTGCCGGCGGTTCTTCGTCCCCCCGGACCCCACGGGCGCCGTGGGCGTGCACCACCTGGTCGACGCGATGAATTCGCTCGTCGAGTTCTACCAGAAGGACGGGACGCAGACGTTCGTCTCGGGTCTCCGGAGCTTCTTCGCGCCGCTTTCGCCAGCCGGTTTCCCGTTCGATCCCAGGGTCGCCTACGACTCCTACGCCGATCGATTCGTGATCGTGAGCCTCGACAAGACCGACGTCGGCGACGGCGACGCCAGCAACACGTCGCGGCTCCTGGTCGCCGTCTCCGACGACGGCGATCCCAACGGCACCTGGTACATGAGCTCCATCGACGCGCTCACGACCGTCGCAGGGCTCGATCGATGGGCCGATTACCCGGGACTCGCGGTCGACGAGCAAGCCATCTACGTGACGGCGAACCTGTTTCAGTTCGGCACGTGCACGGGCTCGTGTGTCTCGTACGGCGGCAGCCGCCTGTGGGTGATCGCGAAAGCCCCGCTCTACTCGGGCGGCGTCGCGAGCGTTTCGACCTTCGACCCTTACGCGCTCGTCCCGAC
>CAZYWA010000811.1:0-2515 GCA_964650975.1 uncultured bacterium
TAGTCCGAGTCTGACATTGAACAACAATGGATCGGGTTCAGCTACGGTTCAATCACCGACGACTTCGTCGGACGCAAACACCAAAAAGGATGACTCAACCGACACCGGCGGAGGCAAGGACGCGACTAAGAGCGGCACGAAGGAGGGTTCGACGTCTACCGACAAGAGCACCTCAACGGACGGAGAACAGGACTCCAAGAATCACACGGCAACCGTCATCGCAGCGAGCCAGGCCGTCGAAGCTTCAGACAAAGCTGTACAGCAAGCGGCCAAGTCTGTTAAAGCATTGTCCACGATCAAAAGCCCGGTCCAGGAAGACAAAGACGCGGTTGACGCGTTGAGTACGTTAGACAAGAGCGTTAGCAGCACAAGCGGCGATGCCGACAAAGCCCTGAAGGCGATCATCAAGGCCGACGCGAAGCCGAGTGACGATGCATCCAGTGCGGTCAAGACCGCGGGTACATCCATCGGAAAGCTCAAATCTGGGGCGGGATCGGCTGCCGCGTCCAAGTCAAAAAACAAGGATATCTCTGACGCTGGTGCAGACGAAGACACGGCGATCACCAAGCTAGCCTCGACGGCAAAGAGCCTGGCTGCGGCAACCGTCACCGAAGGCGTGCCGAAGCCGTCCCCAACACCCGGTACACCAGCCGGGCTACCAAACTATCGGACGATCACTGACGCACAAGCCAAGGCGATCGAGCAGATGCAGTGGAACTTTCTGACTCACGACGCCGGCGATCCTTTGATTTATGTGTGCGCAAGCGTCTTGCGAGCCCTACCTATCGACACCTCGGGCGAGCCGGTGTTACGGCAGCTCGACGCGTTGCAGCGGTATTGCGAAAGAGGATTTCCAAACCAGGCCCATGGGGACAGTGTATCTGGCGAAGGATCTAATTCTTCGACAGAGCCAACGGGAATGGGCCGAGCGGTGGAGCAGAGCTACCAGCTTAAAAGTAAAGTTCGCTAAAGCTTGAGCGGCCCTCGCCCCCCCCCTGGATGTACCACCGTGGCACCGACACGCTGCGGTAGCTAGCTGAGCAGCCCTTCTGCGCCGTAGTGGTCACGAACCCGGGCCGGAGCAAGTTCCCCGAGAAGCGCGCAGCGTTGAGCCCTGTGGCCAGCGCGGTCCGCTTCACATCCGAACGACCGTGAGCCCGTTGGTGCTCAGCCGCCTACCGCTGCTCGCTTCACGACACTGGTGGGTTCTGCCGCGACGTTCCCGTACCGAGAGTCGATCCGGGGCTCGTCTGATCCGCCGGCAGATCCATTTCCACGAGCTCGTCCGAGGACTTACGACCCCCGAGCACCGCACGGTGACCACGAGCCCTTGCTCAACGCCGAGCCCGGGGGTTGCCTTGTGGGTCGCCCGCCAGATGTGTTCCGCGGCTCACCGGTCGGTCGATCGACAGTCAAGTCCAGCCGAGTTGGGTTCTAAGCCGAAGGTACGCCTGCACGTCAGCGTCGGTGACTGTTGTTCTGCCTGCCGCCTGTGCAGCGACGTCCAGAGGCTCGCGGTGATACGCCAGCAAGTGTTCATCGCGGGTGCCGGCGGCTACTGCGTTTCGCAGTGCTTCAACACGCTGGTCGTCGAATTCATTCAGAACCTGACGAAAGGTGGCCCTGACCAAGACCCAATACTCGTCCGACTTTACAAACGCTTCTGGGTCGTCGATGAACGGCATCGTGTGTCTCCACAGTCTTCAAGGAAAATAACTGCCGGGCGCCATCTGGTGCGCGATGACCGGTGCGGAAAGGCCCTGAAGAGCGCGCAGCGTGTGAAAGCTAATTTGATCGCAGTCCTTAATCACGAACTTTTGTGGCCAAAGCGAGACCAACCCATAGACAACGTCGTAGTCGGATGCCGTCACGGGACGATGTTTACCTGAACCGGCTCGACAATAGGAAACCAGATCCCAAAAATCCGGATTCGTTCCCTCGGTCACGAAGCACGCGGCATCGAGCGTGGCGAGCCAATCCCGGTTAACCTGAAAAGAGAGCACTGCCGGTGGATGAACGCTGCCCGACGCGCCGAGAGCGCGGCTGCGTAGATTAGCCCAGCTCATTGCTTGCTTGAGATATGTTGTCGTATAGAATCCTTGTCCGAAATCAGTGAGCTTGGCTCCCCTAGCCAATTGAATCCCGTGAACAAAGGGTGGCGAGGGGACGCAGATGTTCTGCGCCGAGGCGAGGTCGCAGCCATGGTACAGTGTGATCGGTCCGTTGCTCCATGCCATGGGGTTCTCGAAACTCGCCATCATGTGACGTGGTTTAGTGCGACCTCCGCGACTACGACGCGCTTGGTTATACCACCGCGACCGCCGCATTCTCCTCGAACACCGTCGCGCGCCGAATGTAGCCCCGCAGCACCATCATGGACCGGTGGCCGGTCTGGTTCGCGATCGACCGTTCCGAGCAGCCCCGCTGCGCCGCCGTCGTGACGAATCCGAGCCGGAGCGAGTGCCCGGAGAACCGCTCGGCCTCGAGCCCGGCCGCCAGTGCCGCCCGCTTCACC
>CAZYWA010000812.1:0-2514 GCA_964650975.1 uncultured bacterium
CGGCGCCGTGCTGGCGTCCGGCAACGACGAAGTGGCACCCAGCCCCGAGCACGGCACGGTGCGCTTCTATCGGGTCTCGGACGGCGCCTCGCTCGGTTTCTACGCCCAGCAGACCAGCGTCTACGTGAATTCGCTCGCGTACTCGCCGCTCGCGACGTCGTTCGCGTATTCCCGAAGCACGGATGGCGTGGTCACCGTGGCCGCGAGCCCCTTCTGAGCCTGCTTCTCCGCGGCATTCTCCGCGGCCGTCTCGCGTGACGAGCGTCACGGACGGCCGCGTCTTTCCCGCCATCCTGGAGGGTGCACGATCATCCGGGATGGCGGTTCAGCGTCCATGCGGCCGCCGCCGCGCGGGTGCGATCGCGCACCGGAGGCGGTAGCTCCCGCCCGCTCTGCTTTCTATAGTGTGGAGCCGGCGGCGGATCCACGAGGAACCATGCAGCTCATCGACGCGGACGGACACCTCGTCGAGGGCATGGCGTTCATGGGCGAGGCGCTCTCGCGCTTCGACCGTCAGCTCGAGCTCTTGCCGGACGAGGAGAGTGGCGTCGCGCTCTACATCGAAGGGCGCCGCTATCCTCGATCGAGCGGCCCGGGCCGTGGCGTCTCGACCCAGCACAGCACCTGCATGGAGCGAGGCATCGATCCGAGCACCGTCGCCGGCGTGCTGGCCGACGCGGATCGCGAGGGCATCGAACGCATGGTGCTCTATCCGAGCCTGGCGCTGGGCGTTCCCGGCTTCGTCGATCCGGGCTTCGCGCGTGACTTCGCCCGCTACTACAACGGCTACGCCGCGAGCTTTTGCGGCGAATCCCGCGGCCGGCTGCTGGCCGTCGCGGTGGTGCCTCTCGAGGACATCGCCGCCTCGATCGAGGTGATGACCGAGGCGAAGCGCCAGGGCCTGGTTGCGGTGTGCGTGCCGCCGGCACTCGCGAAGCGCAACCTCGATCACCCGGACCTCGATCCGTTCTTCGCGGCCGCGCAGGATCTCGACATGCCGGTCGGAGTGCACGGCGCTCCAGGCCTCTATCTTCCCCAGATCGGCGTGGACCGCTTCACCAACTACATCCAGGTCCACTGCGTGAGCTTTCCGTTCGACCAGATGGCCGCCATGACCGCGCTGGTGAGCGGCGGCGTGCTCGAGCGCCATCCCAAGCTGCACGTCGCGTTCCTGGAGGCGGGAGTGGGATGGCTGCCGTTTTTCCTCGACCGCCTGGGCGAGCATTACGAGAAGCGTGGCGACTGGATCGAATCCGGGTGGAAACGGCATCCGCGCGAGTACCTCGAGCGCGGCCAGATCTTCGTCACCTGCGAGCCCGAGGAGTCACTGCTCCCCGCGGCCGCGGAGCTGCTGGGGGCCGAGCACATCATGTACGCCAGCGATTATCCGCACTGGGACAGCGATTTTCCCGAGAGCTCGCGGCCGCTGCGCGAGCGCGCCGATTTGAGCGACGCGGCGCGCGCCGCGATCCTGGGGGAGTCCGCGCGCAAGTTCTACGCCCTGGACTGACCCATACAGCGACTCGGGAGGCGGCGATGCTCGACGTGAAGATCGAAGGCGGCTCGGTGGTGGACGGCACCGGCCGCGCGGCGTTTCGCGCGGACGTGGGCCTCAGCGGCGGCCGCATCGAGGCGATCGGCCAGCTGGGCGAGCCCGCGCGGCAAACCATCGACGCGCGGGGTCTCGTCGTGTGCCCCGGTTTCGTGGACCTTCACACCCACTACGACGCGCAAGCCTTCTGGGATCCGGCGCTGACACCTTCGCCGCTTCACGGTGTCACCACCGTCTTCGGCGGGAACTGCGGATTCAGCATCGCGCCGCTGGCGCCGAGCGAGGGCGAGTACCTGATGCGCATGCTGGCTCGGGTCGAGGGGATGCCGCTCGAGAGCTTGCGCGTGGGTGTGCCGTGGGACTGGACCACCTTCGGCGAGTACCTCGACCGGCTGGACGGGAAACTCGCCCTCAACACCGGCTTTCTGGTCGGGCACTCGGCGCTCAGGCGCGTGGCCATGGGCGAGCGGGCGAATCGCGAGCGCGCTTCGGAGCCCGACGTCGCGCGCATGGTCGAGCTGCTGCACCAGTCGCTGGCCGCGGGCGGCATGGGCTTTTCGTCGTCGCTCTCGCCCACCCATAGCGATGGCGACGGTGGCCCGGTTCCTTCTCGCTACGCCGATCGCGAGGAGCTCCTGGCGCTCTGCGCCGTCGTGAAAGCGCATCCCGGGACCACCCTCGAATTCATCCCGACCGCCGGACCGTTCGAGCGCTCTCACAAGGAGCTGATGATCGAGATGTCGCTCGCGGCCGAGCGGCCTCTCAACTGGAACGCGCTGGTCATCACCGCGATGGCGCCCGATCTCTTCGAGCAGCAGCTCGAGACCTCCGACCGCTCCGCGAAGCGTGGCGCGAGGGTGGTGGCGCTCACGGTGCCCAACGTGATGCGCATGCGCATCAACCTCATCTCGGGGTTCGTGTTCGACGGGCTGCCCGGCTGGGGGCCGGTGCTGGCACTGCCG
>CAZYWA010000813.1:0-2512 GCA_964650975.1 uncultured bacterium
GGATGCGGTCGCCGACGTTCACGGGAGCTCAGAACGCACGGGGTGCCAGATCGGGGCCGATGCGCCGCACCGCGGCGCCGTAGGCGGCGCGGAACTCGGGGAAGCGGTCCGGGTGAACGCACGCCGCGAGGATCTCGAGCGAATCGACGATGCGCGGCCCCGGGCGGTTGAAGTAGGCGTTGCCGTCCGCGATGAACACGTTGCCACCGGCGACGGCGCGCCAGCGATCCCACGGGATCGATCGGGCCAGCGCGGGTAGCTCGCGAAGCGTGTCCTCGAGCGGGAAGCCGCACGGCTTGACCAGCACCACGTCGGGATCGAGCGCCTCGAGATCGGCCATCGCGAGCGTGGGCGCGTGATCGCCGGCCGACGTGACCATGGGCGTGCCGCCCGCGATCTCGATCAGCTCCGGCATCCACATGCCGCCGATCATCACCGGCTCGAGCCACTCGATCGAGAGCACTCGCGGGCGAGTGGCCGCGGCGGCGCGGCGCCGCACGTCTTCGATCCGCCGCTCGGCGTCCGCGACGACCCGATCGCCGTCTTCGCTCCGGCCCAGCACCTGGGCGGTGCGGCGCACGTCGGCCCAGATGTCGGCGAGACGGGTGGGAGTCAGGCTCACCAGCTCGATCGAGTCGCGATGGGCGAGGCGCGCGACGGCGCTGCGCACGTCGTCGATCGACACGGCGCACACGTCGCACAGATCCTGGGTGACGATCACGTCGGGCTCGAGCGCGCCGAGCCGGGCCGTGTCGATGTCGTAGACCGCGAGTGCCTCGCGCACCACGTCGCGCACCGCGCGATCGATCGCGGCGCTCGACTTCTGCTTGCCGAACTTGGCGCTGGTGAGCACCGGCAGTCCGACCACGTCGCCCGGAAAGTCGCACTCGTGCGAGACCCCCACCAGCTCGTCGCGCGCGCCGAGCGCGCACACGATCTCGGTCGCCGAAGGCAGGAGTGAGACGATTCGTCGCTGCATGAGATCGAGCTCCGTTTCGCGACGGAGTGTACGGGGCCAGATCCCCACCGGCCACCGAGGTGGCGAGGTTCGGCTTTGCGACACCCCGCGGCCGAGTTCCCCGGCAATCCGCACTTTCGATCCCGGTCGGCGCGTTGTCGCGCCGACTCGGGGGTGGGCCCCCGAAAAAATCGCACTTTTTTCGGGGCGGGGGGCTTGAAAAGCCCCCCGAGAAAACATTGCAGGATGGGCGATGCGGCGAACGCTCGCAGAGCGTCGCCACATCGCCTATCCTGCGCGCCCCGTGCAATTCGAGGACGCCTTCCCGGAGATTCGCCGGCCGCTGCTACAGCTCGAGCGCGACCTCGCGAAGCTGGTCGAGAGCCAGGTCCGGCTCATCCCGCGCGTCGGCAGCTACCTGGTGAGCGGCGGCGGGAAACGCATCCGCCCCGCGCTCGCGTTCCTCACGGCCCGCGCCGTGGGCATGCGCGGGCCGCACGTGGTCACGCTGGGCGCGGTGCTGGAGCTGATCCACACCGCCACCTTGCTCCACGACGACGTGGTCGACGACGCCGAGATGCGCCGCGGGCGACCTTCCGGGAACCGCGTGTTCGGCAACCCGGCCAGCGTGCTGGTCGGCGACTACCTCTACAGCTTGGCCTCGGTGCTGCTGGCGCGGATGGGCGATCCGCGCATCCTGCTGATGGTCGCCGAGGCCACCAACGCCATGGCCGAGGGCGAGGTTCACCAGCTCGCGGAGGCCTACAGTCCCGCCGAGACCGAGGCCGAGTACCTGGAGATCATCCGCAAGAAGACCGCTGCGCTCTTCGGCGCGGGAGCATGGGCACCCGCGGTGGCCGCGGACGCTCCCGAGCGAGTCCAGCTGGCACTCCACGCGTTCGGTCTGGAGCTGGGCATGGCGTTCCAGGTCGCCGACGACGTGCTCGACTACATCGCCGACGACCACCGCTTCGCCGCCAAGCGCGGAGCGGATTTCGTCGACGGCAAGTACACCCTGCCCGCGATCGCGGCGCTGAGAAGCGCCTCGCGGACCGACGCCGCGCGCATCCGCGACCTGCTCGAGGCACCGCGCCGCGGACGTCGCGAGCTGGCGTCGATGGTAAGGCTCATCGAGCGCTACCAGGGCTTCGAGTACGCCCGCGAGCGGGCGCGGCAATCGATCGACGCCGCGCTCCAGTACCTCGAGGTGTTGCCCAGGAACGCCGGCCGCCGCGCGCTCGAGCGGCTCGCGCGATTCGCGCTGTCGCGGAAGTTCTGACTTTCCCGGGGGGCTTTTCGAGCCCCCCGCCCCGAAAAGAGTGCGATTTTTTCGGGGCCCCACCCCGAGGCGCTCGCTGCGCGTGCCGTCGGTTCGGGAGTGACGGGAAGTGAAGCGTCCCCGAACCGACTGACAAGGGAAGCCCTTCACAGGTTCTGAGAGGGTGTAGACGAAAGCAATTCAGCCGCTTGGATCAGCGGCATGCGTGGCGGGAACCGCGCGAGCGTCTGTCCCTGGTCGTGGAGGGCTGCGGTCCCTCGCAGCCGCAGGCGTCC
>CAZYWA010000814.1:0-2512 GCA_964650975.1 uncultured bacterium
TCGACCGGCTCGTCCGCGGGGCTCGAGGTCTGGCTACCCAGGATGAAGTTCCCGGCGAAACCGGCCGTCACCAGGACCGGCCCCTGGAAGACGTTCTCGCCCTTTCGGCCCAGGTCGATCGGAATGTCCACGATGGGTCCGACCGAGATCACGTCCTTGCCGAGGCCCTCATCGCCGATGAGCGACGGAACCGTGTCGCGGTAGTCGACGCGACCCGTGCTACCGAACCGGTAGGTCACCAGCGCGGCTACGTTGATGGGCAGCAGCTTGTCGCCGTCGCCGAGCAGCTTGCCATCCTTGAGGATCGCGACCTTGGCGTTGAGCGCAACGTCACCCAGTCCCTTGTGCTCCGCGTTGTTCTGGTCGGGGGTGCCGATGTCCTCGCGGCTCGAGTTCCACACGAACGGCAGCCGCGCGCTCACCTCCACGAAGTTCAGGATCCCGAAGGCCGCCACCACATGCAGCTCGTTCACCTGGGAATGAGTGAGCGTGCGAATCTTACCGTCCGGCCCGAAAGGCAAATTCTCGTTCTGGATGCGCAGGTTGCCGATCACGCCCAGCGAGAACTTGAACTGATCGAGCGTCTCGGCCGTGGGAAGCAGGATCAGACCGCTCGCACCCTCGAAGCTGGGCTCGGGCTGAATCGCAACCTCCTCAGCATCCACCGCACGCGCCACCGGTGCCATACCAAGCACCGCCAGCGCGAGGCCCAGCATCCAGCACTGGCTCCGCCGATTCCCTGTCATCGTCGTTGCTCCTCTAGTGGGCACAATTTCCCCCAATTCGTTCCCTCAAACGCGGTTTAAAGTACGGAACTCTGGAGCGAATGTCAACTAAAATACGTGGGCCGCCGGGCACTTCGGCAATCCTATCGCTCAACTTACGCGATGCGTCACGAGCCCCGGCGAGGCCCCTCGGGTGCAGGCAACGCCAACGCCGTCCCGGAACGGCTAGGGTCCCGCCCGCCGCGGCCCGCGCCCAGCTCGGGCATCGCGGGCTCGATCCAGCACCCAGCCGACGAGGTCCACGCCCTCGTCGACCTCGACACCGACATCCAGGGACCACCTCTCGATCTCATCGTCGGCCGGGACGGATCCGATCTTCGCCAGATCCTTGGCGGTGGTGACGATCGCGTCGGCTCCGACCGCCCGCGCCCGGGCCTGAATCCGTTGCAGGTCGGCGGCGAGATACGCGTGGTGATCGGGAAATTCGAGGCGCTCGACGACGCTCGCCTGAAGCTCGTCGAGCGACGCGAGGAAGCCGGCCGGATGGCCGATTCCCGAGACCGCGAACACCCTCTTCCCGCGCAGCGCCGAGACCGGCTTCGAGCTCCCGGCCCCGTTCGTCAGCCCCAGCGGCACCAGTCGGAACGGGAGCACCGCGACGCCCTCGGCCAGATCGCGCACGCCGTGCTCGATCAAGGTGTCCCAGTGTCCTCCGCTGCCTCGCTTGAGAAGCACCAGGTCCGCGCGCCGCAGGCAGCTCGCCGATTCGCGAAGCGGTCCTCGGGGCAGCACGAAGCCATTCCCGAGGCCCCGGGAGCCGTCGACCACCACCACGTCGACATCCCGTGCCAGCCGGCGATGCTGAAATCCGTCATCCATGAGCAGCACCGTCGCGCCACGGGCGCGCGCCAGCGCCGCGCTGCGGACCCGGTCGGCGCCGACCACGATGTCCACCGCCGCGAGTCGCGACGCGAGCATCGACGCTTCATCGCCGAACCGTGCGGCATCGGGCTCCGTGACCACGGCCGGATCGCGCACGTGGCGCCCGCCGTAACCACGGTTGAGGATCGCGACCCGCTCTCCTCGCGCCGCGAGCCCCTCCGCGAGATACCCGACGACCGGAGTCTTGCCCGAACCACCCACCGTCGGATTACCGACACACACGGTGGGGCAACCGGCCGGGTGGATCCTCAGCAGCTCCGAATCGTAGGCGCGATTCCGGAGCTGCGCGGCCGCCTCGAACCCGAGCGACAGCGCATGGAGCACGCCGTCGAGGGCGCGGACGCCGGTGTGGCCGTCGGCGGACCAGAACGATCGCTCGATACGAGCGCGCAGCGACACGGCATCACGCATCCGGAGCGAGCTCGCGCGCCGCGATGCAGGCATCGTGCGACCTGGTCATCCACTCGCGCAGCGCACGCGCGGTTCGCGCGGTGGCGCCGCGGTGCGCCGCGATGAGCGCTCGCCCGCGTGCACCCATGGCGCGAGCGCGCTCCGGATCGGCGATCAGCGAGCGAAGGGCAGCCGCCAGCTCCGCCCGATCCCGGACTCGCAGCCCGGCGTCCGCCTCGAGCAGCGCCTCGGCGATGTCGGCGCAGCTTTCGGTGAAGGGACCGAAGAGCACCGGCAACCCGAGAGCGGCCGGCTCGAGCAGGTTGTGTCCGCCCACGGGCACGAGCGTGCCGCCCACGAACGCCACGTCACCGGCGCCATACACGCGAGCCAGCTGGCCGATCGTGTCGAGCAGGTGCACGGACACGCGCCCCGCCGCGCCGCTCGAGCGCCGC
>CAZYWA010000815.1:0-2503 GCA_964650975.1 uncultured bacterium
CAGCCAGGAGAGCAGCTCGTCGGTGATGTCGAGCGCCGTGGCTTCGAGCCCGTGGAACACGACGCCGAAGGCCTGATCGAAGGCGTCGAAGTGCGCTTCGGAATGGATCAGGATCGAGCGCGCCGCGTGATAGAAGCCCGTCAGCGTCGAGTGGTGGAGGCCGAGCGCGAGCGCGCGCATCAGCGTCATCCACTCGGTCAATCCCACCGGCACGCGCCGCGCGCGCAGCTCGAACAAGAGCCGCGCGAAGAGCGGTCCGGACTCGACGTCTTTGGGGACGGGGGGCATCAATCCCTCGTAGCGCGATGACGATGCAACGGGCTCATCAATGCAGGACCGCGCGGCGGGCGACCTCGACGTCTTGCTCCTTCTTGAGCAAGGCGCCGAGCATCGGCAGCTTCTTGCGGATCACGTCCGGGCTCACTCCCGCGGTGCGCAGCGCCGCGAGCCAGTCGATCAGCTCCGAGGTCGAGGGCGGCTTCCGCACCTGCGCGATCCCGCGCAGCGCGTAGAAAACCTCCAGGCTCTGCTCGAGCAGCTTGTCCTCGAGATCGGGATGGTGGACGTGCACGATCTCGCGCATCAGCGCCGGATCGGGGAACTCGATGAAGTGGAAGACGCAGCGGCGCAGGAACGCGTCGGGCAGCTCTTTCTCGTTGTTCGAGGTGATCACCACCAGCGGGCGCTGCTTGGCGGCGATCTCGCGCCCGGTCTCCGAGATCGTGAAACGCATCAAGTCGAGCTCGTTCAACAGATCGTTCGGGAACTCGAGATCGGCCTTGTCGACCTCGTCGATCAAGAGCACCACTTGCTCGCCCGCCGCGAACGACTCACCGAGCGGGCCGAGCTTGATGTAGTGCTCGATGTCGCGCACGTCGTGATCGCCGAAGCGGCTGTCGTGCAACCGCGCCACCGTGTCGTAGACGTAAAGGCCGTCTTGCGCCTTGGTGGTCGACTTCACGTGCCAGCGAATGAGCCTGAGCCCGATCGCCTCGGCGACGTGGCCGGCGAGCACCGTCTTGCCGGTGCCCGGCTCGCCCTTGAGCAACAGCGGCCGCTCGAGGCAGAGCGCCAGATTGACGGCCTCGCGCAGGCCCTCCGACACCACGTAGCCGGTGGCCCGCTCGAACCGATTGAACGCATTTTTCGACATGGATGAAGCTCTCCCCGGTCGCCGCACCGTGATCGCAGGACGTCGGCGCCGAAACGGAGGCGAGTATAGCTGGGGCGACGCGATGGACACGCCGCGCCCAGATCCGAGCTCAGCGCCGCCCGCCGGAGACCGGCGGGCTCCAGCCGGGCCGCGCGACGTCTCCCGCCGTGGAGCGCGACGGTCCCCGGCGCGCAGCCGAGCAAACGGGATCGCCCGGGCGGTCGAGCCGCGCGTCAGCTCGCGGGCACGAAGCGCACGACCACGGCGTCGCCCTGGGTCGCGCCGAGCGTCGCGTCGTCCATCGCGCGGAAGTCCTTGCCGGCGCCCAGCGTCTTCGCGGAAGCGGGAAAGCGCTTCAGGTATGCGCGCAAGCCACGGCCGCGCTCGACGGGATCGTCGACGAACGCGGTGGCACGACCGCGCACCGTCTCCGTGCCGATGAGCAACTCCACGTCGGCGCCGCCGATCACGTTCTTCCACCAGGTCTTCTTCGACGCCCATCCGGCGACGATCACGATGTCGCGCCCGTCCTTCGCGTAGAGCACCGGGAACGTGAATCGCCGGCCGGTTTTCCGGCCGGTCACGGTGACGAGCAGCAGCGAGCCGCTCACCAGGCCGCGCAGCGGCGACCGCAAAAGCGGCCCCACGACCACGTTCGGCAGCGCGAAGACCGACAGAGCCACGGCGGATCGCGACTAGCCGGCGCGAGCGCTCAAAGCGTCCACGAGACGTGGGCCTGGCCGTAAACGCCCGTCGCTTCGAGCGCCAGGTTGCCGGCGCCAGGACCATGAGCGACCTCGGGCGGAAACGTCACCAGGTAGAGCCGGCTCCACGAATCGTGGAACGGGAAGAGCCTGCGATCGGGCGAGCGATCGTCGATGCGGGCCATGCGCGCCGGTTTCCAGCGGCCGCCCTTCGGGTCGATGAGCAGCAGGTTCCAGAACGGCTCTTTCGCCTCGAGCGCCAGCTCGCGATCGGTGGGACCCGCGACGGCGACCACCAGATCGACTCCGCCCGGCACCGGGGGCGGCAGGATCGGCGAGGGAGCGGAGGGGTCGAGGCCGAGCAGCCGGCGCGCCTCGGAATCGAGCGCCGTCCGGAACTCGGGCGAGAGCAACACCGCCGAGAGCCCGAGCCTGAGCGTCAGCTCCTCGGGCACCTTGTCTTCACGGGTCCAGGTGGCGAGCGCCGCCAAGTACGGATCCGAGAGCGGATCGTGACGCCAGAAGTGGAAGCGTTCGCCGTCGACGCCGCTGCACGCGCTCGCGAAGAGCAGCACCGCGAACGCGGCGCGTAGCGAATGACGTCGGTGCACGGACGGGATCTCGCCGGCCGTTCGGCCGCTCAGGG
>CAZYWA010000816.1:0-2499 GCA_964650975.1 uncultured bacterium
GTCGATCTCGAATCCGGTCGTCCAGGGCATCGAGAACCTCGGCTTTGCCAAGGAGAATCGCCCCTTCGCTCCATTGGCACTCGAGGACGGCGCCAGTGGGAGGAGTGAGGGCCACGTGCGAAGCGGGAACTGGTAGGTCACCGTGAATCTGTGAAGGTTCACGCCCTGGATCACGCCCGGGCTGACGGCCACGGCGACGAGCGCGAGGCGGTGCCACGCGCGCTTCGATTGGATGGGATTCCACGGGTGCATCACGGCTGCCCGCGGAGGCTACCGTAACGCTCGCCGCTGGCACCAGCGGATCGAGCCGGCCAGCGCGCTTCCAGAGGTGATCTCGCTGCCACTCCGGAACGTTTCGCCGAATCGGCCTAGCTGGCGGCGGCGAGCCGGGGGTGCCCGTTCGTGAAGACTCCTTGATTCGGTGCTCTCGGGCACCGAGCGACGACGTCGAGAAAGGCGCAGGCGACCGCCGATCTCAAGCGCTCGCTCGTCCAGAACCACCTCGCGCGCTCGAGGGCGTCGCCGCCCTCCGGGCCTTCAAGGGCCTGCAGGTGCGGCACCAGAGGCGTCAGTCTTTATTATGTAGCCCTTGGTGGTACCAGGATCGGTGAACGACTGCGTACTCCCCGCCAAGACGTACCCACCGTCATTGGTCGCGTCTATATCGTAGGCAATGTCCGAGCGATCCTGGCCATACGTGGTCTGCCACTCGAGGGTCCCGGAGCTGTCCGTCTTAATCAAGTAGACATCGTAATTGCCCGCTCCAATCGACTTCGTCTTCCCGGCGAGAGCGAAGCCGCCGTCAGAGGTGCGATCAAATGCATAAGCCGAGTCGTCCTGCGAACCTCCATATGTGTGCTGCCAAACGATATTGCCCGAACCGTCGACTCGCAGAAGGAGCGCATCCTGGGTGCCATTCGCGTAGGAATACCCGCCCGCGATTACGTACTGACCGTCCGGCATCTGCTGTACAGACCGAAAGATCCCTTGAAGGAAAAGCTTGTGCCAGAGATCCGCGCCAGTCGAATCCGTCTTGACGATGTACGAGTAATACCCGTTGGTGCACGTCACGATGAAGCCGCCATCCGAGGTTGGTTGAACGGCGGTACCGTAAAAACCCGCTAGTGCGATCTCGCGTTGCGACACAAGGTTCCCGTCGGCGTCGAGTGCTGCGATATAGGGCTGATACGGCGTCGTCGGTGGGACGTAGGTCTGACCGACGATCACGTAACCGCCGCCTGGAACCGCGGTGATGGCAGCCGCCGTTTGGTTGGTGGGGAAGTCGTGCTGCCACGCGAGCGTGCCGCCGGAGTCGGTCTTCACGACGAAGCTGGCGGCGGGTGAGGGACCCGACGTGTGGCCTGACAGAACGTATCCACCGTCCGACGTTTGCAGTACCGCCTGTGCGTACGCCGTCTGGTCGCTTGTCCCGGCGAAATAGCGCTGCCAGACGACATCGCCCAGGGGGTCAAGCTTGACCAGGTTGGCCCCGGAGATTCCTGTCACCGGATCGCTACCGCGACCGGCCGCAATGAATCCGCCATCACTGGTCTGGCTCACCGACCACAACTCGGTCGAACTCAGAACAACCTGAAACGATGGCGTGGAGCACGTAGCTCCAAGGGTCACGCCGACGAGCAAGGTGGACGTGATTAGGCGGATCCCGGCCGGACCGTGAGGCATCATAGAGGGCTCCAGTGTATTAGGCATCGGCTCAGCCTCACGGGTGGGAGCAAGTTGTAGGCCGCCCTACGGCGCTAGCCAGCTCGAGAATGGTCGGGATACGGCTCTAGTTCTTACCCGCCGTGGGCTTGTCCAAGCCGCCCTGCGATGCGAAGTGCGACGTGTGTCGCAGTTCGCGACAAAGTCGTGCGATTGCCGGGTCCGCGCCCACTATCGAGGTGCAATCTGCTGGTGCCGACCGCGGCGGCACCGGCTTCCGGATCTAGTGTCCTGTCTCCGAAATACGCCTAATAATTCGGGCGCGACGATCATCGAAAACTGCTGTCGGTTCGCTGAGCCATTGGGTCATTGCCTCACAGCATCAACGCAGCGGATTCCTGAGACAGGACACTAGGCGCTTTCGCAGGCGCGGAACGCGTTCCCATCACGCCTGGCGTGATGAGACACGGCGATGAGCGCGAGGTGCCAGGCTCGCCTCCATTGCATGAGATTCCACCGGGGCATCACGACCGCCGGCCAAGGCCGCCGTACTGGGCCGATGGTCGATCCATGACCTCTGGTTGAGTTCTTGCTGGCCGACGTGCCCGGCGTTGGTGCGAAATGTCGTCCGTGGATCGTGGTAATATGAAATTATTCGAATGAATAACTGAGCCATCGGGGCAGGGCAGGTGGGGGGCGCAGCTCGCGCAGGCTCCGTCCGCACCTCAAGACCCAGCCGTCCACATCGCTCAGTTCAATGCGGTGCAGGCCCGAAGAAGCACGGGTCACTCACTCCGGCCGAGTTGCGAGGTCGGTGAACCGCTGGCAGCCTCGATA
>CAZYWA010000817.1:0-2498 GCA_964650975.1 uncultured bacterium
GAGAACACCGAAGGTCTTTACGGCGGCATGGGAGGCTTCCAGTACAAAGGAACCTCCCACGAGGTCGCGACTCAGATCCTGTGCGCGACGCGCCACGGAGTCGAGCGGTGCTTGCGCTATGCGTTCGACCTCGCGCGCCGGCGGCCGCGGAAGACGCTCACGCTCTGCGGCAAGACCAACGTCCTGACCTTCGCCTTCGACCTGTGGTGGCGGGCGTTCAACGAGGTCGGCGAGACCGACTACCCGGATGTGAAGCGAGAGTATGCGCACGTCGACGCGACCTGCATGTGGATGGTCAAGAACCCCGAATGGTTCGATGTGATCGTGACCGACAACATGTTCGGCGACATCATCACCGACCTCGGTGCCATGGTTCAGGGCGGCATGGGGATCGCCGCCGGTGGCAACATCAATCCCGCCGGGGTCAGCATGTTCGAGCCGATCGGTGGAAGTGCCCCCAAGTACACCGGCAAGAACGTGATCAATCCGCTGGCGGCAATCTGCGCCGGGCAGATGATGCTCGATCATCTGAAGGAGACGGCCGCGGCCGAGGCGATCGAGAAGGCGGTGATGCAGGTCACCGGCGGCAAGCTCAAGAGCCTCGATGCGGGCAAGATGGGCTACTCGACGACGGAAGTGGGCGACCTGGTGGTCGCGGCGCTCGGCTGAGTCGAGAGTCGAGAGACGGCGCCGCCGAAGAGCGACGCGCTCAGCGGCGCCTGGATGCCTTCCGCGGCCGCACCGGGGCGGTTTGGGCCTCAGGCAGCCTCGGGGAGCCGTGAGCTGCCACCACGGTGGTGCTGATCCCGCCGCGCACGCCGAACACGCCCCGCACCTCCATCCATCGCGGGCGCAGGCACTCGATCAGATCGTCCAGGATCTTGTTGGTGACGGCTTCGTGGAAGGTGCCCTGATTGCGGTAGGACTGGAGGTAGAGCTTCAGGCTCTTGAGCTCGACGATGGTGCGGTCGGGCGTGTAATCGATCTCGATCGTCGCGAAGTCGGGTTGCCCGGTCCGCGGACAGAGACACGTGAATTCGGGGGCACGGACCCGGATGACGTAATCCCGCTCCGGGTTGTGGTTGGGGACGGGCTCGAAGATCGGATTCATGGGGGATCCTCGGGAGTGGGGCCAGCGACACGGTTCCGGCCATCTTGCTTGGCGCGGTAGAGCGCCTGGTCCGCGATGGCCATCAAGTCGGCGACGGTGTTGATGAGCGGGTTCGGCATCGCGGCGACGCCGATGCTCACCGTCAGCCCGAGCGCCAAGCCCCCATTCACGAAGCGATGGCTGGCGATCTGGGCACGCAGGTCGTCGGCGAGCTTCCGACCCTCTGGCCACGGAGTGAGCGGCAACAGCACCACGAATTCCTCTCCGCCGTAGCGGGCGAACACGTCACCCTGGCGAAGCCGGCTCCGCACGATCCGGGCGAATTCGGCAAGCACGAAATCGCCCCAGGCATGCCCGTAGTTGTCGTTCACCAGCTTGAAGTAGTCGAGGTCCAGGATCAGGCAGCAGAGCGGCGTGCGGTGACGCACCGCCTTGGCGAACTCTTCTTCGGTGCGCGCGTTGAGAAACCGGCGGTTGTAGATGCCGGTGAGGTCGTCGGTGATGGTGATTTCCTCGAGCCGGCGTTGCCGCTCGACGGCGGTGTCGAGGGCGTCCTTGAGGCGCATCATCACCTTGACCCGTGCCTTGAGCTCGAGAGCCTCGAACGGCTTGGTGATGTAGTCGTCGGCACCTTCGAGCCCGCGCAGCTTGTCGTCGAGCGACGCGCGCGAGGTGAGGATCATGACGAGGACGTTCGCCAGCTCCGGCGATCGGCGCATCCACTGGACGAGCTGCAGGCCGCTGATGCGCGGCATCTCGATGTCGGTGATGAGCAAATCGGGCCGGCTGGAGCGAAGCAGCTCCATCGCCTCGAGGCCGTCCTCGGCCTGGCTGACCTCGAGGCCGAGCGGACGGAGGATCCGCGCCACGTTCTCGCGGAGCAAGCGGTCGTCGTCGACGATGAGGACTTTGCGAGTCACGCCAGACCCGAAAAAAAAAGAGCCCTCCCGACCGTGAAGTCGGGAAGGCTCGAGATCAAACCCGGCAGCGACCTACTCTCCCACCAGGTCGCCCTGGCAGTACCATCGGCGTGGAGGGGCTTAACGGCCGTGTTCGGAATGGGAACGGGTGTGACCCCCTCGCTATGGCCACCGGATGCTTCGGACGTTGAGAAAGGGCTCGAGCGCCGATCGCGCGCGGCCTGACAACTGGACAAGGGTCATGAACGCGCAAAGTACCGATCGATCTCAAGGAAGGGTGTAATAAGGCGATCAAGCCTTACGGCCTATTAGTACCGGTCGGCTGCGAGGATTGCTCCTCTTCCACCTCCGGCCTATCAACCTCGTAGTCTCCGAGGGGCCTTAAGAGGGACGAATCCCTCGGGAGATCTCATCTTGGGGTGGGCTTCCCGCTTAGATGCTTTCAGCGGTTATCCCGTCCGGACATG
>CAZYWA010000818.1:0-2492 GCA_964650975.1 uncultured bacterium
GCTTGTGGTCCTCATGGTGCGGCTGACCTGCTACGGAGCGCTCGATGCGGAGCGCGGAGAGATCGGGCCTGCGTGCCGGCTCTGACATCGGTCGGGCTCAGCGAACGGATCGAGGGAAGCGAGAGAGGACATCGAGACCGCGCCGGTCACGAGATCGAGCGGTTCCCGCGCGCCATGTTGAGCGTATAGGTCTCGCCGGTCGACGAGTTGGTGCCGGTCCCCGTGAGCACGCACTGGTCGGGCACCAGGGTCAGCGCCAGCGTCTCGTCTCCGACCTGCACCACGTAGCTTCCGCGGGCGCCGTTCGCGCAATGGCCGGTGAAGGTGTTCTGCACCACCTGGTTGTTGCGATCGAATACCCAGATGCCGCTGATCTGGTCGCACGACGAGTCGTCGATCTGGACGTACTCGCGGCCGGTGGCGCCGGTGGTGAACTGGTGGTTCCCGATCCACACGCCGCTGAGCGCCATGTTCACGTCGTTGGGGCAGTCGGGCGGACCCGACTGCTTGGTCATGTTGATGTTGACCACCGACGAGTCGGTGGTGGTGCCCGAGCCGATGATCGAGCAGCCGTCCGACGAATCGAGGCTCAGCACGTCCGTGACCGGGATGCCGAGCTGGAGGCTGCAGGTGCGCAGGCTCTGGTTCTTGCCGGCGCAGGTCCCGGTCAGGAACGAGGTGCTCGCGGTGTCGCCGCGCGTGTAGGTCCAGAAGCCCTTCACGTCGGCGCCGCTCGCCTTCTCCAGGAAGCTCGTGGTCTCGGTGCCCGTGACGCTGCTCTGATCGGCATGGGTGAGCGTGTGGTTGCCACTCCAGGCGCCGCTCAGGTCGTCGAGCGGAAAGCCGCACGATCCGTTGCCGCCGCCACCGCCGCAGCTCGCCGCCGGCAGCGTCGCGAGGCCCAGCCCCGCGACCAGCCCGATCCAGCGCCGTCGTGCTGCGCGACTCGAGATCGATGCCATGAACGCCTCCGCGCGTTGGCGAGATCGAATCCGAAGCCGGCACCGCGAAGTCGCGGCGCCAGCAGACACGCGATTCGCGGGCACTATAGCCCTCCCGCCGCGAGCCATCCAAGGCGGAGCACGCGAGAAAACGCCGGGGGCTCCGTGACTTGAGGGGACGGTGGTGTCAGACTAGCGGGCCGCCCGTTGCGACCCATGCTCCGACTGCCGAGGCCTGGATGAAGAACACCAAGATCCGCGTGCTGCTGGTGTTTGCGGTCGGCCTGGCCGCGGTGCTGGGCTATCGCTCGCACCAGCGCAAGGTCCGCTTCGATCACATGGTCAGCCTCCTCGAATCCGATCCGAGCGTGTCGTTCCAAGCGCGGGCGGAGCTCAAGGCCATGGGCGACAAAGGGCTCGAGCCGCTCTTCGACGTGCTCGACCACGGGCCTTCCGCCCAGCGACGCGTCGCCGCGTTCGCGCTCGGGCAGTTCGGATGGAAGCCGGCTTTCACCGTGGCCGGCCTGGTGAAGTATCTGAAGGACCCGGATCCCGAGGCGCGGATCGGCGCCGCGTGGGGATTGGGCACCATGAAGGACAAGGCCGCGGGCGCGGTTCAACCGCTGCTGGCACTCTTCAAGGACCCGGAAGCCGGACCGCGCATGTGCGCCGCGCGGGCCATGGGAAAGATCGGCCCGGCGGCGTCGAGCAGCGTCGGACCGCTGATCGACGCGCTTCACGACGAGGCGCGGATGGTGCGCCAGTGGTCGGCCTGGTCGCTGGGGCTGATCAGCGCGCCGGCGAGCCGCGTGCTGCCGCCGCTGATCGAGGCGATGAACGACCCGATCGCCGGTGTGCGTCGCTCGGCCGCGCTCTCGATCGGCACGTTCGACGTGGACGCGAAGCCCGCCATTCCAGCGCTCCTCAAGGCCCTCGACGACCCCAGCGAGCAAGTGCGCGCGTATGCGGTGTGGGCCCTCGGTGCCGTGGGACCCGACGCCAAGGAGGCGTTGCCGCGGCTCGAGGCCCTGGCTCCCACCGCCACCGGGATGGTGGGCGCGGAGCTCGATGGCGCGCTCAAGCGCATCACCACCGGCGCGGCACCGCAGCCTGCGCCCAAGTCGTGAGCGACGAGTAACCGCTCGCTCATGTCATCGCTCCGCTACATCCCGCCCAATGCGGTGACGCTGCTGAGCTTGAGTTGTGGGCTGGCGTCGATCCTGTACGGGGTCCAGGGCTTCTCCGAGAAAGCGGGCTGGCTGATCCTCTACTCGGTGCTGCTCGACGGGCTCGACGGACCGCTGGCGCGCTTGCTCTCGGCGCAGAGCCGGATCGGCGGCGAGCTCGACTCGTTCGCGGACTTCGTGTCGTTCGGGCTGGCGCCGGCGTTCTTGCTGGCGGGCGTCGGCGAGCCGACCGGGCCGCTCAGCGGACCGCGGCTCCTGCATCTCCTGGGACTGGTCTACGTATTCGGGTGCGTGCTGCGCCTGGCGCGCTACAACGTCCTCGACGGCAAGGCGTACCCGGGCCTTTTCCGGGGCATTCCATCGA